>CAMHOK010000018.1 GCA_946186735.1 uncultured Bacteroidales bacterium
AGTGTGAGTTTCTTAGGATGGACGAAGGCTCCTTTTCTGACACTGCCTTGGTAACGCGATAAGAAACTCGCACTTTTTCTTATCGCAGTCTGCTAAATAATCTACTAATTTTGCGAATTAAAACAAATTAAGTACTTCTACGAATTTATCGAATGAAACGAATTTATTTAGTCAATTCGTATAAATTTGAATAATTCGTAGATAAATTAATTCGTATGATTAGTAGAAACAAGCAGATCCCGATTGATAGTAAGCGCAAAGATAGCATATACCTTCTCGGAGCCATTCTTTCGCAAAGGAATACACAAAAACTATCGAAACAGCGAAAATAATCAGTTAGTCAACGCTCCAACATCGGAAAAATAGACATAATCCGACGCCCCAACAGCGAAAAAAAAAGCATAATCCGACGCTCCAACAGCGAAAAGACGGGCATAATTCAACGCTCCAACGGCGAAAAACACTAATAAATCGACGCTCCAACGGCGATTTGCGGCGAAAATTCTTGCAAATATCAATAGGATGTTGTATCTTTGCAACGGATTTATAAAACGCAATCATTATGGTAGAGGAAATTTCTGTTCTGCGCCAAGCCATGTCCAACCGCTTGCAGATGGTAACAACTACATTCCATCGGTATTTATTTTCGCAAATCAACTGGAATAACCGTCTTATCGGAATACGCGGTTATCGAGGTGTGGGTAAGACAACTCTGATTTTGCAGCACATCAAAGAAGACTTTTCTGAGCGGCAATCCGTGTTATATGCCAGTGCTGACCACGGATGGTTTCAGACGCACACGCTATATGACCTTGCTGAGTATCATCAACAACACGGAGGAACACATCTGTTCTTAGACGAAGTGCACCACTATCATAATTGGCAGACGGAGATAAAAAATATCTACGATGATTTTCCTTCTCTTCACATCGTTTTTACAGGAAGTAGTATGCTTCATCTCAATACAGAAGCCGGCGATCTCTCACGACGGTTGCGAATGTACACTCTGCAAGTGATGTCGCTGCGAGAATACATTGCTATTGAGCGTGGAATAGAAATCCCTGTTTACTCTTTGGAAGACATATTGAATGATTCAGTCAATATTGCGTCCCGCATAGCCGAACAGATGACCATACAGCCGTATTTTGAGACATATCTTCAGTATGGTTGCTATCCGTTCTATAAGGAAGAAGGTGACGGGTTCGAACAGCGATTGCAAGAAACCATTTGGCTTGTTTTGGAACGCGACTGGCCTGCTGTAGAAGAAGTAAATTATGCAACCATTCAAAAGACAAAGCGATTATTGATGGTATTAGCAGAAGCTGTTCCGCTGACTCCTAATATGACAGAACTCTTTGCAGCTGTGGAAACTAATAGGGAAGGAGGATTACGCATGTTGTATATATTAGAGAAAGCAGGATTGTTAGCTTTGCTCTCGCACCAACCAAGGTCAGTAGGAGTGCTGCGTAAGCCTGATAAGATATATTTGGGAAATGCCAATTTGATGAATGTACTTAGTCCAAATCCAAATATCGGTACTATTCGTGAAACTTTCTTCTACAACCAACTGAATGCGGCAGGGAACGAAGTACTTCTTTCTCCCAAAGGAGACTTTGTGGTCAATAGAAAATACACCGTGGAAGTCGGTGGACCATCCAAATCTTTCAAACAAATCCGAAACATAGAGCATAGTTATCTTGCAGTTGATAATACTCCTATTGGGGATGTCAATCGTATTCCACTTTGGTTATTCGGATTTATTTACTAACAAGGCTATTCGTCGGAATCATACTAACTACCTCTCCCCACCCCGAATCTCTGAGGCGGAGACGCCGAGGTTCTGGCGGATGTAACGGCTCAGATAAGCCGTGGAAGAGAAGTCGAAACGGAAGGCTATCTCCGCAAGCGTGAGAGAGCGGTCACGCAGAAGGCGGGCTATCTCGACAGAGGTATAGCGGTTAATCCAATAGGCCGCCCCACAGCCGCTGATACTTTTGCAGGTCTCGGAGAGATATTTGGGCGTGACACATAGGCGGTCGGCATAATACGAGATGTCTCGGTGTGTGCGGTACTCCCCTCGCTCTAACATGTCGATGAAGCGGTTCATGAGGTGCGCATTCTGGTGGCTCAGGTCGTTCTTCTCATCGTAGATCTGGGCATGGAAATCAAAGAAATCGATGATCATACCCTGCACGGCATTAAGGGTCAGATCCAAGTAGAAACGGTGTTCCCTCTCCGCGCAACGTGTGCGCACGTACTCCATATTCTCTCTGCACCGCGCCTGTTGCCGTGGGTTGAGGTGCATCACAGGGTCGTTGAAGAGCATCATGTGTCCGCGTGTGCCGTAGTTAGAGAGCGGCATTGCCATCTGAATAAACTCAGGCGTTACATAAATGGTGATGGTCCGGAAATCAGCGCTTGCCTCGGCTATCTGCGCCGACTCGCTGCGTTGCATGATGATACAGTCGCCTGCCTGCAAAGGGTGCGCCGCTCCATTGAAAAGTAGCGTTGCTGACCCTTGCAGACACAGCGCGTGTGTCAGATAGCCCGTGTGCGCGAGTTGTAACTCCGTGGATAATATGTCGGCAATTTCAATCGGCTGCATAGGCTACTTGGCTATTTCGTTGAAATGTTATAATACCCGGCCGATTAGCGAATTGACATGCGGCTTGAGCGACTGACCGCGGTCGGTGAGGCTGTATTCTACACATGGTGGCAATTCTTAATTTAAACGAACTGTATAACAAGGTGTTATTTTTTCTCCGGCAGTTGGAGGTATTGTACCAGTCCGCGGATGGAGAAGAAGAGGCATACCACGCCCATGATGTAGTACCACGGATTGGCTTCAAGCGAGAAGAAATCCGGCGCGATAGCCTCCCACATGTTGCACCACGGGTTGAACGATACTACAGCCACGCAGATATAGACTATATGCAACCAGAGGTTGAAACCCTTGCGTGTCTTGCGAGCCTCCATCACCAGACCCGGAACGATAGTGATCAGCACTTGAGTGAAGATCCAGAATTTCCACATAGTGCTGTCGTGCAACTCGAAACGCAGCAGGTTCAAGCCCACATAGAAACAGAGGATCTGGATACCAATGGTTTTGAGCATATCTTTGGTCGTGGCACCGGGCTTGAAGTTGATGTCTTTCTCATAGGTGCAAGCGCGTTGCAGGCAGAAGATCTCCATGCCTACCCAAATGGCTTCGCCGATAGAGAGCAAGATAAACAATGGGAAATGGTCGTATATGCACCAAGCGTCAAGGAACACCCATATACCCATGAAATCAGCGGCACAATAGAAAGTGTGCAGCCAAAGCGGATACGGACCCACCTTGTCTTTCTCTGTCAGATAGATAGGAATGATATAGACCAACAACCCGAAGATGACAGCCAAGCCGACAGCAACCCATGCGCCAATCCATCCGTCAGCACCGATGGAAAGGTGATCGATAAAATCTTGGGGAGACACATCCCCTTGCGGATAACCTGAAGTTAATCTTTGAAAAATATTCATGATATTGAAATATAAAACAGTTGTTTCTGACGATAGGTGTCATTCATCACTCACGCACCGCTCTGCTTCTTCTGGCGGCACCATAAAAACACCATAACCTACCAACGGCATCTCGATGCCGTTGGATAGTTAGATTGTTTTCATGAGTTGATTATAGCCATTTTTTAGTTTTACAGCGCAAAAATACTGCCTTTTCTTAAAACAGATATTATACAGAGTACCACAAAAAATGCACAATTGGAAGAAAATACTGATATTTTGAATATCTGTCAAAAAAAGTTGTAACTTTTCAGCTGAAAGACGCGGACAATAGGTAGGCACATTAACAATGCTTTGAACGAAGAACATGAAAAATCGCCCAAATCGTATAAAACACTTGCGCAATAAAAAAAAAGCAGTAACTTTGTAGCGTAAAAATCGTTTGAAAACGATGCAACACTCAAGCAAAAAAGAACTAAACTTGATGAAATTGAGGCTGCAGAGACTAAAATGTGGAATCAATTTATACAATAATATGAGTGAACGTGAGTTAGGGGTGAAATTGAGTGTAGGGTTCAATTAAACAGCGCAAAGCGTTGCGCTCAGACATATTATAAATGGCAATGCTATTATTCGCATTCAAAAAAGCCTCGGAAACTATTTTGAATAATCGGATAATATTCCATTTGCAGGTTTAGGAGACTCTGCAATCTAACCATAATGCAACACACCTCATGAGTGTGGGTATTTCTATGGTTAGATGCGGTTTTCATCCGAGGCTTCCGCGAATGCGAATAGAAATACTCACTTTTTGTATCCGAAGTTTAGTAGCCTTGCGCTAATTAGTAAACTTCGGATGAGCAAAAAACAAATTCTTGCGCTATGCGCATTCTTCTCGTTAACACTACCAGCCAAGGCAGTCAAAGTAGTGTTTCGTCTTGACGATCCAACCGTTCAGTACGACTCTGTTCATAGCCGAGTGCTGCAATTATTTGCAGGCAAAGGAATCCCTTTGTCTGTTGCAACCATTCCTTGTGCAAAAGAAGAGATACCACACGAGATAAACGACTCTTCTTATTGGCAACTATTAAACGCGCCAACCATTGAGATAGCATTACACGGATTGACTCATGAAGATATTAACCGACAAGGGGAGTTTGGTGGGCTTTCGTCAGACGAGACATGCCGACGGTTCAGGAAAGGTAAGCATATCCTGAGCCAACATTTTGATAAGCCGATAAACACTTTTATCCCACCTTTTAATGCGACCAATGCCTCTTTCCCCGAGAACTTGGAATCCAACGGACTTCATCTGCTCTCAGCTGATATGTTTCAACGTGTTCCACGAAAGGGTGATATTCAATACTATCCCGAGACATTGGGGCACTTGATGAAGCAAAAAGGTATCTGGAACGCCGCCAAAGAGAGTATATTGAAATGCAGAGGGAAGAATGCCATCTGTGTAGTTATGTTTCATGCTTACGACTTGCCGGATTCCACAGCATGGCTGCAACTGGAGAATTTGCTTGAGGCATGCAACAATAACAAGAAAGTAGAACTATACACTTTCAGCTCTTTATACGATAGCGGAGAACATTCTGATTGGTTAAGATACCGCGCCAATCAACTATCAAGCGGACTAAGTAAATATCTTCTCCACAAAGGTGTTTTGCATCCGACATGGCTATGCTTGGCGATACATATCATCAACGCACTTGCATATATGCTTATTGCTCTTGTTGGTATGCTCGTACTTCTTGTTCGTACACATTCAATATCCTTGAAGAGAATAGTATATCTTGCGCTTGTGGTAATCGGTGCAGTCATATTCTGCATTGCTTGGTTTCACCTTCTCTCGCCATTAAAGTTGCTGTTATTAGCCGTTCTGATCAACACTATTCCCTTAATATATATGGTTGTTCGCAGATGATTTTCGACACAAAATCACCCAAAATTAAAAGCAAAAGAAACGAGAAGTTGCTAATAGACCATTAACCTGCAATTATCGCAAGATATCCCCCTCATACTTGGCATAGGCGGTTCTTGGCATCGCGTGCGTTACGGGTGGGGAAGTTCAGCTCATCCGTCCTGCTCGTCGAATGATGAGTCAAACGGGTAGAACAATGGTTGCTTTCCGGCATGCATGCGGAAAGCGTCGGCGATGCAGCAACAAACGATATCCCATAGATGTTCTATTGCCGTCAATCACCTCTTTTATTGAACAACAGGTACTTCCTTGCGAAGAAGTTCCAGAAGAAGACTATCACTGTGGAAATCAGTTTGGAGAGCATATAATGGAGGTGGAGCATATCAGTACCGACATACATGATCAGCTCATTGAACCCGAGCCCTATCACCCCGATGATAGCAAAAAAGAGGAACTCCTGCCATCGTTGCATAGTGGCGTTCTTCTTAAAGACCCAACTGATACTGAGCAGATAGTTGGTGACCAGTCCTAAGATAAAAGCGATAGCAGCGGACCACAGATACGGCACACTGAGGAACTCCGTGAGCACATACAGCGAACCGTAATCGACGACGAAAGCTACTCCTCCGACGAATCCGTATCTGAACAACTGCAGAAGAGTGTTATTGGTAGGAGCAACGAAGAGCGTATGTAGCCATTGTTTAATCATCTTGCATCAACTCTTTTTGTGCACGCTCCCTATCAAAAGAGAGGAGATACATGTGTGTGTTGTCGTAATGCATAACCACCTGCGGGAACAGATAGGGGTAGCGTTGAATAGCCGGATAGAGGTAGAGTGCGGTAGAACTGTAGCCTAACGCATCGAGCACCACATAATCAACCTTGTTCTCCACCAGATGCATGATGAGCTCGCGTGCGTCTTTGGTGTATTTATAGTTCACTCCGGGCAGTTGGCTCTCCAACCAGAAGAGTTGTGGTTTGCGACTGCAGACGACTGTTCCTGCCGGCACTTTTTTCTTCATTTGTTTACCCATGCTAAAGAACTGGGTATAAGGCAGCGGATATTTCTGTTTAGAGAAAGTTATCTCCTCCTCTATGCCCGCCTTGGAAGGTATAAAGAGTAGCCCTAACACTAAGGCACATCCTGTGAACAGCCACTTAGGGCGTTTGAGGAAGACCCACTCTACGAGTTGCCATATACCTAAGATCAGTCCTGCATACAAGAGCGGCAGGAGCGAGGTGATATAGCGGTTGCCGCTGGGCGTGGAGAAGATAGAGATGAGTCCCAGGGTGGCAAGCAGATAGCCTATCAATCCCCAGCGCAAGGAGCCCATCGACCAGTAGCCTATCAGTATAGCTGCCAAGACGAGCGCACCGATGAGGTAGATCCAAAACGAATATTCGGGTTGGTCGCAGTTGACCTTCAGATAAGGGAAGATAGTGTTGGGTATAGCATTAAAGACGAGCATCTTCAGAGTGGACAAGAAGCGCTCTACGACCTCTGAGAAAGAGAGCATACCGGCATCAGGCTGGAAGGGGTTCTTCATCATGATGGAGTCTATATAGCGGTTGCCGTTCAGTCCGAGTATCTTGTTGCGTAAGATATAGGGCAGGCATCCGATGACGAAGCCTACCGCTGTGGTGCCGAGTGCCGTCCAGCGCCGTTTGAACAGCAACAACAACCCCACTCCCACCACCAGAGCCAAGCCCTGCGTACGGATGTGATAGTTGAGCACCAGAACGACTATCATCGCCCATAGCCATGGCTGCTTGATGTCTGCCCACCACCGCTCATCTTTCTTGTCGGAGGTGAAGTAACGCGCTAAGGCATAGAAGACGAAAGCGGAGGTGAAGAAGAACGATGCCTCGCTCATCATCATCGTAGAGAAATGCCATAGACGTGGCGCGAACAAGCCTGCGGCGGCTGCCAGAAGACTCACATCCCAACGCATGCCGAGACGCAAGAGAGTGAAGAAGATAAGCAGCACACCCGCCAGCACAAAAACTTCGTTCAGCCATTTCTGAGCCACTATACTGTCGGTAACCACCCTCAGCGGGGTCATCAGCAAAGGATAGCCCGGGGGAAAAGTAGAGGTGGGTCTTGCCTGAGGATGAGACAGGTCGCTGTAGCCATGACCGGTAGCCAAAGAGGTGGCGTAGATATAATAATTGATGTTATCGCCGTTAAGGTCAGGCTTCGAGTTGAAGGTCTTACCGGCTAAGACACCCCAGACGATGGCGAGTAGGGCGCAACAAACGATGATGATGGTCTTATTTGCTTTCATGATATTCGGTCTCAGTGTTTACGTTCCAGATGGTTGACTTGTCGTCTATGTTGCCGTTAATGATGAGGTCAACGGTCTCAAAAGCGGTCATCATAGAATGGTCCATGTTGTTATAGCGGTGCTGTCCGTTCCTTCCCAAACAGAACAAGTTAGGGATGGTATTGAGGAACTGCTTGACGCCATCTAATTGGTAATAACTGCCATAGTAAGCAGGATAAGCTTTCTCGATCTTCACATGGCAGGCATCAAGCACATCTTTTTCATCGATGATGTCGATCTTTGCCAGTTCGCTCTTCGCCATGTTGATGAAGTCCTCGGATGACATGTTCCACAACTCATCGCCCTCCGTACAGAAATACTCCAGTCCGATCCACATAGTGTTCTCATAATCTTTCACCAGGTATGGCGACCAGTTGTTGAACACCTGCAGACGACCTATCCTCACATCGCGCTCTTGTATATAGATCCATGTGTCGGGCACACGCTCGGCATAGGTACGCAGCTTGGTCTCGTTCTTTATCTTCATCTTGTTGACCAACAGCCCCACGGTGATGAAGTCGCGATAAGGTAATGCAGCTGCCACTCTCGCCACATCATCAGGCACTTCTACTCCCTTGAGAGCAGGCACTAAGTCCTTGATGGGCATGGTTGAAAGGAAGTAGTCGCAAGCTAACTCTTCGGTCGTCCCATCTTCGTTCCTAACGACAACGCTTGCCACCCTACCCTGTCGGACATTGATTTGCTCAACCTCAGTGTGCAGACGCACAACGCCGCCCTTTGATTGTATATCGTGCGCCACCAGCTCCCACAGCTGTCCGGGGCCATACTTAGGATAGACGAACTGCTCGATAAGAGAGGTCTCTACCTGAGCGTTGTCCTGTTTGCCGAAGTTCTTGCGCCACATATCTTTCAGCACAGCAAGGATAGACAAGCCTTTCACGCGCTGACTGCCCCAGTCGGCTCCAAGCTTAGAGGGGTGAACACCCCACACCTTGGTCGTATAATCCTCGAAGAACATCTCATACAACGGACGCCCGAAACGATTGATATAGAAGTTCTCCAGCGAGGTCTCCGGCAACTTGTGTACACATGCCCACAGATAGCCGAAACCGGCACGAAGCATACGCATCAGACCCATGTTGAGGAAAGTCTCTTTCTTCATTGAGATGGGATAATCGAAGAACTTACGGAGGAAGAAGATACGGCTCACACGACGGCGGAGGAGCATCACCCGGTCTTCTTTCTCAGGGTCCGGACCCACCTTAGCAAACTCTTTCTCCGTCTCTTGAAGCAAGATATCATCTTTCGATGGCTTAGATTGCAGTGGCATCACTTCTTGCCACCACTGCATCACTCTGTCGCTCTTGGAGAAAAAGCGATGACCACCTATGTCCATTCGGTTGCCGTGATACTGAACGGTCTGCGAGATGCCGCCGATAGCACCCGTCTTTTCGCAGACAATAGGGAGAATATCAGTCTGTTTGAGCAGCTCGTATGCGGCTGTCAGACCGGCAGGACCGGCTCCTGCGATAACAGCTATTTGCTTTTTCTTGGTGTCTGTCATGGTGTCCGTAATTTATAATCGATAATAATAAGGCATAATTGCCAGCGCAAAGGTATTACTTTATTTTGGATTATGCAAGAGTATGATAATCTTTCCTACACAGAATTATTGTTTTTAACCACCTACACGGACCCACGAAAAACACGGAACCTCTCTTCTTACACTGATGTCTTTTTAACGAACACGGACTTTCACGGAAAACACGGAACTTCTCTTCTTATACTGATGTCTTTTTAACGAACACGGACTTTCACGGAAAACACGGAGGGCTCTTTCTACACGGATGGCTTCTTTCTCCGTTTATTGTGTTCGGATTGAATCCGAACGACAACGGCAAGGACGACCGCGCTCCAAAAGACAACTGCAAAGGTAATGATTTTTTTATAACCGCCAAACATCTACTCTGTTTGTCTGTGCAGATGAATAGCAACAGCTTTGATGGTCTGCCAACCGGCACGGTCGGTGAGACGGAGCATGAAGTGATAATCGCCCACAGCCACATCGGCCGGAACAGCTATCTTCAGGTCAATAGTCTCGCTCGTCTTCCCGCGGTCGATGCTGAAGTCGTGGTTATAGACCCAAGCACCCTCAACAGCCTCGTGCTCATGTTCTGCATCCCCTTCATGTTCATGCTCCGCATCATCATGCTCGTCGTCTTCGCAGTCAACACCCGAAGTGCCATGAGTATGATGGTCGAAATTGCTATGGATCTCAATATTGTAGTTGCCTAACTCAGAGTCATCGGAGCAGACAAAATGCACGAGCATAGTGTCGCTCAAATAATAGATGTCGCAATCGGCAGGCAAGAAAGTGGCCTGGTCTATTTGCGGAGGTGTCACATCTCTGTTCTTGTTCTCACACGCGACAAGAATAATAACTAACGCGCCCAAGATAAGCGCCAAGGAAAGAGTCTTTTTCATTTGTTGATCGTCTGTGTCCGCCCCGAATGGCGAACGGGTTGATTAAAAATCCACACTAACCATTGCCGACAGGTTCCAACCGGCTTCGGGTATGTCGATGAGTCGGTAATAGGATGTATGGTCAAAATATTTGGTGTTGAGTATGTTTTCTGCTTTAAGGTTAAGTGTCAGGGCACAAGTGTTGAAGCTGAAGCGCTGTCCGGCACTCATGTTCAGTGTCCACCATCCCTCTGTGGGTTTCTCGGGTGGCACTATGTCTCTTTGAGCTCCTGAGACGCGCACATCAACGGCTGCATACCCCTGCTCTTTCCAATGGAACCTGAGCTGTGGCATCAGTCGCCATGGTGGCGAGAAGGGTAATCCGTATCCTGCTTTCTCTCCGGATAGTTGGCGAGCGAAGAGATACTCACCTTGCAAGCTGATGTCCAGATACTCCCAGGGACGGACGGTGAGCATCATCTCGGCACCCGCACGAACGACACGGGCTTGGGTGTAACGATAGAGCTGCAGTCCCTCGCGATAATCGGAGGTGGGGTTGAGGTAGATATAATTAGGGAAATAGCCCACAAATGGGTCAGCCTGCAAGCGCACATACTTGTTCTCCCATGCCACCGACACATCGGCTTGGTAACACTCTTCCGGATTGAGCTCACCGTTGCCTGCCTCATAGCGGAAGATATGGTAATTGACTCCATCAGCTCCCAACTCCTTGGCTATAGGGGTACGGAAAGCCTTACCTATGTTTGCCTTGACAAGCCAACCTGCCGTCTTATACTGCATGCCCGCCGACCATGTGAAGCTATTGAACGAGCGCCTGAGAGCAGATGAGCGTTGCTGATAGACAGCGGTATCGCCAACCGGCGTGAGGTACCAGTCTTCGTAAGGGTGGATATGGGTGTGTTGATAATCGTAACGGACACCTGCGTTAAGCATCAGGTTATTGTTCACCCGCCACTCCTCGCTCGCGAACAGTCCGACACTATACTGCTCAAAATCAGGTATGATGAAGCCCCACCCGCTTCGTCGGTTATGCTGCATCTCACCGAGCATGCCCAAGCGCAGCGTATGCCTCGCCGCCACTTGCCATCGAGCCGAGACATTGAGGGTAGCCGTGTGCTTAGAGAACTGCCGCTCAAGAGTGTTGGGCGGTGTGGGCATGAAGCCGTGCGACACCGGCTCCGACTCCTCTCGGCGCAGGTTATGCTGCCATGCGGCATTAACCTCCACTCCCCAGTGGTCGTAGCTATAAGCTGTGTGCCATAGCACTTTGAGATGATTGACCGACTGCTTTGGCAAGTCCACATCCCTTCGACTGCGGTCGTAATCGATGTCAGACAGACGCACCTCCAAACCATGAGCGTTAGCAAAGAAGCCGCTCGCAGACCATGTCTCAAACACACGCAGGCAGGTATGCCAATGATAAGTGCTATAACCCAGAGTGAGTGAGCCATCTGCCTCACGACCCGCCGTATTGCGCAACGTGCGCTTATACAAAGGGATACGATAAGAGTAGTACTCAAAACTATCAGTAGGAACACTATAGTCGGCGTAGTCTTGATAGGTCATGTTCAACCGCCAATAGAAGCTCTGTTCTCTTGGCTCATTGTCTCCTATGATCGGATGGACGCCTTCTAAGCGTACAGAAGCTCCCAAGAGCAGGTTGTTGCTCCGTGCAAACAGGTGTGCCGAGCCGCTAACAGGCTTGTAGATGCTATCGAAAGAGGGTCGTGGTGAGGAGTTGAGCAAGATAGCACCACCTATAGCATCAGAGCCGTACAAGAGTGCGGACGCACCCTTGATGATCTCTATATTATCTATCGCGAACCGGTCGATCTCCAGTCCGTGATCATCGCCCCATTGTTGTCCTTCGTGCCTTATACCATCGTGAATGATAGCCAGACGATTGAATCCTAAACCGCGGATAGCAGGTCTCGACTGTCCCGAACCGATAGCTGACGCTTGCACACCGGCTATAGCATCCAGACCCTTAGCCAACGAGCCTTGCAGCTCAGCGGTCAGAGAAGTGGCGTCAACCTCCACACTGCTAACCGAGGATAGTCGAGTGCCATGGTGATGATTGGCAGTCACCACAACCTCAGCAAGACGGAAATCAGAGGTGTCAACCTCTATAGACACAGGAACGGACAACAACACGACGCTCAAAAGGGTAAGTAATGACATTGTTGTGCCGTTTGTTTGTTTAACAGTAAGAAAAGACGGAACAGCAGCTCCGGCTCTGTTCCTCTGCGTTTAACAAGGCGGCGCACGACCCGGACAATGAGCAAAGAAGTAGTCGGGGAGAAAAGAATAATCAGACGGCTGCCACCGGCAAAAGACTAAGGTCGGCAACCAATAATCAGCTGACAGCGGCGGCAGGATCTTAGCCAAGAGGAAATGGCAGATAGCGCAATCATTATCATCAGCTATCAGATTGATGAGCGAAGCGTGCGAATGAGAGCAGTCGGACAGCGGTGTATGATCAACAACACACTCTGTCTGAAGGGCTTCGTGGGGCAGATGATGGTGAGTAGCCTTGACCACCACCATGAAGACAAAAGCAACTAAGATTGCCCACGAGTACACACTATATTTCACATGCAACTTCATTGACGGTGCAAAAGTATAAAAAAAATCGAAATAACTAAAATAAATGCTCATTAAAAACACCGAGAGAATGAATTGCACGCTATTAAACGAAATTCCCTACGGGAAAGGAGGGGAGGGGCTTACTCTACCTGCTGACCTTGAGCGTTGTATATCTTGTCACCAAAGAGGATATAGATCTGCCCGTCTCTTCGCTCCTGAGGTCGTCTAAGTTCTGATAACACATCGATGGTGCTGAGAAATGGAAATAGCGATACTCCAAGCGTATATGATTGCCATGATAACGATGGGCTATCTCCCAACTGCTATGCCTGCCTGAAGCAAACAAAAAAATAGCGGTATCAGTGCGACACCGCTATTTTCTTTTGTTAGAGAACGAGAATGATTATCGGTTATTTCACTTCCTCGGCTTCAACATCTTCTATCTCGATAGCTTTCTTTATGTTGTCGGCAATCTTATGAAGTCTTTTCTCCACGCGGTTGACGGCAGCCACCTCAATCCAGTTGCCCACGCCGTCGAGTATGATACCTATGCCTACCAACCAAGCCAGTGTCTTTGCCGAAGCTATCGGGTCTCCGAACAGTCCATAGCAACCTGCGCAGATGACGAGCACGCTGATAAGGCAGAGAACCCACCATTTGCTCCAGCCCAGACGCTTATAGTTGAACGAGTCAACCAAGAGTCCTATACCTTCGTACAGCACCCAGAAAGCGAAGATGAAGGGAAGAGCAATAGCCAACGGGGCAGGATTGATGACGAGCACGATACCCAGAATGACTTGCAACAGCGCTGTGAGGAAAGTGAGACCGCTGTAGGGATTGATGGCGCGCAGAGTAGCCCACGCACCGAAAGTGCTACAGCCTGAGATAATAAGCATCAGACCAAGAGCCCAAGCCAAAGTGAGAATGGTGTCGCCAGGATACATAATACAGAGCACACCCAGTACCACGAGTGCTACACCCGCAAGGCACATCCAGATTTTAGTACTTTTTTTCATGATTTTGTATTTTAAAGTTGATATTTCTATTCGTACGGCAAAGATACAAAAATTATTCAATACCGCCAAATCTCTTTTCTAACAGCGCAGCGGTCTCAGATCAACGCGTTCTCAGAGCTAACCAGAGTATCTCAACAGGATGGTAGGCATGTATGCCGGTGGTGTATGCTATCTGCGCTCGACACGAGGTGCCGGGTGCTGCCACATAGATCTGAGGATTAGCGGCGGCGGCTTTCTTGATGGTCGGCACCAGTGTAGTGTTGGCCACTCGCATCGACTCTTCGTAATGTCTCTTCTCGTAGCCGAAGGAGCCTGCCATGCCGCAACAACCTGAGGGAATGACATGCACCTCCATGCCTTTGATGAGTTTGAGCAAAGCAGCCGTCTTCTCTACACCAATGAGTGCTTTCTGATGACAATGGCCATGCAGCCACAGCTCACCTCTGAGCTCGCCCAATGCCTCTTGGGGCAGTCGTCCGCTCTCCACCTCACGCATGATGAACTCATCGTAGAGCAGGCAGTGGGCTGCCAATGCTCGCGCGTCCGACTGCATGTATGCCGGCACCAAGCGAGGATACTCATCGCGGAAAGAGAGGATACAAGAGGGCTCTATACCCACCAAGGGAGCGTCTTGAGAGACGATGTCGCGGAGCAGCTCCACATTACGCTTAGCATACCTCGCCGCCTGTCGCAAGCAGCCCTTGCTGATAGCAGCCCTACCACTCTGCGTATGCTCGGGGATGACTACACGGTAACCCCACGCAGTGAGCAACTGAGCGAACTTGAGACCTAACTCCGCCTCCTCTCTGTTGGTGAACTCGTCTGCGAAGAGATAGACCGTTCTCTGTGCCTCTGCTCTGTCTGACTGCACCTTAGGAAGGATAGCGTGCCTCACATAATCGCCGACCAACCGCCGCATGGAGCGCCGACTGAGTGTGGGAATAGGTCTCTTGGTAGTGAACCCGACTATGCGTTTGATGATTCGCGAGGTCAGGCTGTTGGTGGCGAAGAAGTTATACACCAACGGCACTGCTCCTCCGATAGCCTCTATCTGAGCCATGTTCGCCACGAGCCAAGTGCGGAAAGGTAGGTGTGAGTGCGAGTAGCGCATCTGCAGTATCTCGCTTCTCAGTCGGGTCATGTCCACATTGCTCGGGCACTCGCTATGACACGCTTTGCAAGCCAGACACGAGTTGAGCACCTCAGCCACCTCCGGCGAATAGATGCCACGGGGGTCGTTAGCTATCATCTCACGCAGCACATTGGCTCGAGCGCGGGTAGAGAAAAGCTCATCACCTGTAGCTTTGAAAGCGGGACACATAGTGCCACCTATCTTTGCCGACTTGCGACAATCGCCGGCACCGTTACACTGTTCAATGCGAGTGAGGAGCTCAGAGCATGAAGGATCCTTAGGGGCTTGATACCTCAACGACTCGTCCATAGGCGGGGTGTCAACAATCTTTCCCATGTTGAAGACTCCCGCGGGGTCCCATGTGCGCTTTATCTGTCGCATCATCTCATAGACCTGCTCGCCGTACATGAGCGGAATGAACTCGCCCCTGAGACGACCATCGCCATGCTCACCTGAGAGACAACCCTTATGTCTCTTGACTAAGACAGCCGTTCGCTCCGCCACCTCACGGAAAAGGTGTCGGTCGTGCTCGCGGTGCAGGTTGAGCACCGGACGCAGGTGCAACTCACCGGTAGATATATGTCCGTAATAGACGCAGTCTAAGCCCAGCTCTGCCATCATCGCACGGAAGTCACTCATGTACGCTCCTAAGCGCTCAGGAGCGACAGCCGTATCTTCGACCACTCCCACAGGCTTGGCTGTGCCTGACATGGCGGACAGCACTCCGAGTCCGGCTTTGCGCAGTGCCCACACGCGGCTCACCTCCTGCCCATAGGCTGTGGTGATAGTGTGGGCTATGCCTGACTGCTGCATAGCTCGGATGAAGGTCTGAGCCTCAGCGTCAAGCTCGTCGCGCGTCGTAGCACGGAACTCAGCCACCACGATGGCTGCCGGCGCACCATCCACGAAGAAGAGGTTCTTGCTCGCCTCAATGTTGGTGCGAGCCAGGTCGATGATCTTACCATCAATCAACTCAACAGCCGTGGGTTGACAGCCTAAGGCTATCATGTTTGTCGGCCAGCTGTCGTCCATCTCGTTGAGGTTGACACAGACCACCATCTGCTCTTGGGGTGGCAAGGGGTCTAAGGAGAGAGTTATCTCGGTGATGAAGCATAGTGTACCTTCTGAGCCTGTGATGAGGGCCGGCAGGTTGAGCGACACCGCCTCACCATACACATCTAAGCACTCGTCGATGGCATAACCGCATGAGCGGCGACGGATAGTCCGGTCAGGGAAAGCCTCACCTATCATCTGTCTGACAGACACGTCGTGCTGCCAATCGCCGAGTTGCTTGACTATGCGGCGAATAAGAGACGAGCGCGGACTCTCATCAACACCCTTTATCTCTTTGGTGGTGAGCTCGTAGGTCTGACCATCGGCGAGCATCACTCTGAGTTCTACCACATGATGTCGTGTGGAGCCATAGATGAGGCTGTGCGTACCGCATGAGTTGTTGCCCACCATGCCGCCTATGCAGCAGCGGTTAGAGGTAGATGTCTCGGGTGAGAAGAACAGACCGTAAGGTCTGAGTGCCATGTTCAGCTCGTCGCGCACCACACCGGGCTGCACCCGTACCGTTCGCTCTTCAGGGTTGATGGCAAGTATGCGGTTCATGTGCCGAGACACATCCACCACTATACCCTCGCCCACCACCTGTCCGGCTATGCTGGTACCGCCGGCGCGAGGTATGAGATGTGTGTGGCGACGCTGAGCAGCCTCTATCAGGGCTCTGAGGTCATCTTCCGTCTCAGGATAAGCTACAGCCATCGGCAACTGCCGATAAGCACTCGCGTCGGTGGCATAAGCCATGCGATGAAGAGAGTCGGTATAAAGTGTGAGTCTGTTCATAGTGGTTAGAGGATGAGCTCCATACTTGTCTTGAGAGTGTGCATACCCATGCTCCGGTAGAAAGCTGCGGCAGCATCGTTACCCGCCCACACATTGAGTGTGAGGTTGTGGCAACCGACAGACGCAGCATACTGCTTGACAAAGCGGAACAGAGCCGTGCCTATATGCTTGCCGCGGGCACACTCATCAACACATATATCATCGATATAAAGGGTCTTGTTGTCCACGAGCAGAAGGTCGCCCGTAACCTCAGTGAGCTGGCAGAAGGCATATCCTAAGACCTCGTTGTTGTCGTCATAGACGAAGATAGGGGTCTGCTTGTTGTTGATGAGAGCAAGCAGTTCAGCCTCGTTATACTTGGTGGTATGCGGTTTGAAGAGGTCGGGGCGCAGTCGATGGTGCACCATGTTGACCTGATGCAACAGACTGAGGATACGAGGTATGTCGTGAGCATTAGCAACTCTTACCATAGCTTCAACTATTACGGCAGCAAGGCGTACTGTTCGTCGGTGACAGGTTCTAACCACTCGTTAGAGTGCTCTGCCTGCAGGTCGGTGTGGTAAGTGAGGTGTTGCATCCACGACCCTTTGGCAGCGCCGTGCCAGTGTTTGACACCCTCGGGGATAGCTATGACGGTTCCTTCGGTGAGCGGCACCGCTTTCTTTCCCCATTCTTGGTACCATCCTCGTCCATAGACGCAGATGAGCACCTGCACAGCCCCGTGGTGTATGTGCCAGTTGTTGCGGCAGCCGGGCTCGAAAGTGACATTGCTCACCCCGCCCTGCATCGGATAGAGATAACTGCGTCCGATGAAGTACCGGGCATAGGCTGTGTTGGGCTCGCCTCTCTTCCATGCCGACTTGAGGTCAACGGCGTTCAGTGTACGGAGTCCTACCTCGTCGTCGGTGCCGAGCACTTGTGCTATAGCTTTGCTTGCGCGAGCAGCCTCGGCCTTGCCTACTCGCCTGAGCAGAGCGAGGACGATATCGGTGAGTTGAGTGTCAGTGAGTCCCATGTTGCGTGCTCCGTTGACATGTGCCAGCAGTTGGGGTTCCACACCCTCCATACCACTCAGTGCACTCACCGTGATGAGCTCGCGGTCGGCATAGGTGAGGTTATCGCGTGCGAAGATATCTCCGAAGAGATGTGCCTTGAGGTAATAGTCGGTCTGAGGAGCGAACTGATAGTCGAAGGGTTGTCCGGTGAGCATGGTCTGCACCTCTGTACCTTCCTTGAGGGCGTCATAGTCGTCAGCCATAGGTGCGGCTTCGGTACCTACCTCGTAGGGGTCGGTGCGCTCCTCAAGCACCTGCTTGAGAGTGCCTAAGGCATTGAGTGAACGCGGGAAACCCGTGTAAGCATAGAGTTGGGAGAGAGCCTCTTTGATCTGACTGACGGTCAAGCCCGCATCGAGTCCGTCGTTGATAGCAGCACGGAGTCGCGACTGGTCGCCTTGAGCCTCAAGACAAGCAATAGCAGACATACACTGAGCTTGTTGATTGTCGAAGGATAACTGTTTCATATCTTTTATTTGTGTTGGTTGTTGGCTTGTGCAAGCCGTCATGGCAACGATAAGAGCCATGAGAGAGAAGAGCAGATGTGAGTGTCGCATAAGGGGTAATAAGGGTAAAAGGTTGATGGATTAGAGAATTATTTTTGTGTTGTTGTTTCCTATAGAGATGATATAAACACCTCTGCTCAGATCTCCAAGGCTGACCTCGCGTCCTTGACGAAGAGTCTGACCATGGGTGTTATAGATAGTTATCGTCTGGTTGTCAGTGCTACGGATAATGTCATCAGTGATGATGAGAGAAGAAGAAAGGAGGTCAAGGTCGGTCTGTTGGCTCTCTACCAAGAAAGGTGCCAGGCATATATCGTTGTAAACATAAACCATACCTTCTACATCGTAACGAGCGTTGGTGTTGATGTTTGAGAGAGCCTGACAGCGGAAGAGGTCGTAGATCTTCACCACCTCGTTGCCGGCATGCAGGTTGCCTTGCTCGTCGAAGCTCACTGATTCGTAGCGCACATAGCTGCATATCCGTTGACTATCAGGTGCGAAGGTTAGCACCTCCGGATGAATAACATAACCCTTATCTTGTGCATTAAAAGAAGAAGTGAGTGTTATCTCCGGATTGCCATAGTAGTTCTTATACTTGCCTGCCACACCGTTAAGGAGCATACCTGTCTTTAGGTCTTTGCCGTAGAGGTTGCCGCTGTCATAGAGAAGCATCGACCCTGTCTTGTCGCTGACGAAGATATACCTGTCGTATTTCTTCGTTACCACGACCTCGTTGAGATAACACTGCGTGAGGTCAGCTAATCGCTTGGCTTGTTGAATGGTTAACAGCTGTTGCACATCGAGGATGACAGGTACTCGCAGTTGTGTTGTCTTAGAAGAGAGGATGAGTGTGTCCACGAACCTCCCGACCTCGTGTGCCTCGTAAGAGATAGTCAGCGGGTCTCCGTCGCGGTCGATGAGGGTCTGATCAAGAGCGAACACCTCAGCTTTGGCGAGACGGACAGAGATGTCGTCGGTGAGGTTGACGGCATTGACCGTTATGGTACGACTGCCGCTAACGGTGTTGTCGGTAAGGAGCACTGTCCCGAAGTTGCACATAGGTGCGTGGATGAGAGGCTCGGTGGGGTTATCTATAACCACGCGCTTATAGAGTGATGGTTTGGTCTGCGTCCAATCGGCATAACAAGCGAAGATAGGTGTGCCTCCGTTAAGATTGAACTGCAGTTTGTTGGAGCGACTGACACCTCTGTTCACTATCTGTGCACTGCCATCTTGCTCGACACTTATGTCCCATGCCCCATACCAGCCGTAGCGCGGACTATAGATAGTGTCCCAGATAGTGAGATAGTTGTTGTTAGAGTGGTTGGGATTGCCACCGCTTGCCACTATCCAATAGCCGTCAACATCGCTCAGAGCATAGTAAGGACCATCGTCGCTATCACCTATATGCAGGTCATAGACAGCCTCCGGCACAAGGTTCAGACTCTGTCGGTCGGCGCTATAAGTATCTTTAAGAGCGTAGATATTGTTCCTGCTGTTCCACTCGTCATACAGTCCCATGACATAGTCATGCTCGTTGCCACTGACACCGATGATGAGTTGGTCGCCATCCTCAAGCTGGTCGGCGGAGGTTACTAATCGGAAGATGTCGGCAGTGAGTCCCGGTATGTTCTGACTCCCTGTGGCAGCCTTGATAGTGATAGAGTTGATATAGATGCTGTTCTCCGTACAATCGACATAGAAGCGCACCTTGCCCGACTGAGGCTGAGTGAGAGTGAGAGCGATGTCGCGGTTGATCTCACCACGACCTTTCTCCGGCTGCACGATATCAATCTGCTGAGCCTCGTTATCACCCACTTGTATGTATATTGTTCCCTTACCTTTCGAGGCATTAGTGCGATAGTTGACAACTATCTTCCTTATGTCGGTGAAGGAGAGCACTGAGGTGGCACCGGCATGCTGATATGCCTGCTTATCGGTTATCTGTACGCCCGCATACATATACCCTTGGGGTGTGAGCCTGCCTTCGCTATAGCCCGCTCCATCTCTGTCGGAGAGCCAGCCGTCGGTGGTGTTGTCGAGCTTGAGTGTACCTATCGTTGAACCCCATTGGGCATTATAAAAAACATAGGTGGAAGTAACGGCGTGAAGTGCCACCGGGAAAAATAGAAGCAAAAAAATGTTAAGAAGATGTTTCATAATGGGTTGATAGATTATCTTATTCTTTTGATAGCCAAGAGTCGGTCGTAGCGTGCACCAAAAGGATGGTAATAGACGAGTATAGTATATTCGTTCTGCGTCTGCCAATGTGAGCCTTCTGCCGGAATGGTGGTAGCAGCGTTTTGAGACTTGCGGACAAACAGATAGTTGTATTCGTAGCCTCCCTGCTTGAGCAGAGCGGTGTAGGTGTAGCAATGGTGCTCAGCATCGTACTGCATCATGTTGTTAGGGGTGAGCATGTTTTGCGTGAAGTCGCCTGCCACATACATGCGTCCGTCAAGGAAAGGCTCGTCGGCGTTGAGCATGAAATGGACGAACATATAGTCGGCCTCATAGTCGTTGTCGGTGCGTTTCTCCACATTGATGACATACTGTCCGTCAGCGTCTGTCTCGTTGACATACGGCATGTCTGCTCTCAGCTCGTCGGCGAAGAGGAAAGCGTGGTAGTCGCGATGGTCGTAAACAATCTGATCGACATGCGTCCCTTTGATATAAACGCTTGATATATCGAACCTGCGATACTCGTTGCCACCCTCGAAGATGAGTGCTTTCTGATTGACATATCGAAGGAGGTTGTTGTTGATGAAAGTGGGACGCGAGAGCACGACTTGGTTGTCGGTACGGTTGTTCTGCCTGACCACGAGCATGACCTCCGATGGGTTGGTGATGTTGTTCGACTGCAGATCCACATCTATGTCTAACTGCTGCAGTCGGTTGTTGAACTCGATGTCGGTGTTGCCTCTCACCGAGGCACTGATGTCGGCCGACTGCTCTGCCACTTGGAACACCACAGTGGCAACGATATCATCGGGATTGCCATCCTCATAGATGACGATGGCATAGTTGCCCGACACCTTCGCGCGTATCTCATCGTTAGGGAAGAGCAGGCGATAATGAGTGTAGAGAGTCTGAGTGAGCGACGAGTGGTCGTAGTCGGAGATATCGGCTGTGGTAAACCCGTCAAGATACTCTGACGATTGCAGAGGTGAGCGAGTGAAGTCGTGATTGAGATGAACAAGGGTGTAGGTATAGAAATGTGTGTCGTGCGACAACTCATCGAAACTGATGTCCAGCTGCTCATCGCCCGAGAGCGTGAGGAACGGCCTCTCCAATTCGTCGGTGTCGGCATACTTCAGACGCAGGGTGCTGATGTTGTCTTTGAAGATAGCAGTGCAGTACTGCTGTGCACGACCGGCAACAGCCACACTCATCAAAGCAAACAAGAATATAATCAAACGCTTGTACATGATACTACATCTTCGTTAACCACAATAGTCTTATTCCATAATGGTCAGGTTATATAAAGACTTTTTTTCACAATGGTCAGGTTACAAAAAAAATGCCAAATCAGCTTCCTCCTTCCTAAGGAGAAGCGATAGAGCCGCACCGAGAATGTCCGGTGGACATTCGAAGGAGTACGGGGTCCCCTCAGAGCTTTGCTCGCAAGGGGTGTCAGTATTTGCGGCGCGCGACATGAACACCTTAGTCAGGGGCAGGGGTGGTTCAGAGCCAAGGGTTAGAAATTAAACTTGGTTATGAGTTGTACGCGGTGGTTATACACCCAGTGCAGGTTGTCCATGAACAGTCCCTTGCTCAGATCCATCGTCCCCGTACCATATTGTGCAGAGGTCAGTTCGTACTCCGCCCCGAGTTGGAAAGGACCGATGGTCCACACTAAAGCCGGACTCAGACGCCACAGGCGGTGGATAGAGGCGAACATGTTCTTATTGAAATACAGATGGTCGGCATCCACCACCGATGTTTTTGTTCCGAAGTTCTGAACATACCCTGCGAACAGCACCCCTTTGACTTGGCGCCCATAGGTAAGGCTTATCCATGTCGAGGAGTTGCGTGTAGGAGTATATTCCCACGAGCCGTCAGCGTTGATCTTGCTCACTCCATAGCCTCCGCAGAGGCTCATGTGCTCGCCCGACTCGGCGAAGATAGTCTTTACCTTGACTGAGAAATCGCCCACGCTGTACCTCATGAAAGCGAAAGGTGAGACAGTGGTCAGTCGGTCATTGACTCTCACTCTCACCTCCTGACCGCCGGAGCCTGAGACGGTGCCCTCATGCCGTGGACTGATACTGAGTATATCGACACCTAAGCGGAGGAGGAAAGCGTCGGAGTGCATGAAGTTAAGCCCGAGATAAGCCTCCGGCGTCTTCGAATATTTGATATAGTCAGCCGACATCCCCTTGGGGCCGGCCGACACATATTGCATCTGCCACAGTGCTGCTGCCGAGAGCATGAACCAAGGCGTCAGTCGTGCCTCCATCCTCACTTGCGGTGTGCGCGAGAATGGAGAGAACGGTGCACCGGTATTGAGCGAGAGCACATCACACAGGTCTGCAGCCATAGGGTGCCAGTCCTGACCAAGGGTCAGACTCACCCGAGCCCACTCTTTGCCCACACTAAGGCTGTCCCACGCCAGAGTCAGATATGCCAGGCGCAGACGGAACTGAGCCACACCCGTCACACCCGTCAGACCGGCATAGAAGTCGGCCTCAATCTTACCCGAGAACTGCGTCTTGCCCCACTCATAACCCACGATGTTGAGTCCTAAGCGAGTAGTGAGCGAGAGGAAACGGAAAGAACCGACCGCGTTCATATCCTCGCGTCTGAGCTCAGGCGAGAGAGCAGCCTCCGCCTCCGTCATGTTCCACTGATGATCTTTGGGCACATAGTTGAACATGTCAGCCTGTCCTGACACACTCTCACGACTATCGTAAGTGAAGTAGTTGCGGATGAAGCCATAAGGCCGATAATGCTCCTTGAGGTGGTTAATAACCTTGGTTTTCTTCTCTGCCTTGTCGGCTGTCTGAGCAACGGCGAGCGAAGGGAACAGACAGATGAGTGCCGCAAGAACGGTTATGAGTGATAGACGATGTAACATGATAAGGTAAGTGTTTGAGTGCGCAAATATACCAAAAAAATCTGAGTTGACAAAGACGAGCATGACATAAACAAAAAAAGCAGCCTTTCAGACTGCTTTTTTCTGTTATCTTGCACCCTCAACGGGTTCGTTTCTTCTTATCCACGACTTACATCATTCCTCCCATGCCCGGGTTCATCTGCGGCATCTCGGGTTTGTCTTCTTTCTTCTCGGTGATGACGCACTCGGTGGTGAGGAACATGCCGGCTATCGATGCTGCGTTCTCGAGAGCGACGCGTGTTACCTTAGCGGGGTCAACCACACCTGCCTGGAGCAAGTTCTCATAGACATCCTTGCGAGCGTTGTAGCCGAAGTCGCCCTTACCTTCTCTTACTTTCTGTACAACGACAGCCCCTTCTTTGCCTGCATTGAAGACGATCTGACGCAGAGGCTCTTCGATAGCGCGACGGATGATATCTATACCTGTCTGCTCATCGTCGTTATCGCCCTTGAGGTTCTGCAGAGCTTCGGTAGCGCGGATATAAGCCACACCACCACCGGGTACTATACCCTCTTCGATAGCGGCACGGGTAGCCGAGAGAGCATCGTCAACGCGGTCTTTCTTCTCTTTCATCTCCACCTCGCTGGCAGCACCTACATACAGCACTGCTACGCCACCTGAGAGCTTAGCCAGACGCTCCTGCAGCTTCTCTTTGTCGTAAGTCGATTTGGTGTTCTGTATCTGGTTCTTGATCTGCTGAACACGAGCTTTGATAGCCTCTTTGTTGCCGGCACCATTGACGATGACAGTGTTGTCTTTGTCAACTGTCACTTTCTCGGCCGTTCCGAGCATATCAAGTGTGGCTTGGTCGAGACGGATACCCTTCTCTTCTGAGATGACGGTACCACCGGTGAGGATAGCTATATCTTCGAGCATCTCTTTGCGGCGATCGCCGAAGCCCGGAGCCTTGACGGCACATATCTTGAGTTGAGCACGCAGACGATTGACAACGAGCGTAGTGAGAGCCTCAGAGTCAACATCCTCAGCGATGATGAGCAGCGGGCGGCCACTCTGTACTGCGGGTTCAAGAACGGGCAGGAGCTCTTTGAGGTTACTAATCTTCTTGTCGTGGATGAGTATATAAGGTTTATCCATCTCGCAAGTCATGGTCTCGGTGTTGGTAACGAAGTACGGCGATATATAACCGCGGTCGAACTGCATACCCTCAACCACATCGATAGTGGTGTCAGTACCTTTGGCTTCTTCGATAGTGATGACACCATCTTTCGATACTTTGCGCATAGCGTCAGCAATCAGCTTACCGATAGCTGCATCGTTATTGGCACTGACGGTAGCCACCTGCTCAATCTTGTCGTAGTTGTCGCCAACGACCTCCGACTGCTCGTGGATAGACTTAACGACGGTCTCAACAGCCTTGTCAATACCACGCTTCAGGTCCATAGGATTAGCACCTGCCGTCACGTTCTTCAGTCCGACACCGATGATAGCCTGAGCCAGCACGGTAGCGGTAGTGGTACCATCACCTGCCTGATCGCCGGTCTTGGAGGCCACCTCTTTGACGAGCTGCGCACCAAGGTTCTCTTGGGCATTGTCTAACTCAATCTCTTTGGCAACGGTAACACCGTCCTTGGTTATCTGAGGAGCACCATATTTCTTGTCGATAACTACGTTCCTGCCCTTCGGACCAAGGGTCACTTTGACTGCATCTGCCAGTTGGTCAACACCACGCTTGAGTTGTTCGCGGGCATCTTGATTGAAAATTATTTCTTTTGACATAATAAACTGAATTTAAAGGGTTGTAATGATTGTTCTTTGTTTGTCATCCTAACACTGCCAACACATCTTGCTGGCGCATGATGAGATACTTCTCGCCGTCGAGCTCGAGCTCTGTTCCGGCATACTTGCCATAGAGCACTTGGTCACCCACTTTGAGAACCATCTGTTCGTCTTTAGTACCTTGACCTACTGCCAGGATCTCGCCTCTGAGAGGTTTTTCTTTGGCTGTATCGGGGATGATGATACCACCCACTGTCTTTTCTTCTGCTGCCTGAGGCTTAACAAGCACACGGTCAGCTAATGGTTTGATGTTTGTCATAATCTATATAATTTAAGTTATTTGCTATTGATTGAAGAAAACCGCATCAACCTCTTAAGTCATTCATCCGAGTCCTTCTATCGGTTTCTTCTATCAGTTTCTTTCTTCATTCTCTTCTGCCGAGTCGTTTTGTCGGGGTCTTTAACAAGTCGTTTGTCGGAGTCTTTACCGAGTCGTTTGTCGGGTCTTTACCGAGTCGTTTGTCGGAGTATGAGACGACTGAGATATGACATAATCTGTGCCAAACTCAAAAATGGCACTCAACTGACATCAGTTAGTGCCATAATGGCAGACAGCTTTTATCTGTTTACCTCCCCTGCCCCCTTTCCCGAAAGGAATGTCATTCAATAGCAGAATGGAATCTCCCACAGATGACATAATGAAAATTCACACAGATGACACAGATGGCGCGGATTAAACGTATACATCCGAAATAGGTCGTATTGTTCGGTAAAAAAAGGATCCCAAGCATTATTA
>CAMHOK010000019.1 GCA_946186735.1 uncultured Bacteroidales bacterium
ACTCAAGTATGGCATTCCCGAATATCGTCTGCCCAACGCTATCGTCGATGCCGAGATACGCGGACTCGAAAAACAAGGTGTCCGCTTCGTCAAAGATACTATCATCGGTAAGACCATCACTATCGACCAACTCAAGCAAGACGGGTTCATCGGTTTCTTCGTTGCCACCGGTGCCGGACTGCCACGCTTCATGAACATACCCGGAGAGAACCTCATCGGCGTCATGTCCAGCAACGAGTACCTCACCAGAGTCAACCTCATGGGAGCCGACAACCCGCTCAACGACACACCCGTACTCTATGGCAAACAGGTGGCAGTCATCGGCGGAGGCAACACCGCCATGGACGCCGTCAGAACAGCCAAACGCTTAGGAGCACAACGAGCCTTTATCGTCTATCGACGCTCCGAGAACGAAATGCCCGCACGACAAGAAGAAGTAAGACACGCCAAAGAAGAGGGCGTCGAGTTCCTCACTCTGCACAACCCTATACGTTACATCGCCGACGACAAAGGACGAGTATGCCAAATGGAGCTGCAAGTGATGACCCTCGGCGAACCCGACGAGTCAGGACGACGCAGCCCCGTACCCGTCGAAGGAGAGACCAAGCTCATCGATGTGGACATGGTCATCGTAGCAGTAGGCGTCTCGCCCAACCCCATACTACCACAAAGCATGCCACAACTCACTACTACACGAAAAGGAACAATCGAAGTGAACGACGACCTACAATCAGCCATACCTATGATCTTCGCCGGTGGAGACATCGTACGAGGAGGCGCTACCGTCATCCTCGCTATGGCAGACGGACGCAAAGCGGCCGCTCAACTCCGACAATTGTTAGAAGAGAAGTAAGGCAACTGAACCTCACCTCTTATTGACTTCCGGATAACTAATCCTATGGTGGTTCATCGAGATCAGCTTCTCGGTGAACACTTGTTTGATGGTCTCTATGTCTCTGAGTGTCAGGCTACACTCGCTGAACTGACCCTCACTCACCTGCTGGCCCACCATCTGCTCTACCATCTGACGGATACTCTGAGGTGTGAACTCCTTCAGACTGCGCGAACGAGCCTCCACAGCATCAGCCATCATCAATATACCCGCCTCCTTGCTCTGAGGCTTAGGACCCGGATAAGTGAACAACCCCGCGTCAGGCTCCTCTCCTGGATGAGCATTGAGCCAACTGTTGTAGAAATAGCGGACCTTGCTCGTTCCGTGATGAGTAAGGATGAAGTTAACAATGACATTGGGCAGTCGGTTCTTACGCGCTAACTTAACACCCGAGGTAACATGAGAGATGACCGCTTGCGCCGCGTCATCAAAACTCATCTCTAACAGCGGGTTATAACCCGACTGCTGATTCTCCGTGTAGTTCTCAGGGTGCTCCAACTTACCTATGTCATGATATAAAGCACCCGTACGAACCAACAGCGAGTCAGCACTGATGCGCTTGGCTGCCTCCGTAGCCAAGGTCGATACCTGCATCGAGTGCTGGAAAGTGCCGGGGGCACGCTCCGCAAAATCAAGCATCAACGAAGAGTTGACATTAGTCAGCTCTATCAGAGTGATAGCACTGACAAAACCAAACATCTTCTCTATTAGATAAACCAATCCATAAACGACAATGATAAGAGCTGCCGATATGCTGAAATAGAAATACATCCACGCATCTATCGTCTGCACTCCTCCCGTCGTCGCAAAACTCAGAGCCGTATATATCAACGAGTACGATGCAAAAATAATCAGCGAGGTCTGAACCAATGCCGAACGCTGACTCATGTCTTTCATGCTGCCTATAGCCACCATACCCGCACCCATCTGAAGCACCACAAACTCAAAAGGAGCCGGCATGATCAACGACAACAACAACGTCGTTACCATGTGAGTATATAAGGCGGTGCGAGAGTCGTAAAAGATACGAACCAACACCGGAACCCACATGAAAGGTACCATATAGGCATTCATCGACGAGAAACGAAGAATACAACAAGTGATAACCACCACCAGACCTATCAGCGAACAGAAGAACACCACATTGCGTGTCTCACGATAAAGCAACGGACGAAAAACCATCAGATACAATGCCAACATCGCTATGAAATAAAGGAGCAAGAACAGCTTACCCGACAGAGTGTAAGCATTGTGCTTCAGATTTATATTTTTAGCCTCGTAGGCCTTGTTGAGCGACACTAAGATCTGATAACTCTCCTGATTGACAATCTCACCCCTATCAATAATCTTCTCTCCTTCCTGTATCATACCCTCCGTCAGCGAGATAGAGTTCATCAGGTTGTCCCTCATCCTATCACTCAACAGCGTATCATACGACAAGTTTACCACTAAGTAATGATTCAGATCTAACTCCCGCAGCCTACTGTTATCGCGCGAGGAGGTGCCGTCAAGGATATAGGTATAAGCCGAACGAGGAGTAAACACCGCACCCAAACTGCGCTGAACAGCCTCGTTATGATTGACAACCGAGATCTTCTCTACTTGCTCCTTACGCAACCGGTCTAACTCCACAGCATCAATGATACCCGCCTTATAAACACTACTAAGACGCTCCCACAACTGACGCTGCTGCCTATTGCCTAACTTATCAAGCGACTCTGCCGACTTCAACTTCAACTCCTGACTCCGGCATAGAGAGGTGTCTATGCGATAATAAGGAGTGTAATCTTTCATCACCTCTTCCTGCTCACGCTGCAACTGGTCAGGAGCCTTATAAATAGGAAAATCAAACTCAGCTGTTATGAGCTCGTAACCCCAAGGCTTGCCCAACTCAAAATGATACTGAAAACGACTCTGAGTACGAGGCATTGACTCAAAAATGACCACAAGAAGTATAAGAAATATACCCGCATGTGTCAGATGCTTGATCACTGATTGTTTCATATCTATAACTGTTAGAAGTTAGAACGTTTCACTGTTAGACCGTTTCACTGTTAGAACTGAGATACCCTCCTCAACAAACCACTCTACCTCCTCTGCTTGAAGAACGATTGCATCAACTCTCTGCACTCCTCCTCCAGCACACCGCCTTTTATCTCGCACTTAGGGTGCAACGCCTTGGGTGCCAATAGTGTGAAGCCACGCTTCTCATCACTCGCTCCCCATACCACACGACGTATCTGAGACCAGCCTATCGCTCCCGCACACATCACACAAGGCTCCACCGTCACATACAAACAGCACTCCGGTAAGTACTTACCACCTAAGGTCTGAGCCGACGCCGTCAACGCCTGCATCTCAGCATGAGCCGTCACATCAACAAGAGTCTCCGTAAGGTTATGTCCTCGGCCCACTATCCTATCACCGCACACCACCACACAACCCACAGGCACCTCGCCCCTATCAAAAGCCTTCCGGGCCTCTGAAAGCGCTATACGCATATATCTCTCGTCTTCCATCTATAAACAATCTAAAAAACAACCTATCTCCTCAGCATGAGCCTCAAAATGATTACCTATCACCACTATATCGGCACCGGCTTCAAAAGCCGCCTGCATCTGCTCCCTCGTGCGTATGCCACCACCCACAATCAACACTCCCTCTATCTCTCTCCTCACGCGGCGGATGACCTCTGACGATACACTCTTAAGCGCACCACTGCCCGCCTCCAGATAAGTGTAACGCATACCCAACATCGACGATGCCACACATGTCGCTACTATCTCATCCACATCGTCCTGACTGATACCTCTCGTGCCGGAGGCTCGCTCAACCGAGCTCTCCCTACCTCCGTCAATCAACACATAGCCCATAGGCAGAGTCTCAAGACCCATACGCTTGACCATCATCGACGACAACACCTGCTGACCGATAAGCACCTGAGCATTACGACCTGACACCACCGACAAGAACAACAACGCATCCGCCTTCGCGCTCACCTGTGAGCGATGACCCGGAAACAGCAACACCGGCACCGTCTCGAACACACGCTTGACCATATCCACATAATCGTCAAGCGACGCCACAAAAGCACTACCACCGATAAAAATCAGATGCGGCAACCTGTCACCACAACTCTCTCTGAGGCGTCTGACCTCACTCTCGCCCGTCTTCTCGGGGTCAAGCAACAGAGCCAACTGACGAACACCGCAACGCTTACGCTCTATTATCAAACTGTCGATAGAAGCACAGGACTCCCTTCTTACTGCCAACACACACATCTCATCGCCCGACTCCACTTCATATATATCATACGCCCAACGAGACGACAACACCCGCGAACGCTCTCTGAGCATGTCTATCGGCGACACCTCTACCTTCTCACCGAGCAGACCCGCCGACTCACCCTCAATCTTGAAAACAGCCTCTTTGACACACCAACACTTAGTGAGCAGCCGTAACCGCAACGACGGTGACAACAAGTCTAACTCCCTGAGACTCGACTCCTCCAACACCTTCTCCTTCACACGCTCTATACGATCACTCACCTGCTCTATATCAACACCTATATGCTCTACCCTACTCAGGGCCAAACAGACCGTATGAGACGAATGAGAGATAGACACACGACCATCGTAACCCTCAATAAACGGACGACCGACAGCATCATGACACAACATACAACCATCACCCAAAGCTGCGGCTATAAGCCTCAGCTCCGTCTCATGCTCGAGCTCACGCTTATTTCCCGAACCCGTCAGCTCAGAAAAATATAAGTCGGTATTGACTATATGTACATGACGAACAGACATGTCGAACATCCATTGTGAGTATATCGTTATCTATGCTTATCTGAGGAAACTGAAACTCTCTATCATTCGTCTCACATCCGTCTGTATATAGTCAACTGCCGGCTGCAGAGAGTCCTGATTGGGTATGGTCTCGAAATAGACAGAAGCACGAAGGAAATGTTTTGTCGAGTCGGTCAGATAAAACTGATAAGGCGATGCGATGTTCCCCTCCAACTCATAAAGCACTCCCCACACTCTCTTCTCTGCGTTACTATAACCTTGCTCGTTGATGGCTGATGCCTTTCCCGCATGCTTGAAAACGAACTCATGAGCGTCATCACTCAGTTCTCTCAAGTCGCCGCGAAGCGGACGATAACTGAGGTGAATACGAGCACTCAACATCTCATAACTCAGGTTGAACCAGTTGCTGTCTTCGCGCAACTCCACAACAGCATTGTCCGACTTCATAAACTCACACACATCACGATAAGTGTACTTCGTATATGACGTGTCCGGTATGTTCAAACGGAAATAGCCGTAGGGCTTGGGCTGAACAGGCTTACCACACGAACAGAGCAGCGGCAACAACAGCATTAGTCCACAACCCAAGAAAGGCTTGAGCCATCCCATGTTCTTCTTAGGCGTCAGACGCCACCATGAGATACCGGCACTCGAGTTGACAACAAGAAAAAACAAAAAAAGCACTATCGAGAAAAGGTTGCTCAGAAGGATATAAAACACCATACCCGATATACTGTATATCACCCAATAAACCCAAGCATCCATGCGTCTGTATATCAACCAGAAATTAGCGAGCACCGAAGAGGCTATCATCAATCCGCCCACTATATTCAAGGCTACCGATGACGATTGTCCGTCATCGCCGAAAGCATAGGTAACAACCACATAATCGACCGCCACAATAGCCACGAACACCAAGGCTGAGACCAGCTTCTGCTTCACGCTCAAGAACTCAGGCTCGAAAGCCTTATTCTCCTCGCCTCCCTCTTGCTCGTTGCCTTTCTTCCAGTTGATAATCGACAACACAAGGAATGGAATAAAAACAACTATATACAATAGCGTGAGGTCGTAGTTGCCTTGCAAGAAGAACTGCACAGCCAATAGCACCGACATCAATATGCCCGGATAAAAACCCATATAGTTCCTCGGGTCGCGTATGGTCAGTATGTATGCCACACCTACCACACTCGCCGGTATGCCCACACACCATGCCGCATCACTCCACTTGAGCAACTCAAGCGAAGGAAAAAGCAACTCTACCAACCACAGCAACAGCATCAAACAGCCGAAAATAAGGGTCGAGAGCAACACATTCTTCAAGGTCTGTCGAATAAGCTCATTTTGCATATCGCTCACACACTAAGGTCAATACTCTACCTTCTCAGTGTTCTCCTCCCATGCACGGAAACCCGCAAGAGCCTCCTCATGAAGCATCTGCTCGCTCTGCAAACGACGCTCCGACACCTTACGGTCAATCTCATCATAGATAAACTGATCGTCAAAACCAATCTTGGCTGCATCCTTCTGGTCGTTGCCGTAATACATACGGTCAATATGAGACCAATAGATAGCACCCAAGCACATCGGACAAGGCTCACAACTGGTGTAGATAGTGGTACCCGACAAATCAAAAGTCTTCAACTTCTGACATGCCGCACGTATGGCTGACACCTCAGCATGTGCCGTAGGGTCACAGTTCATCGTTACACGATTGACTCCGGTGGCTATGATCTCACCGTCTTTCACTATCACGGCACCAAAAGGACCACCACCGTTCTTTACATTCTCTATTGAAAGGCGTATAGCCTCACGCATAAATTCTTCGTTGTTCTTCATGTTATATGATTTTTAGTTAATTCTTTGTCAATTCTTTTGCTTCACTCTTGCATCATCCCACTCCGCCCTCTAAACTTACCTGAAGCAACTTCTGAGCCTCCACGGCAAACTCCATAGGCAACTTCTGCAACACATCCTTGGCATAGCCGTTCACTATCAGACCTACCGCATCTTCCACACCTATACCGCGCTGCTGACAATAGAACAGCTGATCCTCCGAGATCTTAGAGGTGGTGGCCTCATGCTCCACTATCGCCGTGGGGTTGAGTATCTGCATGTCAGGGAAAGTGTGAGCACCACACTTGTCACCCAACAACAACGAGTCGCACTGAGAGTAGTTGCGAGCACCCGTGGCACCACGCAGCACCTTAACCAAACCCCTGTAAGAGTTCTGACTGCGACCGGCACTGATACCCTTCGAGATAATACGAGAGTGAGTGTTCTTGCCTATATGAATCATCTTCGTGCCGGTGTCGGCCTGCTGATAGTTGTTAGTCACCGCTACCGAATAGAACTCGGCCGACGAGTTGTCGCCACGCAAGATACACGACGGATACTTCCAAGTGATAGCCGAGCCGGTCTCCACCTGAGTCCAACTCAAACGAGCGTTCTCTTCACACAGACCACGCTTGGTAACAAAATTATATATGCCGCCACGACCATCCTTATCACCCGGGTACCAGTTCTGCACCGTCGAGTACTTGACCTCACCGTCCTTATGGACGATAATCTCTACAATGGCAGCATGCAACTGGTTCTCATCACGCATAGGAGCCGTACAACCCTCAAGATAACTCAGATATGCACCCTCATCTGCTACCAACAACGTACGCTCAAACTGACCCGTACCCGATGCATTGATGCGGAAATACGTACTCAACTCCATCGGACAACGAACACCCTTAGGCACATACACAAAAGAACCGTCCGAGAAAACAGCCGAGTTGAGCGCAGCATAGAAATTATCGGAGGGAGGAACAACCGAACCTAAGTATTTCTTCACCAAATCCGGGTACTCACGAACAGCCTCGCTGATAGAACAGAAGATGATACCCTTCTCCTTGAGCGTCTCACGAAAAGTGGTCTTCACCGACACCGAATCCATCACCGCATCAACAGCCATGTTGCCCGCTAACGCCTTACGCTCCTCAAGAGGAATACCAAGCTTGTCAAAAGTCTTCATCAACTCAGGATCAATCTCCTCCGTCTGCTGCTGACGAGCCTTAGGAGCCGCATAATAAGAGATAGACTGAAAATCAATATCCGGAATGTCCAAATGAGCCCACGTCGGAACACGCATGCCTAACCAATGACGGTAGGCTCGCAAACGAAACTCCAACAACCACTCAGGCTCACCCTTCTTCGCAGATATAAGACGAACAACATCCTCGTTCAAACCACGAGAGATAATATCCGTCTCCACATCCGTGGTGAAACCATACTTATACTCACTGCCTGTTACTTCACTTACAATATCATTATCTTTATTTTCCATAAGCCATATTTTTTAGCCTACAAAAGTACACAAATTCTCAGAATTTGACAAACATTTACTCCACAACCTCACTTTTATCTCCTTAGATTTTGAAGATAACAGATAAATTTGTACCTTTGCGCATGAAAAGCGCACTTACTTTTATCGTCATTGATTATGTTTACTCAATCTTCAAAAACAACAAACCTATGAAAAAATCACCTCTCTTCTCTGCCCTTGGCATGCTCTTCTGCGGCATGTGCGCTTCTCTTGTCAGCTGCGGACCGGTCCTCAACCCGCCTGCCGATGACCAACCATCCACACAAGTCTTCGACATGTCAGGTACACGACCTCTGACCGCCGACAACCGCGTCATCTACGAGCTCAACCTCTATAACTTCACACAAGAGGGTACTTTCGCTGCCGCACAAGACAAGCTCGAACAGCTCCGCTCCCTGGGTATCGACATCGTGTGGCTAATGCCCCTGCAGACACGCTCCAAACAAGGGAAGATAGGCCAACTCGGCTCGCCCTATGCCCTACGCAACTACACCGAAGTCAACCCCGACCACGGCACTCTCGACGACATGAAAGCCTTCGTCAACAAAGCACACGAGCTCGGCATGGAAGTGTGGATGGACTGGGTACCTAACCATACAGGACTCGACAATGTATGGGTAACCGAACACAGAGACTACTACAAACAGCAGAACGGACAGATAGTCCACCCCAACAACTACGGCGACGTCTATCAGCTCGACTACTCCAACCAACAGATGCAAGACGCTATGATCGATGCCATGAAGTATTGGATAACCAATGCCGACATCGACGGCTTCCGCTTCGACTACATCTCATCCAAAGAGATACCTCTCTCCTTCTGGCAAAAAGCTATTCCCGCTATCAAAGCCGCTCCCGCCAACGGCAAACGTATATGGACACTCGCCGAAGGCGACCTCGCAGACCGCACAGACCTCTATCAGGCAGGCTTCGACTACGACTACGCTTGGGGCTTCCATTCAAGGCTGCAGAACTTTGGCAAAGGTACGGCTGCTTCGTCTCTGCAAGCGTCATGCGAGTGGCTCATCAACAACAACCGCTACTCCAACATCGACCGAATGGTCTATCTCACCAACCACGACGACATTGGCGACAACTTCTCTGCTAACTACATCTCATACCTCGGCGACAACGTGCTGCCACTCACCGTACTCGAGTTCACACTCTATGGCATGCCGCTCATCTACAACGGACAAGAGATAGGATACAAAAAAGTGCAGAACTACTTCAACCGAGATGTCATCAACTGGACAACAGCCGACAAGAAAACGCAAAACACCATCGCTACTCTCATCGCACTCCGACACACACAACCCGCACTCGCAGGCTCCATCAACGGCAATAGACCCACCACCACTTTCCTGCGCTCCGACAACGCAGCTTTCCTCGCATATACAAAGAAAAAAGATAACAACGAAGTGCTCGTCATCATCAACCTCTCACAGAAAGAACAGACAGGCTTCGTCATCGGCATAACCGAAGGCAAATATACACAATGGCTCAACGCCAACACCATCAGCACTCAGACCGAGCAGACAAACTTTGTCTCACTCAAGTCAACCATGTCGCTAACACTGCCCGCCAAAGGCTACGCCGTCTATGTGTACGACTACAATAACAAATAATACTAAAACACTACACCAATGAAACGATTACTTTTCCTCGTCACCATCGTCTTAGGTGCTCTGACTATCAATGCTCAAGAACCAACTAACCCGCAGTTGCAACCATTACCGCTCGACCCCGATGTGCGCGTCGGACATCTCGACAACGGACTCACCTACTACATCCGTCATAACGACCTGCCCAAACAACGCGCTGAGTTCCATATAGCACAAGCCGTAGGAGCTATTCTCGAAGAAGACCACCAGAACGGACTCGCTCACTTCCTCGAGCACATGGCATTCAATGGTACCGAACACTTCCCCGGAAAAGGTATCATCAACTATTTCGAATCCATCGGCGTTAACTTCGGAGGCAACATCAACGCCTACACCGCCCTCGACGAGACCGTCTATCGACTCAGCGACGTGCCCACCGTACGCGAAGGTATCATCGACTCAGCACTGCTCGTCATGCACGACTGGTCACACTCACTCCTGCTCGAAGGCGATGAGATAGATGCCGAGAGAGGCGTCATCCTCGAAGAGTGGCGAACAAGAGCATCCGCAGAACGACGTATGTGGTCGGAACTCAACCCTCAGATATACCCGGGTAGCCAATATGCCAAACGCGATGTCATAGGCGACACCGCCGTCATACTGCATTTCCCCTATCAAGCACTGCGCGACTACTACCATAAATGGTACGGACCCGACCTGCAAGCTATCATCGTGGTAGGAGACATCGACGTGGATCAGATAGAACAAAAGATAAAAAAACTATGGGCTGACGTACCCGCAAGAGAGAACCGCGGAGAGAGACCCATCTACTCTATCAACGACAACAAAGAGCCTATCGTTGCTGTTGTCAAAGATAAAGAAGCACAATACTCACGCATCCGACTCGACTTCAAACAGAACGAACTGCCCGACCAACTCAAAGGTACACTCGTCGATTATCGACTCGACCTCTACAACAGCCTCATCTGCCGCATGATCAATGTGCGACTCTCTGAGCTGGCACAGAAGCCTGACGCTTCCTTCATCGGAGCCGCTGCCGTCTATACCGAGATAGTCAAAGCCAAAGATGCTTTCATCGGTATCATCGTCGCTAAAGAAGGACAAGAGACCGAAGCCTATCAACTACTGCTCAACCAACTCGAGAAAGTTAAACGTTACGGCTTCACACAGTCCGAACTCGAACAAGCTAAGACCGCCGTTCTCTCCGCTTACGAGAAAGCATACAACGAACGACAAGCCACACGCAACATCGAATACACACAACAGTATATACGCAACTTCCTCGACGGCGAACCTATACCGGGCATCGAGTGGGAGTACGACTTTGTCAAACAAGAGCTGCCCACCGTCAGCCTCGCCACACTCTCCGAACTGGCAAAGAGCTATATCAAAGAAGAGAACCTCATCGTCTCCTTCACCGCACCCGACAAAGAGGGAGTCAACATTCCCGAGAAAAGTCAGATACTCGGCATGATCAAAGCCGTTGAGAGCGCAGAGATAGAAGCACCTGTAGAAGAGGTCATCGACCAAGAACTGGTCAAACAAGCACCTAAAGCCGGTAAGATCAAAAAGACCAAATACAACAAAGACCTCGGCACCACCGAGTGGACTCTCAACAACGGTGTGCGCGTGATCATCAAACCTACCACCTTCAAGAAAGATGAGATACTCATGCGAGCCTACTCGCTCGGTGGCACCTCGCTGGTCGAGAACATCAACGACCTCCCCTCTGCCGCTATGGCAGAAGACGTGGTGTCAATGAACGGCTTGGGAGACTTCAACCTCATGCAACTCGAGAAAGCTCTCACAGGTAAGAACGCAAGCATAGCTCCGTCTATCAACACCTACAACGAGGCAATGGTTGGCTCTTCTTCCGTCAAAGACTTTGAGACACTGCTCAAACTCAACTACCTCTACTTCACCGCAACACGCGAAGATCCGGAAGCCTTCCAAACATTCATGGCTATCATGCAGACGCAATACAAGAACAAAGAGACTAACCATAAAGCTATCTTCCGCGACTCCGTAACACTCATCTCTACCGATCACTCACCACGAGCCATCATCTGGGACAACGACAAGCTCAACGAGATCGACCCCGACAAAGCACTCAACTTCTTCCGCCAACGCTTCGCCGACCCCGCCGACTTCTACTTCACCTTCACCGGAAACATCGACCCCGATGACAAAAACACACAACAACTCATCGCACAATGGCTGGGTGGTATGAAGACAGGCAAAGCCAAGAACCGCAAAGAGACCTTCCGCGATACTCATGTGAGAGCGCCTAAGGGTATCGTAAAGAACTATTTCGACAGGAAGATGCAGATAAAGACTGCCACCAACCGTATCCAATACACCTCTTACGACATTCCTTACACCTTGCAGAACGACCTCAATATGGAGATGATCGGACGCATACTCTCCACACGCTACCTCGAGTCTATCAGAGAGAGAGAAGGCGGTTCGTATGGCGTAAGCTGCTGGGGCTCACTCAACCGACTGCCCGTACCGCAAGCCGTACTCATCATGCAGTTCGACACCGACCCCGTCAAACAAGAGAAACTTATGCAGATCATTCACGAGGAGGTAGAGACCATCATCAAAGAAGGACCACTCGCTGACGACCTCAACAAAGAGAAAGAGTCGATGCTCAAAGACTTCCAAGAAGACCTCGAGAAAAACAGCTTCTGGCGGAGCGCTATCCTGCCCGAATACTACCAGTACAACATCAACTACCTCACCGAATATGAGAACGCCGTCAAGAACATCACTGCCGAGTCGGTTCAACAACTGCTCACCAAACTCGTCAGCGCCGGCAATATGTTCGAAGTGGTGATGTCACCCGCACAATAATCAAAAGTATTGATGTCACCCGCACAATAACCAAAGTATTGATAACCACAAAGATACCTATGAAAAGGATATTCTTTCTCCTCTGTCTCGGCGTTGCAAGTCTTTACTTGCACGCCGAGACTCAGTCTCAGTCCGACTGGCCTCAGTTTCAACGATATAAGCAACAAAACGAGCAACTCAAAAGCAACCCGAAGGTGGTCTTCATGGGCAACTCCATCACCGACGGATGGTGGACGGCCGACTCGCTCTTCTTCATCACTCATAACTACGCCTGCCGAGGCATCAGCGGACAAGTAACAGCACAGATGCTCCTCAGGTTCCGACAAGATGTAATCAACCTCAAACCCAAGAAAGTGGTTATTCTCGCCGGTACCAACGACATCGCAAGAAACAGTTACTATGTCTCCATCGACCATGTCATGGAGAACATTGCCGATATGTGCGACTTAGCCAAAGCCAACCATATACGCGTCGTCCTCTGCACCGTACTGCCTTCCAACAAGTTCTATTGGAACCCCACCTTCGACCCCACACCCCAGCTGCTCGACCTCAACAATCGTATACGCACGTATGCAAGAGCCAACCACCTCACTCTCGTTGACTTCTATCCGCTCTTTGCCGACGAACAAGGGGCACTGCCCTCACAGTACTCTGCCGACGGTGTACACCCTAACAAAGAGGCATATAAGATAATGGAACAAGCACTCCTCAAAGTGCTGTAACACAACATCCGACTATAACCCACTCGCAGCCACATCCAACCCCAACCGCCTACCCGTACATGACCACCTACCCTCTCTATCTCGCTCCCATGGAAGATGTTACCGACCCCGCCTTCCGTCTCTTGTGCAAACGCTTCGGAGCTAACCGCGTCTATACCGAGTTCGTCAATGCCGACGCACTCGTCAGAGACGTTAAGAGCACCTTGCGCAAACTCACCATCAGCGACCAAGAGCGACCCGTGGCTATACAGATCTACGGACGAGAAGCCGAATCAATGGCACAAGCAGCTAAGATAGTAGAGCAAGCCGGACCCGACATCATCGACCTCAACTTCGGATGCCCCGTCAAGAAAGTGGCAGGCAAAGGTGCGGGAGCCGGACTACTCAAAGACATACCCAAGCTGCTCGAGATAACCGAGGCGGTAGTCAAAGCCGTCAAACTGCCCGTAACCGTCAAGACACGGTTAGGATGGGACGAGAACAACAAGACCATTCACCCGCTCGCCCTGCAACTGCAAGACTTAGGCATCAGCGAACTCACTATCCACGGACGAACACGCTCGCAGATGTATTCAGGAGAGGCCGACTGGACACTCATCGGTGAGATAAAGAACGACCCCGAAATACACATACCCATCAATGGCAACGGCGACATCACCTCAGCTCAGAGAGCCAAAGAGTGCTTCGATAAATACGGGGTCGATGCTATCATGATAGGAAGAGCGTCCTTCGGCAGACCTTGGATATTCAAAGAGATAGCCTCCTATCTGCAGACAGGCATACCATGGACCCCGCCTTCCATGAAATGGCAAGTAGATATACTCAAAGAGCATGTCGATGCCGCCATACAATGGGTGGGAGACGAGAGAAAAGGTATAGTCCATTCACGACGACATTTCGCAGCATCTACTGCCTTCAAAGGACTCTTCGACTTCAAGCAGACACGCATCCGACTCCTACAGGCCAACACCCGACAAGAGGTGTTCGACATCATGGACTACATAGTCGATCATTGGGGATAAAAGAAAGCAGAGACGGTACAACCCGCCTCTGCTTTCTTTCTGACAACATAAGCATCACTTAGCTTTTCTAACGACATAAGCATCGCTTAGCTTTCATACGATATAAGCATCGCTTAGCTTTCATACGATATAAGCATCGCGTAAGATATCTTCAGCTTTATCTAAGTCCCTTGCCAACACCATCAGCCTGATACCGCTAACCGAACTGCCATACAGAGGATAAAGCTGAGAGATAGCCTGATTGTCGAGCGAACAAAGAACTCCGTTCTGCTCAAGCATATCCTTAGCATACTGCGCTTCCGGGAGAGTGTCGAAGGTGCGAAGCAGCACCACCTTGTCTTGAGTTTCCATAATATCAACGTGTTTACTTTAATCTTAGAGTTTACTTAGTATCAACGCGCCCTCTTAGTTTCCGCGTTTGATAATCTTACCACCTTTAGACTGATTGTCAACGACGGCATCACCTTTGTACTTGATGACACTCAAAGCTCCGGCATTAGTAATCAGCGAGTCAGAGGCATACACCTCTATGTCGGCTGCACCGGAGGTCTGAACACTCACCACGCGAGCCATCAGCTTGTCTGCCTCCACCTCACCCGCTCCGCTCACATCCAAGAGCAAGCGGTCGGCACGACCTTCTAACTCCAAGTCAGAAGCACCCGAGGTGATGATACTCAACTCACGCAAATCAACATTGAGGTCTATCTCACTCGCACCCGAGGTCTTGACCTCCAAACGATCGCCCTCGTAAATACCTGTGTTCCTGAACTTACCGGCACCCGACAAGCTCAAGCTCTTCAACTCGTCGGCATGCAGTTCGATAGTGGCACCTGCCTTGCCCGTGGAGACTTGAAGAACACTGTCAACAACCTCTAACTTAACGCCGGCGATGTCTTTCGACCTTACATCGGCAAAAAACTCATTATCCTTCATGAAACGGATAGTGGCGGCTCCGCTTATCTGAACCGAATGGAAGGGGTCGAGACTGATGTTCGACTCTTTGCTCTCCACCATTCGTTGCGACTGAGGTTCCTCAAAGAAATCAATCACTTCGGGGTTGTCAAGCACTTGCCATGCTCCTATGCCCACACAGCCCAACAATGCTACTATCCACAAGACCAACATGGTCCATATAGCCGCAGGAGAGATAGCCTTACCTTTTCTTGCATATCTCACGAGGATAACCAGCAAAGCCACTATAGGCAGAGCTATGACGATAGACAAGAGGATAGAGAGAACGACGGTGAGCGTATGATTATGTGTATAGAACACTCCTATGATACCCAGAGGCGACGCTGCCGCAGCACCTGTCATAGCCGCTATCAGACCGAAGAAGATAGTGATGATAGTGGCAACGGCTACGAGCACCATCAGTCCTACTATGCCCCATAAGCACAGCCTCACACACACAAGCAGACCTTCGGCTAAGCAGCCGCGCTGCGCAGGAGAGTTGCTGTCTGCTCCGCCACCGCCTATCTCACGCTCGATATTCTCCACCGTAGGCGACTCCCCACGCATGTCCAAACGTTGAGCTGCCGTGCGGGCTTCCGGCATAATCAGCCATAACACTAAGTATAAAGCAACAGGTATGCCGTAACACAGACAAGCAAGCACAAAGATCAGACGTATCCATATCGGGTTGATGCCGATAAAATGAGCTAAACCCGAGCATACACCGGCTAAGATACGGTCGTTGGCATCACGATATAACTTCTTCTTGAAGAACTGCTGTGAGGGCTTATCGTCCTCGTTATCGTCTTTGAAATCATCAGGTCTGCCTAACTGACCTATTACAGCATCGATCATATCGTTGCTCACCACTTGCTTGTGCTGTACTCTGAGCATGTCGGCAAGCAGCTCGGCTATACGAGCCTCTATGTCGCGCATCACCTCAGCCTTGTCGCTCAGGTTGCTTAGGTTGGCTTCTACATGCCTCAGATACGACTGCAACAAGTTATACGCATCTTCGTCAATGGAAAAAGCAACACCATTAAGATTGATTGTTATTGTCCGTGTCATAGTTGGTTGGGCTGACCGCGTCAGCAGCTTTAGTTGTTATACTATTGATAGATGATGATATACGCTCCCACTCGTGCCTGAGCTCCGCGAGCATCTGTTTACCCTCGTCGGTGATCATGTAATACTTGCGAGGCGGACCTTCAGTTGACTCCTGCCATCTGTAATTGAGCATGCCTAAGTTCTTCATTCGCGTCAACAACGGATAGAGAGTCCCCTCAACCACAATAAGGTCGGCTTCGTGCAGACACATGATGATGTCCGACACGTATGCCTCCTTCTTGTCTATGATCTCAAGGATACAATACTCAAGAATACCCTTGCGCATCTGACTCTTTATATTGTCAAGCATAATGACTCCGTTAATCTTGTTTTACTCTTGCGGCTGAGGCATGATAAGCATGAGAATGATGTAAAGCACTAAGCCGGGAAAACCGGCAGAGAAAAGCGAGAGTGCAGCATAACCAACTCTCACAACAGTAGGATCTATGCCAAAATACTCGGCTATGCCACCACATACACCTGCCAACATCTTGTTCTTCGAACGCATAAGTTTTCTTTCCATAATCTTGATTTTTATTTAGTTAAACATTTTCTCAACCTGAGTCTCGCGCCATCATCAGGCACTCTTAGGTTGTTTCACGCTGCAAAATTACAACTTTTCTCAATACTATGCAATACCAAGTACTAAAAAAATAAAGACTATGGCACTTTTTTTTCTTTTACGCGATCTGATGTCATCATAATACGCTACCTGAGGTCTTCATAATTATTCGCTCGGATTTGGGTATTTGATACTAATTTATTACCTTTGCCATTGCTATGAAACACCTCTATCTTTTATTGGCCATGGTCGGTCTGAGTTGCCTGACCATCACCGCACAGACGCCGAGTATGCGCTATGTGGATGCACATGAGCTGCAAGTTATTAACCGCACCTACGCCGACACCGTACCCCTCTACACCCGCGTGCCTGACTCAATGAAGTCGATGGTTCGCGAAGAGATACGTTGGGGCATGGACTGCTCTACGGGTATAGCTATCCGTTTCCGCACCAACTCGCCCGTCATAGGTGCACGCTACCGCCTGCGCTACGACTTCGCCATGTCGTGGATGGCATATACCGGCATCAAAGGAACCGACCTTTATATCTTCGACGACGAGAAGCAAGAATGGCACTATTTAGGTACCGGCCGCCCGCAGAAAGACAGTGTGCAGACCATCACCTATGCTCGCCATCTCGATGGTCGCTTTCACGAATATATGCTTTTCCTCCCTCTCTACGACGGCATCACCGAGTTCGCCGTGGGTGTCAGTCCTGAGAGCGACATCAGCGGTCCGCGTATGCACCTGCCTCGCAGGGATGTGAGAGTGGTGTTCTGGGGCACGAGCGTGATGCAGGGAGGATGTGCTGCCCGACCCGGGATGACACAGACCGCCATCCTCACACGAGAGCTCGGCATCGAGTGTTGTAACATGGGAGTGAGCGGAGAAGGAAAGATGTGGAAAGAGAACGCACAACTCTTAGCCGCCGCCTATAAGCCCGACTGCTACGTCATCGACCCGCTGATGAACTGTACACACGGCATGGTGGACACCATGACTATCGATTTCATACAGACTATCAGAGACGCTCATCCCCTCGTGCCTATCATCATGGTCGAAGGACTGCTCTTCCCCGACTATCCGTTCAACAGCACCCTGTGCGACTCGCTGCCCGAAAAGAATGCCGCCTTCTATCGCAACTACCAGTTGCTCAAGAAAAGCGGCATGAAAAACTTATATTATCTCCCATCGAAAGCGTTCAACGGTCGCGGTTGGGACACCACTGTTGACACTTGGCACTTCACCGACTACGGCTTCCGCCTCTATGCCGATGAGATAAAGCCCCTGCTCAAGAAAGCACTCAAGAAGAGCAAAGCTCTCTGAGGCTCAAGCATAAGAGCAAAAGGCTGGTAGCAGGCGAAGTGCAATAGGCATATAGGCAAGCCGGCAGCGGCGCCTACATCTTGACGAACTCGAAAGCCGGATATTCGTCTATCTGATGGGGCAAGAAGATGTCTATCTCACTCTCTAACTTATCGTCAATCTGCTTGTCGTCCATCTGACTCACGTATGCCTCTACCGACTTGCGGAACACATCGTTGGCACCTCTCTCCGTGAAATAGATGAAGCGCGAAAGGGCATTCAGCCTATTCTTGATGACCTCATCCTTGCCCTCGCTACCGTCAAGTATGAGATAATTGATCAAGCGGCGGATAAGCCATATCGACAGTTGAGTGATCTCTTCTAACCTGTCGCGAAGCACTCCGTTCTTACCCCTCTTGTTCTCCTTGAAATTCGGAAGGAGGGTCTTGTAGAAATACACCAGGTCGCGCAACACACGGCAACAAGTGGTCTGCGACTCCAGCGAGCCCATGCTGTTGATATACGACTTCTCGTACACCTCATCATATCTCTTCAACCATGCTGTCGGGTCATCTTTCATCAGACGATACAGGCACAGAAGGTCGAAATGCATGATTGACAAGCAATGAACGATATGCGGATTGCGTATCTCTTCGCGACTGTAGGTGTGCTTACCCGCCTCTTCGTCCTCGCCATACTGAGAGATAAGGCCACGCATCACCCACGACAACGACCACATATAGTCCGGACGCTTGCTCGTGAGCATCAGATAAGCAATCATTCTCGCATCGTGAGCATCAGAAAGGAGGTTCTGAGCCTTGATATTGTTGATATATTGACTCAGCTCGCCCTCCACATTGTTGAAGTCTTTCTTGAGAGTGATAAAGCCGTCTTCTATACGCGAGTTGATATCTTTCTCCGACATCGACTTCGTCACTAAATACGGGATGAGTCCGGCAAGAGCAATGTTGAGAGTAATCACTCCTATCGATATGGCATCTTGCGCTTTGATGTCGGTTCTGCCGAGCAGGGCAAGCACAATGATGACACTCGATGTAATAACTAAGACCATCAGACATACTATCAAGGTGATAGCAAAAGGAGTGGTCGTACTCTGCCTGTATTTCTTCACCACCGACATCTGGAAACCTTTCTCTTTGCCACTTACGTCGGTCTCAGCATTCTGCGCTGTTCGTCTTCTGAATCTCATAGTGTTAGTTGATTAAGTGAGGAGCACGCTCACTCCTCTGTTGGTTGCATGATATATAGTTTGTCGCCTCGGCGGACGATCTCTTCGGTCTTGATAGAGAAGAACACACCTTTCTGAGCCGCCTCAGCGGGCTTGAGGTCCACTCTTATCTCCTCTGCCACCATCTCCAGAGCACCTGTCGTCTCACCTGTGATGAGCAGCTCGTCGCCACGATGCACCTCGGCTGCCTCCACCTGGAACTCGGCCACCATGATGTTCTTGAAGAAATTAGTGCACTTGCCTGCATACACTTTTCGCCGTGTTGCTTTCGAGCCGTATGAGCGGGTCCACTCGCCCAACCTCTGACCTAAATAATAGCCGTCCCAGAAGCCGCGGTTGAAGACGCGCGAGAGACGCTCGTCCCACTCGCTGATACGCTCGTCGATAGCATCGGTCTGATACAGACCCTCGTGATAAGCATCGATAGCCTCACGATAACACTCCACCACCGTCTTTACATACTCCGGTCCGCGGGCACGACCTTCGATCTTCAGCACCCTCACACCCGCATCGAGTATCTTATTGAGGAAATGGATGGTCTTCAGATCCTTAGGCGACATGATATACTTATTGTCGATATCAAGCTCCATACCCGTCTCTTTGTCTGTGACGGTATAGCCTCGACGACATATCTGCACACAAGCACCACGGTTAGCCGACATGTTGTAGTTATGCAGACTAAGATAGCACTTGCCGCTCACCGCCATACACAGAGCACCATGACAGAACATCTCTATACGCAACTCTTTGCCGCTGCGGCCAACGATATGCTCCCTGACTATATCATCGTGAATAGACTTCACCTGCTCCATGTTCAACTCACGGGCTAACACCACCACATCAGCGAACTGCGCATAGAACCGCAGAGCTTCGGTGTTGGCTATGTTGAGTTGGGTTGACAGGTGCACCTCCACCCCTGCCTCTTGACAGTACTGCATCACTGCTATGTCGGAGGCGATGATAGCCGTTATACCCGCCGCCTTGGCATGATCGACTATCTCATGCATGAGACTGAGGTCTTCAGGATACATCACGGTGTTGACGGTGAGGTAGGTCTTGACGCCGGCCTCCCTGCATATATCCACTATATGGTGCAGGTCGTCTGTGGTGAAGTTGACCGACGAGCGGGCACGCATGTTAAGGTGCTCTATACCAAAATACACAGAATCGGCGCCCGCCTTGATGGCGGCCGCCAGACTCTCATAACACCCCACAGGTGCCATCAGTTCGATATCACCTCTCATCAGTGCTTCAGACTCTTGAAGTCAACCGTCGGAGCCTTCTTAGCTCCCTCTTCTGCCTCGAAGTAAGGACGCTTGTCGAAACCGAACATACCGGCGATGATGTTGTTGGGGAACTTACGGATATAAGTGTTATACACGCGTGCTTGCTCGTTGAAAGTGTTACGAGCCACTGCCAGACGGTTCTCCGAACCCTCGATCTCGGTCATGAGCTTCATGAAATGCTGATCGCCCTTAAGCTCAGGATACTGCTCAACAGAAACAAGGAGTCTGCCTAAGGCTTGCGAGAGCTCGCCTTGAGCGGCTTGGAACTGCTGGAGTTGCTCCGGTGTGATATTACTCGGATCAACAGTTATCTGAGTAGCCTTAGCACGAGCCGAGATAACATCGGTCATATATTGAGTTTCGTAGATAGCCATTCCTTCGGTTGCACCAACCAACTGATTAACAAGGTCTGTACGACGTTGATATTGGTTCTCTACTTGTCCCCAAGCAGTCTCCACATTTTCTTCTTCGGTAACCATCACATTGTAACGGCCAACCATCCATACGGCTATGAGTGCAATAGCTGCAATCACCACAACCCAGATAAGAGTATTCTTCTTCATAATGATAAAAAGATTAAATGAATATTTAGTTTGTTATTTATCTATTTGTTGTGTTTGAAATCTCCGTCAGAACTTGCGCCCTGCTCCGCCACCGAAGCTTGAGCCTCCGCCCCAACTGCCGCCGGAAGAGCCTCTGCCACTCCTACCGGAGCCTGAACCGGAACCGGAACTCGAACTCGAAGAACGGACTAAGAGCGGCAACGTGATAACGGAAGTTGTAACACTTTGACAATACTGACAGGTATAAGTAAGCTTTTTCTTTCCATGTGTGGTATAGGTCGAATTACTTAGAATGGTAGTACCGGTCAACTTATTAGCCATAGCCCCACATACCGAGCATTGTGAGAAATCACGGTATCTCCGCCCTTCTAAAGGCTCTGTATGCACCTTGCCGCATGTCTGGCACACCCACACATCATAGTCTATAGCTTCTATCTTCGTCTCTGTCCGCTGCTTAGGATTGAGATAGACGAAACGGTCAATGCTCGATATCCTACGCATCTTCGACTTACACTGTTCGCACTCTACAGGCTCTGTGCGTATGTTTCGGCGCTTGCGCTTGAAGTAGAGAAAGAAGAAGAGCATAGGTATGGGGAAGAACAATGTCAAACAGCCGGATGCTGTCTGGACGGGAGCTGTGCTATTAATCAGAGCTTGCTTATTAACATTCTTCTTGTCGTTCCATTTCTTATAACCAAACAGATAGATCAAGAGGAAAGCAAGTATGGCTGCAATCAGATAGATAGTCAGATCTTTTGTCGCTTCGGTTGACTTGGGTTTATACCCGAGCAACAACTCTGCTTGCGCCTCATCTGTAGTCAGCACATTGGTTATGTCGTTACAGATGGCCGATATCCCTTCATCATAATCGCCGGCTGACAAGTAGGTGGACCTATAATCGAGTATCTCATCACATTTGATGTCGGGCAGCAGACCTTCCATGCCTCCGCCGGTGTGTATCCTCACATCACGACTCTGCAAAGCCATAAAGACCAGCACACCCGTGTTATGCTCAGCACCACCTATCCCCCAAGTGTTGAAAAGATCTTGGCAGAAACTGAAAGCATCGGCATACACATACTCATCGAAAGCATCGATAACAACTACCGCCATCTCCACATCCGAAGTCTTCTTCAGCGACTGCGATAAGGAGTTGATATAATCAACAGCTGATGCTGACAGCACACCATCGGGGTTAGACACATAGCAATCGGCACAATCAACCTTCGGGTCAGGGAGTGTGCTTACCGTATAACCTGCACCTCTTGCCGTCAGGCAGAGAGTCACGCAAAACACAAAAAGCAATAATTCTTTTCTCATAGCGTGGCAAAAGTACAAATATTTCTGCTAATACGCAAGCACTTTCACATTTTAGTAACATAAATACAAAAAAAGGTGGCATTTCCACCTTTTTTTGTACTGCTTTGCCAACTGTTATCTGTCCTTCAGTATTCGTTCTTTAAATTTCAGGATGTAGAAAATATTCCAATAGCCCTTGGCAGGCGGTGAGGATGTCGCGATAGGCGGATTCGAAATCGCGGGTGTACCAAGGGTCGGAGACATCGCGCCCTTCGCCTGCCCAATGCATCATAAGCGAGAGTTTGGGAAAAGACTTGCAGGTAGGGGCGGACAAGGGGGCGGGTAAGTGACCGAACATGCGCTCGATGGAGCGGAGGTTGGAGCGGTCGGCACAGATGATGAGGTCGTATTGATTGAACGCCTTAGAGTCAATCTGACGGGCATAATGATGGTCAAAAGGAATGCCGTGGCGGCGGAGCGTCTCTTTAGCCGGCGGGTAGATGTCGTTGCCTATCTCTTCGGTTGAGACCGCCATGGAGTCAACGCGAAACCTTTCTCCCACGCCGGCTTGGCGACAGAGGTCGCGAAAGATAAACTCTGCCATGGGGGAGCGGCAGATGTTGCCATGACATATAAAGAGAATGTTTTTCACAGGGTGTTATGCATTAAACGCGCTCAAAAGTACAACAAAAAATGCACATACACAAGAGTTAGTGTCATTTATTAGGCAATGAGCACAATTAAGCAGCAATATGATATTTTTAGACAAAAGTTAGGAAACACTACCTATACGCTATGAATGTTTATTGCATGGCTGCTAATCATACAAAAAAATAGAGGCCTCAAAAGCCTCTATTTTAATAACTCTGCGGAAAGAGAGGGATTCTTGCGAGCCCCCGCACGCTGCCGCGGGCACCGTGCTCAAACAAAGATATGATTTTAGCCATTATGCAAGCATAAGCTAAAATCATATTATTGTTTGCGGAAAGAGAGGGATTCGAACCCCCGAACCCTTTCAGGTCAACGGTTTTCAAGACCGCCGCGATCGACCACTCCGCCA
>CAMHOK010000020.1 GCA_946186735.1 uncultured Bacteroidales bacterium
TTATGGCAAAACTCAATTTGATAGACATAACTCACCCATATTCATGACATCTTGTCAATATCATAGAGGTGGATATTTACAAAATTACCTCAAAAAATTTGGTCATGTGAGATAAATGTTGTAATTTTGCACCCGCTTTTGAAAGAAAGTGCTTATTGATGTTCGGGATGTAGTTCAGTCCGGTTAGAATGCCTGCTTTGGGAGCAGGAGGTCGTTGGTTCGAATCCAGTCATCCCGACAAAAAAAAGAGAAAACTCGAAGTTTTCTCTTTTTTTGTCTCCTAACAGCGCAGCGGTCCAACAGCGTAAGTGATCCAACAGCACAGCGTTCTAATCACTCCATCAGCTTCTTATATCTGATACGCTTGGGTGTGAGAGCATCTTCTCCTAAGCGCATCTTTTTGTTCTTCTCATAGTCAGAATACGAACCCTCGAAGAAGAACACTTTCGAGTCGCCTTCAAAAGCAAGGATATGAGTGCATATCCTGTCAAGGAACCATCGGTCGTGAGAGATGACAACCGCACAACCGGCAAAGTTCTCCAATCCTTCTTCCAGAGCTCTCAGGGTGTTGACATCGATATCGTTGGTCGGCTCATCAAGCAGCAACACATTGGCTTCCGATTTGAGTGTGAGTGCTAAGTGCAGACGGTTACGTTCACCTCCGGAGAGCACTCCGCATCTCTTCTCTTGGTCAGAGCCTGTGAAATTGAAACGACTAAGATAAGCTCTCGCATTCACCTCTCTGCCGCCTACCCTGATATACTCCGTACCATTGCTGATGGTCTCAAAGACAGTCTTTTGCGGGTCGATATTTGAATGTACCTGATCTACATACCCTATCCTCACTGTCTCACCCACCTCGAACCTGCCGGCATCTACTGTTTCCATTCCCATGATAAGACGGAACAGCGTGGTCTTACCGGCTCCGTTAGGACCGATGATACCAACTATACCATTGGGAGGCAACATGAAATTGAGATGTTCGAAGAGCAACTTCTCACCAAAGGCTTTACTTACCTCTTCGGCATTGATCACCTTGTTGCCTAAACGCGGACCGTTGGGGATGAAGATCTCGAGTTTCTCCTCTCTGTCTTTCTGCTCTTCGTTGAGCATGCGGTCGTAAGCAGCCAAACGTGCCTTCCCTTTAGCTTGTCGAGCTTTAGGTGCCATCCTTACCCACTCCAGCTCTCGCTCTAAGGTCTTCCTCCGTTTCGATGCCTGTTTCTCTTCCATAGCCATTCGTGCCGTCTTCTGTTCCAGCCACGATGAGTAATTGCCTTGCCATGGTATGCCCTCACCACGGTCAAGCTCAAGTATCCAGCCTGCCACATGGTCAAGGAAATAGCGGTCGTGGGTAACGGCAATGACTGTACCTGCATATTGTTGCAAGTGCTGTTCAAGCCAATCAATCGACTCGGCATCTAAATGGTTGGTGGGCTCGTCTAAGAGTAAGATGTCGGGTTGCTGAAGCAACAGACGGCACAACGCTACACGGCGACGCTCGCCTCCTGATAGATATTGTATCTTGCTATCTTCCGGCGGGCAACGGAGTGCGTCCATGGCACGCTCAAGCTTATTATCGATGTTCCATGCATCGGCATGATCAAGCAAGTCTTGCAACTCGCTCTGGCGAGCCAACAACTTATCGAAATCAGCATCAGGCTCAGCAAACTTCATGTTCACCTCGTCATACTCGCGTAGCATGTCCATGATAGGCTGAACACCTTCTTGCACCACCTCCTTGACTGTCTTCTCAGGGTCTAACTTGGGGTCTTGCTCCAAATAGCCTACACTATACCCGGGTGAGAAGACAACCTGACCATCATATTCTGTCTCTACTCCTGCAATAATCTTGAGCAGAGTGGATTTGCCGGCACCATTAAGACCAATGATACCTATCTTTGCACCGTAGAAAAAACTAAGGTAGATATTGTTGAGCACGCGTTTCTGAGGTGAAAAAGCCTTGCTCACACCCACCATTGAAAAAATAATCTTCTTGTCGTCTGCCATAGTATTGATTGTTTTAAAGTTATATGTTTATAATGCTGCTATCAATCTGTCAGTATTCTCGCTCTTTGTTGCCCACGAAGTGCAGATTCTGACGAGCACCCTATCGTCTTCGCGCCACCAAAAATCAAGACTAAAGTCCGAAGAGAGCGTTTCAAGTTTGTCTGCTGACATATATACGAGTATCTGGTTGGTGTGAGCATCGGTATAGAGCTCGTAACCTTTGCTGACCAACGCATCGTGAATACGCTTAGCCTCATGGTTGGCATGAACGGATAGTTGCCAATACAGCTCATCTTCGAAGAGTGCCTCAAACTGCAACCCGAGCAGACGCCCTTTAGCAAGCAAACCGCCGTTCTGCTTAATGTTGTAGCGGAAGTCTTTAGAATAAGCTTTGTTGGCAATAACAAGAGCCTCACCCATCAACGCACCCTGCTTGGTGCCGCCAATATAAAAGATGTCGGCTATACGGGCAATGTCGGCAAGCGTCATGTCAGAGAGGTCGGAGCATAAACCATAACCTAATCGTGCCCCGTCAATATATAGCGGAACAGAATTCTCTTTACATACTTGAGCTATGTCTGTTAGTTGCTGCTTGGTATATATAGTTCCCAACTCGCTTGGCATCGACAGATAGACCATGCCCGGCTGTACGGTATGCTCAATATTCGGGTCGGCATAATGAGACGCAATTTTATCTCTCACTTGTTCGGCACTGAGCAACCCATCAGCAGTGTTGATAGTCATCACCTTATGACCGGAATGTTCGATGGCTCCCGTCTCATGAACATTGATATGAGCCGTCTGAGCGCAAACCACACCCTGATACGGACGCAGTACAGACGAGATGACCGTCATGTTGGTCTGAGTACCGCCAACCATGAAATGTATGTCTAAGTCGTCTCGACCACAAGCTTTGGATATAAGTTGCCGAGCATGCTCGCAGTGTCGGTCCTGACCATAGCCCCGATGCTGCTCCATATTCGACAAGAAAAGGCGCTCCAAGATTCTTGGATGCGCCCCTTCAAGATAGTCACATGAAAAACTTATCATAATAATGTATTATTCAAAAGCTCCCATCATCAACATATTCACCTCCTTAGGAGTTAAGAAACGATATTTGCCACGAGGCAGATTCTTCTTGGTGAGTCCGGCAAAGCTTACTCTATCGAGTTGCATCACCTTATAGCCCACTTTCTCAAATATTCGTCTTACAACGCGGTTCTGACCCGAGTGGATCTCCAGTCCTATATGCCTACGGTCGTCTTTGGTAAACTCGAGAGCGTCCGGAACGATGAGCTCGTCATCAAGCATAATACCGGTGCGAATCATCTCTTCGTCATCTGCCGAGAGGTCGTGGTCGAGTGTAACGGCATATACTTTCTTCTTGCCGAAGTGAGGGTGAGTCAGTTTAGCTGCCAGGTCTCCATCATTAGTGAGGAGGAGCACACCGGTGGTGTTGCGGTCTAAGCGACCGACAGGATAGATCCTCTCCGAGCATGCGTTTTGTACGATGTCCATCACCGTATGACGCTCTTGCGGATCGTCAGTAGTGGTGACAGTGTTCTTGGGCTTGTTCAGAAGAAGATACACTTTCTTTTCTCGGCGGATAGGCTGCTCATGGAACATAACCTTATCTGTTGGCAGAACTTTGGTGCCCAAAGCAGTTACAACCTCTCCATTAACGGTTATCACTCCTGCTTGTATGAAGTCATCAGCCTCACGACGCGAGCAAATACCTGCATTGGCAAGAAACTTGTTCAAGCGTATAGGCTTTGTGGGGTCTTCATGTTTCTGTTGATACTCAAATTGTTTTTTCTTAGAGTAAACGCTGTTACGCGAAGTGGTGTTGGTTCGGTTGCCACGGAAGTTTCTCGACCGATTGCCATCTTCTGAGAAAGAGCGTCTGTCTCTATGAAAGTCATTGTCTCTGCTCTTGAACGACGGACGCGAAGCGTAGGTCGGTTGTTCTTGAGTAGAGTTGGCTTGATAGGTGTTAGGTCTATGAATGCGTTGACGCTGACGGCGTTGACCGTTCTGCGAAGCATTAGAAGGATTAAACGAAGGACGCGAGTATTGCTCGCCGCGGTTTTCTCTCGAAAACTGACGCGACTCTCCATCATGGCGTCCGTTCTCATTGCTTGGTGTGGAATATCTTCCTCTCGAAGACGAGTTCCACTTTTTTTCATCATTGTACATGTTATATTTATTTAATTATAGAGTGTCTTATACAACGTCTGCTCTAAATCGAAAAATCGACTCAGAGCAAACGTAATAATGTTGACACCAATGCCATTAAGCTTCTGCTGCTTGCTCAATAGCCAATTTGCCACGATAATATCCACAAGCACCACAAACGGTGTGGTAGATATAATGAGCGCCACAATTAGGGCAAATAGCCAAGGTAGGCATCTTTGCTACGTCATGAGTACGGCGTTTCGCGGTTCTGGTGTGCGATTGTTTTCGTTTAGGATGTGCCATAATAATGTTTTATTTAATCGTTTATTTTTATTTATCTTCGGGTTCTTCATCATCGGTGCAAAGGTGAGATTGGAGAAGTTCCTCCATCTGAGGATTACACTCACCTTTTTGGTGACTATGCACCAACGGAAGATTGATAACTATCGTTTCGTATGATAGCCATGCTAAATCCAGCTTGCCATACGTGCGGGAAACAGATATGTATCCTTCATCTTCGTCATCAGTATCTGTCAGCTTGACAACAAACTGCTCTTCTGTTTTCTGACTCAGAGTCATCGGATCAAGACATCTGTCGCATGCCACTTCTACTTCCCCTTCGGTCCGCACCGTGAGCATTATACGCTCGCCTGCAACCTCCACATTAGCAGCAATTTCAACATGACCATCGCTTATCTCGCTCTTGTCGAGCGACTTGAAATATTCTGTGTCCAACGAGAAAGAATACTCATGCTCTCCATCAGAGAGTTGAAGGAGGTCAATTATATATCCGTTCTCGCTCGTCATATCCTTTTTTCAAAAGCGGCTGCAAAATTACAATATTTTCTTTATATGACAAAGAATATCAGTAATTTTTTTTTGCGTCTTTTAGCACGATTCAAATTGCGACAAGAAACGCACATCGTTCTCGGAGAACAGACGCAAATCTTTCACCCTATATTTCAAATTAGTGATGCGCTCTACTCCTAAGCCGAATGCATAGCCGGTATATTCTTTCGAGTCTATCCCGCACGACTCCAACACATTGGGGTCAACCATACCGCAACCTAAGATCTCCACCCATCCTGTACCTTTGCAGAACGAGCAACCTACTCCACCGCATATATTACATGAGATATCCATCTCTGCACTCGGCTCGGTGAAGGGGAAATATGATGGGCGGAGCCTGATCTTGGTGTCAGGACCAAACATCTCTTTGGCAAAATACAAAAGTGTCTGCCTCAGGTCAGCGAACGATACATTCTTGTCGATATACAAGCCTTCTACCTGATGGAAGAAGCAGTGGGCTCGTGCAGAGATAGCTTCGTTACGATACACTCTACCCGGGCAAAGGACGCGTATAGGAGGCTTCTGAGTGGTCATCACTCTGGTCTGCACACTCGAGGTGTGAGTACGAAGAAGGATGTCGTCGGGACTCTGCACTCCCTCTTGCTTCTCTATAAAGAAGGTGTCTTGCATGTCGCGTGCAGGATGCTCAGGGGCAAAATTGAGCATACCGAACACATGCTTGTCGTCTTCGACCTCAGGCCCCTCTTCTACCGTGAAACCGATACGCGAGAAGATATCTATTATCTCTTCTCTGATAAGCGAGAGCGGATGACGAGAGCCCAGCACAACAGGGTCGGGCGTGCGAGTAAGGTCTTGCTTATCTTGAAGCTCTTTAGCCGCTTCGAACTGAGCACGCAACTCTTCAATCTTCTGCTGGGCAGTATTCTTGAGCATGTTGAGTTGCTGTCCAAGATCTTTCTTCTCATCAGCTGCCACATTCCTAAACTCTGAGAACAAAGAGGTGATCTCACCTTTCTTTGAAAGATATTTGATGCGCAGAGCTTCCAACTCGTCAGCACTCTGCGCTTGCATCTCATTAACCTGAGCCAAGAGTTCTTGTATTCGTTCTTTCATCATAAGTCTTAAGTATATTTCTTGTTGTTTATTGTGCCCAATAACTTAGAGCCTGCAAAATTACAAATATTTTTTGTTTTGCGCAAACCCGTCACTTCTTTTCTAAACCAAGATAATAAATCTCGAGTAAGAGCGTTTGTTCTTCTGTCGATAGTTTTTCGTTGAGCGTCGGGCATAGGCCAGCCAACTCAGACATCACGCTATCAAACAAAGCAACCATATCGTTTCTCTCGCCCTGCACTTTCTTATAGCAATCAACGGATTGTTGTATCTGACCATTGATAGCAAAGAGATGCCCGGCAAGCACATAGTCTCTGTTATCTAAATCATCCATCTGCATGAGTTTCTGAGCGTATGTACATGCTTGTTCAAACTGCGAGTTGACGAGCAACAGACGTGCCAATCGCCTGCACGTCTCTAACGAATCGCCAAACACGAAGACTATCTTATAATAGGTGCGAACGGCGTCATCGTATCTTTTTAGTCTCTCCAACAAGTTGGCATAAGCAAGCAGGTACTTATTCTTCTCGCCAAACAGCTCCATTATTCTCTCAAGAGTGTGAGCTGCCTTGTCCGGATCGCCGGTGTTGTCATAGCACATGCATATATGCCACAGCGTCCAACGCTGGTCAGGTTCGATGATGTCGGCTTTCTGATAGGACTTAAGAGCCTTGTCATAGTCTTTCTCTTTCTCATAGCAATAGCCCATCTTCTGATATGCAGAGGCTGTCAGTGCGTTGGACGAGAGCTTATTATATAGGTGTAAGGCATGACGTGTCAGACCCGACTTGACAAACAAATCGGCAAGTTCACCCGCCTCTTTGTTCACGAAACCAAACCAGGCAAAACTATCCAAGTTCTCCATTTGCTGTATCACCTGAGGAAAAGCATCAGGATATTGCCATTCATTGAGCTTGAAGAAACGATATAGAGTAAGTATGATGTTGCGGGCAAAGACATTGAAATCTTCGAAGTCAACCTTCTCAAACTCTGCAAACTGCGAACCCACAAGGCGCATCTGCTCATCATTCACGTTCTGATAGACCGAGAGCTGATGATACATGGTATAAATGGTGTACTTATCACTCTCACATAGACTTGTCGGAGCTAACGACTGGAAGAAATAATCTTCGTTCTTCAGTTTATAAGTCTCAAAAAACTCCTTGTTCTCTTTAGTGAAAGGCACAAACCAATTGAACATACCATGACGGAAGAAATTATTTTGTCGGTATGTCTTCAGATTGCCGTAATTGACATCTACTCCGTCTTGAGCTAACTGCGATATCGACTCCACCGAGTCGGACATCTTCTCCGACAATTCTTCTAACCATTGCGGTATATCTTCTCCTTCTTCTAAGACTACTAACGGATTAGACTGAGGTGCCTGTTTATTAAACTCTTTGTATAGCCGCTTCTGCATTTCCAGCATGAAGTCTTCTGCCTCATGTGTGCGCTCTGTCAATGCGATGAGTCGAAGGACGGCATACACCTCTCTTTGTCTATCAACACTTAATAACTCTAATCGCTCGTTGATGCTCTTATATAAAGATATGCGATAGCCATAATAGAGAACAGAGAAGATTGTCAAGGTAAGAGCTTGGGTTGCAACCATGTCGTTGCCTTGACTATGTTCGATGAAGAAGAGAAGGATTTTCTCGGAGAACCGACGCATCAAGTTGAGCCACAAACCATAGATAGACACAATCTTATAATCTGTTCTATCTGTTTTGAGTATCTCGGTCAAGAAATCAAAATCCACCTGATCAATATCGGTCTTGAGCCAGAAATAGTTAAACAGATTAGTCGCATTCCAACCATTAACATCTCTTATCTGTTCAAATCTTTGTGTGTTGGTGCTTCTGATGAGAGCGAACTCCTGCCTTTTATTGGTTAGCACGCGCATTCGCTCATAGACCTCGTCAATCAAATCAAAAGAACGAAGAGTGAGTTGACCTATGAGCTGTGAGCGTTGAGGGTCAGAGACGGAGTTAACGAAATACCCGGCAAGCCTGCGATAGTCCTCTCTAATCGACTCCAGCTCATCATTAAGACGACCGTCATTAAGCCGCGTAAGCCATTTGTGCTGGCAGGCTAAACCCTCGATTATCCTATTTGAAAGAAGCAACTGGGTGCTTTGTTGATATGCGTTCGGCATGGTCTTATCCTAATCGGCTGATGCGTATGAGCTGTTCTTCATCAAGAATCTTAATCTTGCGTCCGTCAAGCGCGATAATGTCTTCATCTACAAAATTGGCAAGTGTGCGGATGGCATTGGCTGTAGTCATGTTCGACAGATTGGCTACATCTTCGCGCGACATATACATACTGATGGTAGCACCATCTTCGTCTAAACCATAGTTCTGCTTGAGCGACAACAATGCTTCTGCTAAGCGACCGCGCACATGCTTCTGAGTCAGATTGACGGTGCGACGGTCAGAATCGCCTAAGTCGCGAGCCATCATTACAAGAAACTGATAACAAAGCCTACTATTACGCTGAATAATATCTAAGAAGACATCTTTGCGAACCATGTATATCGTTGATGCCTCAAAGGCGCTTACCGAGGTGTTCGAACGCTCATTGGCAAGCATCGAACGATATGAGAAAAAATCGCAAGGCTTGAGCATCCTGATGATCTGAGGCTTGTTGCCGATACCTTCTTTATAGACTCTTACCTTACCCTTGGCAAGCATCATCATGTGAGTGGGTATATCGCCTTCTTTGTGGATAATCTCGTTCTTGCGAAAATTGACCACTGTACAATTGTCGTCAATATACTCCTTCTCTTCGTCTGTCAGCACATGCCATACATCGTTCAGTTCCCACAACTTAGGCATGTCTTTCATCGTTTGCTTTGTCATTACTTTTACATTTAGCGTACAAAAAGTACATTTTAAGGTACAATAAACGTACAATATCAAATACAACCCGCAAAGATACACTTTTATTTCGAACCTTGCAATAATTTTCAAAAAAACAACCTTAAGTTTTGTCAGTATCGAGCGTTTTTGTACCTTTGCACTCCTATTAAGAATAACTGATCGACCTTATGGCAACAACACAATCTTCAAGACAGAAAGGCAAAAAAAACAGCAATATGGAGCTTGCTCCTCTTGCCGACCTCGATGGCAAACGCCCCCCACAAGCCTTAGAGTTTGAGGCTTCGATACTCGGAGGCCTCATGATTGACGCAGGTGTTTATGCCGAAGTGGCAAACATATTGTCGCCTGCTTGTTTCTATGACAATAGGCACAGATATATCTATGAGGCTATCGTCAGTCTGGCAAGCAAAAACATGCCTATCGATATCCTCACGGTAATGGAAGAGCTCAAGCTGAAAGGCAATTTTGAGGCTGCCGGCGGAGCTGCAATGCTCTCGTCGCTCACCACCAATGCCGTCACCACTGCCAATATCGTCTATCACTCGAAGATAGTGGCTCAGAAGGCTCTTGCACGCGGACTCATACGCATGTCGAACAATATCCTGCAATTAGCCTATGACGAGACCAACGACATCAGCGATGTTATGCACACGGCTGAAGGTAGCATTTTCGAGTTGTCGCAGACAACCCAACAACGAGACTATCAGCAGATCGACCCTGTCATACGCGAGGCTATCGAGCGTATAGAGAAAGCATCACAGACCGAGAGCAATATCTCAGGTATCCCCTCCGGCTTTAACGAGCTGGATAAGATAACCTCAGGCTGGCAAGACTCCGACCTCGTCATCATCGCTGCACGTCCGGCTATGGGTAAGACGGCTTTCGTACTGTCAATGGCAAAAAATATGGCAGCCGACTTCCATATACCTGTGGCTGTGTTCTCGCTTGAGATGTCGAAAATACAATTAGTCAACCGTCTGATGATGAATGTGTGTGAGATAGAAGGTGAGAAAATCAAGAACGGCAAACTTGATACCACCGAGTGGGCGCGCTTGGAACATAATGTGAACAACCTCTACGGCGCACCTATATATATTGATGATACACCATCTCTGTCGGTGTTCGAGTTGCGGTCTAAGGCTCTCAGACTACATAAGGAACATGGAGTGAGATGTATCATTATCGACTATCTGCAACTCATGAACGCTTCAGGCATGAACTTCGGTAGCCGAGAGCAGGAGGTAAGTATCATCTCCCGAAACCTCAAGGCGCTTGCCAAAGAGTTGAATATACCCATCATCGCCCTTAGCCAGCTGAACCGTCAGGTGGAGACGCGCGGCGGTAGCGGTGTCGAGGGCAAAAGGCCACAACTGAGCGACCTGCGTGAGTCAGGCGCCATAGAGCAAGACGCCGACATGGTATGCTTCATTCACAGACCGGAATATTATAGGATATATGCTGATGGTGACGGGCATGACTTGCGCGGGAAAGCGTATGTTATTGTGGCTAAGCACCGTAGTGGTAAAACAGGCGATGTCCTGCTGAGATTCAACGAGTCATTTACTAAGTTTATGAACATCGACGACATCTCAAGCATCGACTACAAGGCTGACGACTCAGCTCAGAAATCTACAAATAAAGAAAACATACCGTCAAAAATGAACAACATGGAGGTGGACGATGGCGGCGACATGGATCTGATGTAACATCCGGCGGTTGCTGCACAATTTATTTGTCGGTTTGAAAAAATAATTGTACCTTTGCGGCATAATGTATTATCACAAAGTAAATCATACAAAACAATAATGAAAAGAACAGAAATAAAAGAAGCTTTATGTTGCTCTGAATATGGCAAGAGCATCAATGTGAAGGGGTGGGTTCGCTCACGTCGTGGCAACAAGAATGTGTCGTTCATTGCTCTCAACGATGGCTCAACAATAAAAAATATCCAGATAGTAGCCGATCTTGAGAAGTTCTCTGAAGATGACCTCAAGCTCATCACCACAGGTGCGAGTATCTCTGTTGACGGCACCTTGGTGGAGTCGATGGGTAAGGGTCAGAACGTTGAGATACAAGCTGAGAAGATTGAGGTTTATGGCACTGCTGATCCTCAGACCTATCCTCTCCAAAAGAAAGGACACTCGCTTGAGTATCTGCGTGAGATAGCACACCTGCGTCCCCGCACCAACACTTTCGGTGCTGTACTGCGTATCCGCCACAACATGGCTATGGCCATCCATACCTACTTCCACGAGCATGGCTATTTCTATTTTCACACGCCTCTCATCACCGCCTCCGATTGTGAGGGAGCCGGACAGATGTTCCAAGTTACAACCAAGAACCTCTATAACCTCAAGCGCACTCCCGACGGACAGATTGACTACTCTGATGACTTCTTTGGTAAGATGACCGCACTCACCGTGAGCGGTCAGCTCGAAGGAGAGCTTGGAGCTATGGCGCTTGGGAAGATCTACACTTTCGGACCCACTTTCCGTGCCGAGAACAGCAACACACCGAGACACCTTGCCGAGTTCTGGATGATTGAACCCGAAGTGGCTTTCATTCAGAAAGATGAGCTCATGGAGCTGGAAGAAGATTTCCTTAAGTATTGTGTTCGTTGGGCTCTTGATAAGTGTCAAGACGACCTGCAGTTCCTCAACGACATGTTCGATAAATCGCTCATAGAGCGACTCCGTGGTGTTGTCAATACCGATTTTGTGCACCTCACTTATACCGAAGGCGTTAATATCCTTCAAGAAGCTATTAAGAACGGGAAGAAGTTTGAGTTCCCCTGCAACTGGGGCGACGACCTTGCCTCCGAGCACGAGCGCTATTTGGTTGAAGAACACTTCAAAAAGCCTGTCATCATGACCGATTATCCCAAAGAGATTAAAGCTTTCTATATGAAGCTCAACGAAGATGGCAAGACCGTTCAAGGAACAGATGTGCTCTTCCCCGCTATAGGTGAGATCATCGGCGGTTCAGTCCGCGAAGAGAACTACGACAAGCTCATGGCAGAGATCGACCGCCGACAGATACCCATGAAAGATATGTGGTGGTACTTAGACACACGCCGATATGGCTCTGCCCCGCATGCCGGATTCGGACTCGGCTTCGAAAGACTCCTGCTTTTCGTTACAGGAATGCAAAACATACGCGATGTCATTCCCTTCCCACGCTTCCCCAAAAGTGCAGAGTTCTAATGATACAGAACGACTATTCATGCGAATAGTCGTTGTCTGTTTATACATGGCTATTTATTAACTACTTAATACTATCTAAAACATGCGTAAGATTCTTTACACTATCTGTGCCCTACTCTTGCCTCTAAGCATCATGGCACAGACCTCACTACGAGGGAGAGTGGTAGCAGAAAGTGATGCCACACCTGTCGTAGGCGCAAAAATCACCCTCGGCAATCAAGATATTGCCACCACCACCAACCAGAATGGTGAGTTCAATCTTGTCTATCTCGACCCGATTAACGAGGAAGTGATTGTCGAACAAAACGGTTATCTCACCAAGGTCGTTCTCTTCGCCCTCATGGCAGACCAAAGCAACGACATGGGCACTATCGAGCTCAAGGTTGATATGCAACAAGAGATGAGAGACGAGGTAACGCTGCAACTCTCGGAGATGGACCTCAACGATGACGAGGGCAAGTCGCAATCAACCTCATCAGGTTCCAACGCCTCAAACGATGTCTTCAACTCCAATACCGGATATGCATGGTCAACCGTTAGATATCGTGCTCGCGGACTGGAGCAACAAAACGAGTTGACCTATATCAATGGTATCAACTTCAACGGTATGGAGCGAGGCAACTTCAACTATTCGATGATTGGCGGACTTAACGACGCCAGCCGTAACAAAGATGAGGTTAATGCTATCGAATCAAACGCCTTCACTTTCGGAGCCTTGGGCAAGTCAACCAACATCCTCATGGATGCCTCACGATATGCTCAAGGATGGAAAGCAGGTCTGAGCCTTGCCAACCGCAACTACAAAGGTCGTGTCTATCTGACCTATGCCTCAGGACTGCTCGACAACGGATGGGCTTTCGCAGGTTCGGTAGCTTGGCGCTATTCACCATATATCGACATCAAGGGTATCATAGGTGAAGGTATCAACTACAACTCTGGAGGCTATTTCTTCTCAGCAGAGAAACAATTCAATCGCAACCACCGCCTCTCTATCATCACTTTTGGCTCGCCCACGATGAGAGGTCAGTCGGCTGCTGTCACACAAGAGGTATATAACCTCACCGGCTCTATCAACTACAACCCCTACTGGGGCTATCAGAACGGCAAGGTGCGCAACTCACGTGTAGTTAAAGCTTTCGACCCTGCAATCATCCTCTCCTACGAGTGGAAGATAAACGAAGAGCAGAGTTTCAAAGTAGGACTCGGCTATCACTACAGCCTCTATAGCAACTCCGCACTCACCTTCTACAACGCTCCTGACCCGCGTCCCGACTACTACCGCAACCTACCCTCTTTCCTCTGGGACGGACAACTCGACCAAAACGGTAACTTCATAACCAAAGACGGAGCCGGCAGAAACATAGGTACGGATGTCTTCTGGGATCCTTATGCCGATGCTGTCTATACCGACAAGAACGGCAACCAATACGATGGTCGTTGGATAGGCTCAAGCGTAGATAAAGATGCTTATCAGCGCTTGACCAACGCATGGACCTCGCGCGACAATGCCACCACCCAAATCAACTGGGACGATATCTATGCCGCCAACTATGCTTACGACATCAATAACCAATCAGACCCTCTCCGCTCAAGCAAATATATGCTGGAGCGTCGCCATAACGACATCATGGAGAGTGCCGCTAACATCAATTATCAGAACACCGAGTTCCAAAACCTCAAGATCACGGCCGGTTTCGAAGCTAAAGAGTCGCAAGGTATCCATTACAAGACTATTGACGACCTGCTCGGAGGCACTCAGTGGTATGATGTTGACCCCTTCGCAGAACGCGACATCAAAGAGTTGGCAACAAATATCGGACTCACACAGGCTGACATTGAGCACGTTAAACGTAATGATATAGCCATCACCAACGAGCTTGACAGAGTAAAGAAGAAAGGTGATAAGTTCGGCTATGACTACACCATTAACATGACCAAGGTGGCTGTATGGGCTCAGAACGAATGGAACTGGAACGCAGTGGATTTCTATTATGCCCTCAAGCTCACCTACTCGTCAATGAACCGCACCACGCGCATGCTCAACGGACGAGCTTGGTACTTAGCACAACTCCAACCCGATGAGGACTACTACTATTTAGGCATGCAGTACAAGCAGATCAGACAAGGTCAGTATGCCGCGTCATATCAAGGCTGGGAACATCAGTTCTTCGATCCGAGCTTTAAGATTGGTGCCACCTATAAGATCAATGGTAGGAACCGCATCAAACTGAACGCTATGGCAGAGACGGCCGCTCCTCTCGCTCGCGATGCTTATATATCGCCGCGTGTACACGACCGTGCCATCCAGACTATCTACACTCACGACCGCGCCAATAACCTCAGAGATTTCTACGCTGCTTCACAAAGGACTGTAGGATATGACCTCACTTATGAGTTCAACTTCCCCATCGTCAGAGGTCGTATAACCGCTTTCCAACAACACTTCTGGAACGGCTCTGAGCTCAACGGCTACTACGACGACGAAGCACGCACTTTCGTCAATCAGTCAATCACCGGCATCAACCGTGTTCATCGAGGCTTAGAAGCAGCTGCCGCCTTCAAGCTGGGAACATACTTCACTCTCACACCAATGCTCGCCATAGCTGATTATCACTATACATCTAACGCCTACGCCGTCACAACGGCTGAGAACGGTATGGCATTGGCAGAGTCGAGCAAAGGAGCAATGTACACTCTCAACGACAGCGTCCTGATCAAAGGACTGAAAGTGGCAACCGGACCACAACTCAACGCTTCACTCAAGCTCTCGTTCTTCCACCCCAAGATGTGGTTTGCTGACATCACCATCTCTTACTTCGACTGGAACTACCTCGATTATGCACCCGCACGCCGTATGCAAGGTCTCTTCACCGGCGTTCGTGCCGATGGTACTGCCGTCAACGGCTCGCTCGCCAGCTCAGACATCTCAAACATAGCTCTTAATAAGACCGAAGACGGCTCATGGGCTACCGACAAATACGGAACACCCGTTGTCAATTATCCGTACAACATTCTCACCGACCAAGAGATTCTGGTTAGCAGAAATGTGTGGAACCGCTTCATCATCGACGCTTCGGTGGGCAAACTGATCTATCTGAAGAACCGTCAGTCGCTCTCCATCAACCTCTCGGCTTCTAACATCACCAACAATACCCACATGAAGACCGGCGGTTATCAGCAATCACGCTTGCCGCGTCTCACTAAGCAAGGGCAACCTGATAATGTCAACTCTGTTATCTCATCGAATGTGTGGAAATTCCCTGCAAAGTATTACTACGCATGGGGAGTCAACTTCTTCCTCAACATCACTTATAAGTTCTAACACTTATACCGATGAGAAGCAATTAAACAGATTTTAATACAGCAAAACATCATTATTATGAAAAAGTATATTATCATTTGTTCAACTATCGCCTTGGCACTGTTCTCGTGCCAACCTAAAGATGTTGACGTTAATACCCTCTTCAAGAGCCAAGCGGATGTTCAGGCTATCTTGGATGCCGAACCGGAGGGATATATACTCTATGATCAAGATCATGGAGGACTCAACCAATTCGTTGCCGACTATATGACCGAAGAAGGCGACTATCAACCCGTGCGCACACGCTCCACTTATGGTAAATTTCAGATGTTCTCCATCGATTCTATCCCTGTGGGCGGCAAAGGTATATATATCATGGGTCGTGTCACCACCGACGACTGGGGCGGAAACTTCTATAAGGCCTTGGTTATACAGCAGATGGTTGGTAGTACTCAACATGCATTGCGCCTCTCTGTTGATGCCGGTAACGCTTCAGGTCTCTATGCCAAAGGGCAACTACTGCTTATCCGTGTCAACGGCCTGGCTATAGGCAAATATGCCAACCAACCGCAACTCTGCGTTCCAACATTCAACAACAACACTCAGGCTCAGCATGCCGAAGAGAAAGTGGGATGGGCTCCGGGGCGTATCCCTGCAGCGCAGTTCGCCAAAGCAACAACACTGGTGGGACAACCACAACCCGGACAACTCTTCTACGAGAACCTCTTCATCAGAGACTTTATCGACATCCTCGACTGCGAACAAGCACGCGAATGGGATGGCAAGCTCGTGAGAATAGGTAATATCCATTTCACCAATCAATATGCCAACGCTAACGGAACGCTTGCCCCATGCACCAACGGCGACCCGACCACCGACGGCAATGCCAATGTGTTTGGACCCACCACAGGTAATGTAGGCTACCCGCAAGGACGCGTCATCAGCGATGGACAACTAAACACTATCGTCTCAACATCCGAATATGCTAAGTATGCACACATGTATCTGCCCGATGCAGAGTATGTGGGGACGGTTGAAGGTATCTTAGGCTTCTATGAGGATAATGGCAGATATGCGCCCACATGGAAGACCTGGTCAATCTCTTTGCGCGACTTGAGCGACCTCAGACTCGTTAACGCTCAAGGCAAAGTATGGGAGCCAACAGAATATCATAAATAATAAGGAAGTGAGCGTTTCTAATATTATCGATATTATCATCATTGTGCCAATCCTTTATGGTCTTATTCACGGACTCATCAAAGGGTTGGCACAAGAGTTAGCCGGCATCATAGGACTGGTGGCTGCTATCATTGTGGCAAAGATTTTTGCTCCTCAGTTGTCGGTCTATCTGAGCTCGTTGGTAACCTGGCAAACGGCTATATGTGAAGCAGTGTCTTATCTGCTGCTTTTCTTCCTCACCGCTTTCGTCGTAACTCTCATCGGACGGTTGTTCACCAAACTGATGCATGCGGTGTCGCTCGGCTGGGTCAATCGGTTGTTAGGTGGTGTGTTCGGAGCTGCCAAGTGGCTCATCTTGGTGTCGGCCATATTGAACGGACTACTCCTGCTCAACAACAACTTCCAATTCCTAAAGCCGGAGGTCGTCAGCGAGAGTCGCCTTATCAGTCCTATAGCTAAAGTGGCAATGGTGGCATGGGATGAGGTCAAGGAGTTGGAACTGCTAAGGAAAGATAACACCCCACAACAGTGAGTCATTCACACAACATTGAGTTATTGTAAGAACAGTCGTATGATAGTCGTGTTCGGCATAGGAAGCAACCTCGCAGACAAAGAGCAACACATACAGTCTGCTCTCGACTATCTCAGTCTCATTGTTGGAACACGTCTCTCGTGTTCCGACTTTTTTTATTCCGAGCCTTGGGGTTTTGTCTCCGACAATAGGTTCGTCAATGTAGTGGCAGCTTACCGGACGAGTCTCTCCGCCGTCACCGTGCTTCGGCTCTCTCAACGCATCGAGCGACTGATGGGACGACAAGAACACTCGCATATCGATAGCAACGGCAAGAAACAATATGCCGACCGCAACATCGACATCGACCTTCTCTTCTACTTCCAACAAAACAAAATGCCTCGTACTATCGACGAGGCATTCATTATGTCAGAGAAACACAACTCTGCGTTTCTCACTCTTCCCCACCCGCTTATTCGTCAGCGGGATTTTGTGGTTGTGCCTCTTCGGCAGATACTGTAACTTCTTTTAGTTTGTTGATCTCTTCAGGCATACGCATCGAATAGAGGATAGCCTCTGCTTGACGCAAAGCATTGCGTTTCTTCTGACCGGCTGCGTAGATGAAGACTTCAGCCGTTACTATCCTCTGCGATAGCTCATCCAAGCGTGTATGCGAGACGAACGGACCACCCATGGCAGCACCATTGAGCATCTTCCATAGTCCGCGAAGCTCAGCTGCATACTGATTGTCTTGTACGCTAATCCCCCGCATCAGAGGCACAAGGTCTTTCTGTCCTTCCTCTGTGCCCATATACGAACCGTCCAAACTGCCGGCAACGAACTGACGCATCACCTCATTGCGTTTGTCAATCAGGTAACGAGTGCTGAAGGTCTTGGCATCGGTATAGGGATATGAATATACCACCAGGTCGCGACGCATTGAGCCTTTGTTATTGCAGAACCAGATGAAGTGCAAATCGGCGGCGGCGGTGTCAAGGATAAGCTCATAATCGTTGGGCACAACGATGTCAACACCAAGCTCTTTCTGCACCACCTCTCTGCCCCTGAAATTGCAGAAGCCTTTATTGAACTTGGCCTGACGCATGAGTTCTTGACGAACGAACCAACTGCGTATGGTGCTTGCGTTCTCTTCCCAGAACTCAGCCACCTCATCCTCAGAACGCAGTTGCAGGCGGCAGTAAGCTTGCGGCTGTGAGTACACATTGCTAATGTACACGATCTTGTTGGTCGTATAACGCTCAGGATTGATATCTACATACAAGATGTTTCTACTTGGCTTGAGTATGTTGTCGAACAACTGAGGGGTAACTGTCGTAACATCGAAATACGCCTCTTTCTGTGGCAGACAAGGCATGTCGGCACCAAGGCTGTCAACGATGGCTGACGAATACTGAGCTTTAGGCATCACCACCAATAGCTCATAAATCGTTCCTGTTGCACTCGGACGGACCGTTCCCGTGTTCTTGCAACCAAGCAGCAGGCACGCTGCTAACATTAAAACAACTGCTTTCTTCATAACGCATCGGCTTTATTGTTTGTCAATTTATTCGTTCTTTGGCTCATCTGTCTGCTCTTTTTTAGGAGGCACAAACGGCACGAACGGAGGTATATATGGAGCCTGAGTAGGCTCTACTTGCTGTTTTGGAAGCGGATTGGCCGCTATCTGCTTGTTGCGGTTGCGGGTGTGGAAGATGTCGATAGCCATGTAAAGAGCATGCGAGAAAGAAGTGGGGTCAGCCACATTCTTACCTGCTAAACTATAAGCCGTGCCATGGTCAGGCGAGGTGCGGATGATATCCAGACCGGCTGTATAGTTGACACCGTTCATATCTAACGACTTGAAAGGAATGAGACCTTGGTCATGATACATAGCAAGCACCGCATCAAAATGTACATACTCACCTGCACCGAAAAAGCCGTCTGCCGAATAAGGTCCGAAAGCATAAATACCATTATCAAAAGCTTTCTTGATAGCCGGAACGATAGTCTCTATCTCTTCCTTACCCAGCAAGCCGTTATCTCCGGCATGCGGGTTCAGAGCCAAGACTGCTATACGGGGACGACGAATGGTAAAGTCTTGTTGAAGAGTCTGATTGAGTATCTCTAACTTATGAGTGATACGCTCTTCAGTGATATATTCAGGCACTCGGCTTAGCGGCACATGATTGCACACTAATGCCACACGCATCATATCTGACACCATCATCATCAGAGCATCCTTGCCTTTGCCGAACTCAGCCGTGAGATATTCGGTATGTCCAGAATAACGGAACTTATCCGACTGTATATTGGCTTTGTTGATAGGTGCTGTCAAGAGGAGGTCGATCTTACCATCCTTGATATCTCTTACCGCCGTACTGAGCGAGAGATAAGCTGCCTCACCACCTTCCTGTGTCTTCACTCCTCGCTGAAGCGTCAGAGTGTCCGGATAACAGTTGATGATGTTGAGCATGTTTGGCGTAGCGTCGGCGGCGTTACGAATAGGATGGATGGTGGTGCCGGCGTATTCTTCGCCCAAGGTGGGAGCTATAGCCTTAATATGCGACAGATTGCCATAGATGATAGGTGTGCATATCTCAGAGATATGAGGGTCGGACAACGCCTTGAGCAAGATCTCATAACCTATACCGTTAGGATCGCCGCAAGTAACCGCTATCGTCGGGACTTTCTGACGAGCAGACTTGTCTTGATTAACTTGTTTTTGTTCGTTAGTATTTGCCATAATGTATCTTTTCGTATTGTAGTTTGTCGGGATTGATAGGTTTCTTCTCTTCTTCTTTATAGCCAATAGATATGATGCATAGCACAGACAGCGACTGTGGGATATTGAGCATCTGTTTGATGGCATCTTCGGCACTTATCTGCTCTGCTTCTTCCTCGCCTTTCATCTGACGATTATAGACCTGCACCCAGCAAGCACCCAGCCCTGCGTCCTCTGCGGCAAGCAGCATATTGAGAGCAGCTATCGCACCATCGCATTGCCACGTGTCGGTCAGCGAGGCGTCGAGAACTATGACTATACCCAGAGGTGACTGAGCAAGCATCTGACTCCCATAAGTCCTACATTCAGACATACGAACAAGCATATCATGGTCAGTAACAACCACAAACTGCCATGGATTGAGATGCTTACCTGAAGGCGACGACAAGGCCGCCTTTAAGATATAATCAATCTTATCCTGCTCAACCTCGCGAGCCTGATATTTTCTTATACTACGCCGTTTGAGAGCTAATTCGAGAAAAGTGTTCATATCTATACTTGATTATCCTTTAATTATTCTTGCCATGTATTGATATTGCATGCATTATTCTTGCCAGGCATTGTGGAAGATGTTCTCTTCCTTATACTTCTCTTTCACTTGCGGCTCTTCTGCCGGATAACCTACAGGCACCACACACAAGGGCATGAGATATTGAGGAATGTTGAGTATTCTACGGAGTTTGTTGATGCGGTCCTGCCCGGGTTGGATAGCGCACCAAACAGCACCTAATCCCATCGAGTGCGCAGCTAAGAGCAGGTTCTCGGTAGCGGCAGAGCAGTCATGAATCCAGAACTCCTCGGCATCACCTTGAGCCGTTTTTCTAAGGTCACCCAAGATAACAAAACATACCTGAGCGTTGTTCTGCACACGAGTATTCGGAAGGCTGTCGCCAATCTGCTTCAGCAGAGCCGGATCATCAACTACCACGAAAGCCCAAGGCTGCTTGTTCATAGCCGACGGAGCCGCCATTGCACACCTCAGAAGAGTCTCTATCTGAGCATCGCTCGGCTTCTCATCCGTGAACGATCGAACAGATACGCGCGACATAATGTTTTCCACCACAACCTCTTGAGAGCTTTGTTTACAATTAGTACAAGCACCAAGTGCCAATACCACCATCATTCCAATAAATGTTTTCTTCATTTTCTTACGGTATTTTACAAATAATTGACAAAGGTACGAATATTTTTTCAAACAAGCATTATCTTACACTTAAATTGAATAAAAAAAAGATGTAAACGCTAAATTACTTGCGTAGTATGCAAAAAAATAGTATTTTTGCAAAATTAAAGTCAAAGTCCGAAATTCATGAAGATAGCAATAGCAGGTACAGGGTATGTGGGCTTATCAATAGCCACTCTGCTCGCTCAACACAACCAAGTGGTAGCCTTAGATATAGTGCAAGAAAAGGTGGATATGGTCAACAACCGCATATCGCCTATTCAAGACGAATATATTGAGAAATATCTGGCATTCAAACAACTTCAGCTTGTTGCCACAACTAATGCTCAAGAAGCATACGAAAAAGCTGATTATATAGTTGTTGCAGCACCCACCAACTATGACCCGCAACTCAATTATTTCGACACCTCTGCAGTTGAGCAGGTAGTTGATGATGTGGCTCGTATCAACCGCCAAGCTGTCGTGATTATCAAATCGACTGTTCCCGTTGGTTTTACCGCCACTCTTAGGCATAACCATCCTGAACTCACCATACTCTTCTCTCCTGAGTTCCTTCGTGAGAGCAAAGCTCTATACGACAACCTCTATCCATCGCGCATCATCATCGGTTGCAACACCGAAGACGAACAAGAGATGGCGGCGGCTCACACTTTTGCAGACCTCCTCTCTCAAGGAGCTATCAAAACCGATATCCCTACTCTGTTTATGGGCACAACCGAGGCGGAAGCAGTCAAACTGTTTGCCAACACTTTTCTCGCACTCAGAGTCAGCTACTTCAACGAGTTGGACACCTACGCCGAGATGAAAGGGCTCAGCACCAAGGACATCATCGAGGGTGTATGCCTCGACCCGCGTATCGGGACACACTACAACAACCCCTCTTTCGGATATGGTGGCTACTGCCTGCCCAAAGATACCAAACAACTGCTCGCCAACTACCAAGATGTGCCGGAGAACCTTATCGGAGCCATCGTTGAGAGTAATCGTACACGAAAAGATTTCATAGCCGACCGAGTTCTCAACATGGCAGGATATTACGACTATTTCAAACGTGGCAGCTATTCGGCTCAGGCTGAACATGAATGTGTCATCGGAGTCTTCCGCTTAACCATGAAGTCCAACTCCGATAACTTCCGGCAGTCAAGTATTCAAGGTATCATGAAACGCATCAAAGCCAAAGGTGCAACCGTCATCATCTATGAGCCCACATTGCAAGACGGCTCCACTTTCTTCGGTAGTCGCGTGGTCAACGACCTACAGAAGTTTAAGCAACTAAGCCAATGCATCATTGCCAATCGCTATGACGAGTGCTTAGAAGACGTGAAAGATAAAGTATATACGCGCGACCTTTTTCAGCGAGACTAAAATCGCTCACACAATGTTAGAAAATAAACAAACAATAAGAATATGATAAACAGAGCTGATTACACCATTGCCGTAGTCGGGTTGGGCTATGTGGGCCTGCCTCTGGCAATTGAGTTTGGAAAGAAATATCGGGTCATCGGATTCGATATCAACGAAAATCGTGTTAAAGAGTTAGAATCGGGTGCCGATCATACCCTTGAGGCAGACCTTGAAGGTCTCAAGCAGGCATCCGAGTTGTTCAAGCAAACAGGTGTTGCGGGACTCAGCTTCTCTTCTGATGTGAATGAGCTGAAGAAAGCTAACGTATATATCGTCACCGTCCCGACGCCTATCGACAAGTTCAACAACCCCGACCTTACTCCTCTTCTTGGAGCAACTAAGATGATTGCCAAGACCCTCAACAAAGGCGATATCATCATCTACGAATCGACCGTCTATCCGGGTTGTACCGAAGAAGACTGTGTGCCCGTCATCGAACAAAACTCATCTCTGAAGTTCAACCAAGACTTCTTCTGCGGCTACTCTCCAGAGCGTATCAA
>CAMHOK010000021.1 GCA_946186735.1 uncultured Bacteroidales bacterium
CCTCCCGCCCCCTCACCCCCTCCCTCCAGGGGAAGGAGGGGGAGACCATGCGGCTGAAACGTCTAACAGCGGAGCGGTCCAACAGCGCAGCGGTCTAACCTTTAACAGAGCAGCGTTCTTCTATCTACCACCCCTGCCCCTCCTTATCATGGAGGGGAGCACCATGCGGCTAAGACACCTAACAGCAAAGCGATCTTACAGCAACGCGGTCCAACAGCAACGCGGTCCAACAGCAACGCGGTCCAACAGCGCAGCGGTCTTACATCTAAATTTGCAGATATGCAGATTAATGCTTACCTTTGCGGCAAGAATATCGCAAGAATATGGCAACACTTCTCTCATTGGCAATATCTGTTGTCCTTTTGCTCTCGCCTGCTGTTGAGAAGGCTGTGAGCATGTACGACAAGGCAACGCAGCAACAGCAAGTAGGCGACACACAAGGGGCTCATCGGCTATACCGCGATGCGGCAGATATCTTCATCGACGCGAACGAAGCTGCATGGGCATCGGTATGCTTCTACTCCATTGCCATCTCTTTCCTCAATCAGCGCGACACCGCCGGCATGGACGAAGCGCTCTCTCGACTTGAACAACTCAGACAAAAGCATCCCGACGATATATCCATCAACTACGACTACTACTCGGTGCTCGCCACGCGCTTGGTGATCGATTATGAGAACTGCACCGATACCGATAGCGCTGCCCTCGTGCGTAAACAGATGATGAGTTATCAGAAACAGGCAGCCGGCTACTTAGAGCAGATGAGCCGCGAAGAACGGCACAAAAGACATGTGCACCCCGTATGGACTTACTATAACATCGCCGTGATGTACGACCTCTACTACGACCCCGTCGTCATCGACTCGGTGCGTAAGTACTTAGACCTCGCCCAAGAAGCTCGCGACCATACCGACTACCTTGCACCTATCGACCTTCAGGAAGCCGACATCTCTATCCTCGACGAGCGCTCGTGGCTCGCTTATTACTTCGGTGAGCGTGCAGAAGCTAAACGATATATGCTTGAGGTGCTTGCGCTTATCGACACTGTGTCACAGGCCCGCCCCAACGCCGTGCTCACCGAACGCTGTGAGGCTTATCAGTTCATGGCGATGATTGCTGAGGAAGAGAATAACCACACCGAGGCTCTCGAATGGCAGAAAAAACTCAACGAGGCTAACCGTGAGCGATATAACGTTGAGCAGAACGAGGCTCTGCACGAGGTGGAGGCACAGTATAAGAAACGCGAACAAGACCGGACTATCAGCGCACTAAGAAAACAGAATATCATGCTTATCGCTATCAGCGCGTCGCTGCTCATCATCTTGTTTTCTGCCTTCGTCATCTACCGTCTTCGCCGCAAGAACCGCGAACAAGAGCAATACGAGAAGGCCGTTGAGGCAGCGTTGCCGTTGACCGTTGCCAAGACCGGCGATAGCAATGTCGCAGGAGCAAAGCTATCGCCGCATGAAGATGCTGATGAGCATAATGGCGATGACAGACATATTGAAGCCTCGTCTCTGAAGTTGCAACTCGACCTGCTCTGCCACGACTTCCCACGCTACGAGCAGCGACTGCGCAAGGTGAACCTGACGCTCGTTGCCGACCTATGCTCACATGCTGAGAAAGCGCTGTCGGTGGTTGACCTCCGCTACCTCATTTGCTTCCTCACCGACCTCACTACCACCGAAGTGGCAGAGATGTTCTCCGTCGAGCCTCCGTCGATATATATAGCCCGCTACCGCCTCCGCCGCAAGTTCCCTGAGAACTATCAGCTGCCGATATAGAGGTTAGAAGTGAGACCACTTCGCTGTTAGAAGTGAGACCACTTCGCTGTTAGAAGTGAGATCGCTTCGCTGTTAGAGGTGAGAGGGGCAGAAATACAAATATTATCCGATTCAGATTTTCCGATTTGGATAAAAGATATTCTTAGAATTTTTGCAGTGGAAATAACAATTATTCTTATGAATTAGAAAAACAGTTAATCACTAACGATAACGGAGTATATCAAGTTTATGACAGACTCTTTCATCTTTGGCTCAACAGACATTGACATATTAGCATAAGATTAAGCATCTGTCGGTTTGCGGATGCTTTTTTTATCCCTTTTTCCTCTCCTTTTTATAATAAATAAAGATTGGTATATATGCCAAAATGCGCGGTTGCTGTACTTTTGCAGTGTCGATGATAAGCCTGCCTATGAGTCGGCTTCTTCTCTGACAAATGATACGCAAAGCAGCCGCGCCTATGTAAAATTAAGCCGATGTTTGCAGGTGTGCAAACTTTTTCTTAACTTTGCAGCGGAAGTTTTGGGGGATGCATACCCCTACTTTCGAGACATAGAGCGTTACTGATTGTTACACCTTTTGAAAACTGCGAATTGACCGATAGTGTGTTAGTAGCAATCAGCAGTTCCCCTATTATCAGGCGTGGACTGCTTTGTTTGTATCTGACACACAGCTTCTCGCAAGGCTCCAAAAGCAGAGACAACAAAGTCGGTTCGCACCTGATTTCGTGTTGGCACTATGCCGCGAGCGGGGGCGCTTGCACTCCGGGTGGTGACAATCCCACACAAGTATAATATAAACACAAAACCATACTATTATGAAAAAGTTCTTAGTCTCTTTCATTTCTCTCAGTTGCTTGTTTTGGTTGCAAGTACAAGCACAGGCAGTAAGTTTTACTGCTACAGAGTGGGCAACGGCTCAGAGCCTTAGTACGGGTGATGCTGTTAGCACTTATACTGCATCTCCCATAACAGTTAGTTTTGCGCAGGGTATAGGCTCTGCGGTTACTTACAACGGCATAGCTATAGCTGCAGGCGAGGGCAACACACTCACTATCACCGCTGCCACCGGCTATCAGCTCACCGCTATGTCGTTCACGCAAAATGTGGCAGCACAAGCCACACGCTTAGCAGGTAATACATGGTCGGCAGGTTCGGCTCAGGTAAATGCCTCTAACACCAAACAGGTGGACTGGACCGGCGCAGCACAAACCGTCTCAGTCACTTTCACCGGCAATCAGGTGTTCACGGCCTTCTCTGTCACCTACGAAGATATGAACAAGTCGTTTACCGTCACCTTCGTCGGTGCCGACGGTACTGTACTCAAAACCGAGAGCGTACTCTACGGTAATGCCGCCACACCACCCACACCGCCTGCTATCACCAATAAGATATTTACTGGCTGGGACAAGGACTACACCAACATAACCGAAGATATCACCATTACCGCCCTCTACGACTTCTCGCCTGCTGTGCTGAATGATACCGTCATAATCACTCCCAAAGAGATAATGGACTATAATGAACTTACCTCAGGAGAGAAGTTTGCAAATGTTGATTTCACAAAGGGTAATGTTACAATAGCCATCGGCGCAGGCAGTCGTGAAAGCGAAAACGATTATCCACATATAGATTACGACTATTACAGAAACGGCTACATCATCAAGACGCTTGATGGTAATACTTTTACAATCACCTCCAAAACGAAGATGCATAAGGTTATTATCAATGTTTATGCATTATACAATGGACTTGACGAGATTTCGTGCGATAAAGGAGAGTTGTCGCTTGGCGAGAAAAGCGGATATGTAACTCCTCTCGTGTGGACAGGCGGAACTTTTAGTTTGACCTTTACGATAAAGACATATAGTTATGACCGTCAGTTCATGGATTTCACTATCATAGGCGACAAGACCGACACACAATGCAATGTTACTTTCTACGACATGAAAGGCTCTATTCTCAAAACCGAGAAGGTGAGCAACGGCGGCAGCGCTACGGCGCCTGCCATCACACACGAGTGCTTCAACGGTTGGGACAAAAGCCTTACCAATATCACTTCCGACCTTGAGGTCTATCCGCTGTATCGCATCGACGACGAGTTCCCTATGGCCACATGGTGGAAGAATGCTAACTCGGCACTCTCATACACCGACACCGACAACAGCTACACTTTCAGCGTTGCCTATACAAACAATACCGAGCCTGTATGGTACAACAATTATGTTGACGGCGTATCAACACGCTGTTTGGTACTGACAAGCAATAGTGTGCTTACCATAAAAAACGACGAGACATTCCGCAGTTTTGCCATACGTACTATCAGCGAAGAGCGTGCTGCCTATCTCGCGGCATCGAAGTGCAACACAGGCTCTCTTCGCCAAAGCGGTGCTACCGTTTTCTGGAGCGGTGCAACAACGCAACTGGAGATAACCTATCCTTCGGATGTATGGAACAATGCCGACATCATCTCTTTCGGCTACCCGTGCAAGTATTACGAGTTGGTGCCCTGCACCGTCATCTTCCTTGACAAAGACGGCAAGGAGCTAAAGCGTGAGACGGTCATCGCAGGCAATGCCGCCACTGCTCCTGCCAACCCGACAGGCGAGGAATGTGAGCAGTTCGTGGGTTGGGACAAGGACTTCAGCAAGGTGCTTGGCGATATGACTATACGACCTGTGTTCGAGACAAAGAAAAAGTTTAGCATCAGCGCCTACGAATGGAATAAAGAGAAAACCATCAACCATTATGCAGACACGGAGATGACACAGGGCGATATTACTATGTTCTTCCCATACGCCTACTATAACTCTAACAGCGACCCGGCCAAGTGCTACATGCGTCTCGTGCGCAACCGCAAACTGACTATCAAGGACAAGAACTACCTGCGCAACTTTACCTTCACCTGCACCAACGAGGATAATGCCACGACACTTGCCGCCGCCACATTCTCAAACGGCTTGGTAACACGCGACGGCGTAAAGGTATATTGGACAGGCGCAACCGACAGTCTGACTATCACATCAACCGATAATTACGTTTGTTTCACCGCTTTCGAATCGTTCTGTGAGATCATTCCCGACCATACCGTTACTTTCCTCGACCGCGATGGCAAAGTCATAGACACTAAAGTGGTAGCAGACGGCAGCAGCGTAACACCGCCCGCCGACCCCGCACCCGAGAATGAGTGCTACCTGTTCAAAGGCTGGAGTGAACAACTCACCAAGGTTCGCACTGACCTGACTGTCAAACCTGTCTTTGAATTTATCAAGGATTGTATCCCTGCGGGCTTCGTCAGAGTAACCTTCGTTGATTTTGCAGGCGACACTCTCACATCATCTTTTGTTGAGATAGGCGGCACCGCCGTGGCACCTGAGGTACCCGAACTTAAATACCACAAGTTCACAGGCTGGAGCCACCCGCTAAGCAACATAACCGAGACTATTACTATCAAACCTATCTACTCATTTGACATCAATAGCAAAGACATACTCACCGTTCAGCAGGCTTACGACTTAATCACCAAAGACTACGGCGAATACGATAAAGAAAAAGACTCACCATACGAATACTACCACGATTGGTACGACTTCGCACTAAAAGACATGTACGCCGTGCGCGGTATAGTATGCCTCTATCCTATCAACGTCAACAGAGTTACACTCAGCGATGGCAGACTGAGTTTCAATGTGGCAGATGTAATGATTGAGAAAGATGAGACCAGTGGCAATACCCTCATCAGTGGCTACAGCATGTTAGGTCCTAATATGGAACCGTTTATCAGCAACCTGCAACTGCAAAACGGCGATACCGTCATTATGTACGGGCAGTTGGGCAGGTTCCGCGAAAAAACCGACGGCTACGGCAACTATTATGATTACCTCGGCATCGGCAAGGGCTATATTCCATTCATAGGTAAATATACTTCCGACGAAGGCATCGTCTATCTCGACATGCCCGATGCCGCCGTTATGTACGACTTCTCAGGCAACTCACTCAAACAACTGCTGCAACATAACTCTAAATGCAATTATGATTACAGCACCTATAAAAATATCTGCTCTGAGACGCTTGTTCAGACCGGCGACTTCACCGACAACTTCGCTTTCGACAAGACCGTATATTCGACCGACGAAAGCGGCTTTGACGGTGATATCAAGTTCATCAGCGGCATCAGCGACGACAAGTATGCCGTAACCCTCGTGTCCGGCTCTAACGCCAAAACAATCTTCTCCGACAACACCTCAGTTGACGGTACCGTCGTGCTTCCCAACATGGACTTCAATGGCGACGGACGCTTGGATTATTTTGTAGTCAACAAACTAAATTTCATAAATACTGCTCCTGTATTTGGCGGTCTTTCAATATCCGAAGGTCATGCGCCCCGCACACCCTATCGCGCTCCAAGCAAAGCCGCAGCAACACCGCAATATGAGCACTATGTGGCATACACTCAGCCCGATGGCTCACTCAAATTGGAATACATATATGCTATGTCGTGGGACGAATATCAGGCACAGATGAGCGACACCGAATGGGCTGCCACCGCCAAAGAACTGACCTACTCGTCAGGTCGCGGACTCATCACACCTAACTATGGCTACAGCGCCGGTATGGCAAGCCTCAGCGGAGTCTCACTCTCCCGCGCCCCACGCCGTCCACAGAGTACGCAGATATCCTCACTTGAGACAAACACTCCAAATAAAGCACCCTCCATCGGCTACACCGTACCCTTCATCACCAAAGCACTCGACCTCAATGCCGACAACCTCACCGACCTCATCGACGAGAAAAATGGTATCATCTACCTCAATATGGGTGGCGGACAATTCGTTTTGGCAGAGACCAACGGCATGGTAGTGCCCGCAGACCTGAACAACGATGGTCTCATGGACTTTATCTTCCCGGGTGAGAAACTCTACACCTCAATATATAAAGGCGAAGGCAAGTTCGACACTAAGACTATCTACGAGAACGCTGCCGTTGACGACCTCTTGTACTGCTACGACTTCGACCACGATGGCGACATCGACATCCTCGCCACCTTCTCCGCTCAAGCCAATGCCACCAAGACCGCCTACACCTGCTTCTTCATAAACGACGGCAACGGCAACTTCACACAACAGCCCGAACAGAACTACGGCACCGACAACCTCTGGTTCTCCGCCTTGCAGGATATCGACGGCGACGGCTACTTCGACCTACTCGCCTTCCGCGCCGATATCAACAGCAACTATGAGATTAATCAAACCTCTGAGACACAGGCAGAGATAGTATGGCTGCAAGGCAGTCAGAACAACCTGTTTGCTTCTCCGTCGGTACTCTATACCCTCACCTATCAAAATAGCGGATGGGGGGCACCTGCTATGAATGTGTCGAAATGCCGTATCAATGCCGAAGACCTCGATGGAGACGGCAAGACAGAGATATGGGTCTCAGGTCTCTCGCAAGGCAAGACGCATATCTTTACCACCGAGTTTGGCGACAAGAAGACCTTCACCGTTACCGCCAACACCGCTCCTCAGGCTCCCGCCGCACCCGAACTGCGCTACGACAACGGCATCCTGACCGTCACATGGGGCAACGGCTCTGACCAAGAGACCATGACCGGCGACCTTAGCTATGCCCTGCGCCTCGGCACCACACCTGCCGGCAACGACATACTACGCGCTGCCGCTAATGCCGACGGCTCACGACGCAACTTCTTAGACGGCAACATGGGCAACCGACACTCCTACACCATCGACCTCTCAACCTACCCGCCAAGCAAGATATACGCTTCCGTGCAGGCTATCGACGCGCAGCATAAAGGCTCCGCATGGTCGGAAGAAGCAAGCATCGACCATACCGCTCTGCCCGCCGAGTTCACCATGTCAAGCGACCGTATAGCCTTCAACGAAACAGCGACAATCCACTATACCCAACTACCGAACGCATACAGCCATACATGGCTGTATGCCGATGGTGAGCTACGCCGCGAGGGCTCGATAATCAAATTAACCTTCCCAACAGCCGGCGAGAAAATCATCACCCACACCGTTACCGCTCCCGACGGCAAGGCTGCTTCCTTCACAGCTACCCTCACCGTGCTACCGGCAGGTATGAGCTCCGACACACTCTCGTTCGGAGACGATTACGACACCAACAAGACCCTCTTTACAGACGCCGTAAAAGCCGATTTCAACAACGACGGTCTGCTTGACGCATACTACAATAAATACATCTCACAAGCCACCTCTCTTACTACCTATACTCAGGCTACCGGTCTATGGAACACCAACATACAAGGCACCAACAACAATGCCCTCTGGCTCGACTGGAACAAGAACGGCTATGCCGACCTGCTCACAGCATCGGGTAAAGTAGGCTACTACCTGCCACACGCCGACAATCAGCCCGACATGACCGCACAACAGCAAGACGATAATATATCGCTATATTTCGCTAACAATGTTTATCGTCTCGGCGCCGACCTCTTGCACGACGGCTATCCTACAGCCTATTCTCAAGGTTATTTAATACAGCAACATGCCGGCAGCGAATACGGCTCTACCGAGGTAAGCCTGAAGAACGGCGACACTGACCTGCTCAAAAATGCACTCGAAGGTGCTGCCAACAACTATTACACCGGTCTTGTCAACAACTTCATCATCGACTACGACCGCGACGGATATTTCGACATCGCATACCTGCGCGATGAATTCATAGATAATGTCAACCAATACCGCAAACTCTTGATCTTCCTTAACCGTGGTAATGCCGAGTTCGAACAAACAGAGATACCGTTCACCCAATCCATCGCTTCCGGCGACTTCCGCTACCCGCAACTCGCCGACCTCAACAACGACGGATATATCGACATCCTCGCAACACGCGACTTCTGGACTGAATCCTCAGACGGTAGCATATACATTCTCTGGAACAATCAGAATCAGAGTCTCTCCGCTCCCGACATCCTGCCGCTTGGCAACCTCCAATCCTTCTATGTCAACGGCTACACCGGCAATCAACTGCTCATCGATATCAACAACGACGGCTATCTCGACATCATCTCCCAACAGAAGAACAGCGCCGCGGGCAACGATATCTATGGTATATATGTCTGGTACATGGGACCGCAAGGCGTTCTCACACAAGGCTTCCTCATACCGCAAACCAATATGTACAACCTCTGGTCCATCAATACAATGATACCCAATGAGGTGCTTGTTAATAGCTATAAGACAGACTATGACGAAAACGGCTGGAAAACAGAGACTCCTGTAGAGTGTGCTGTAGTAAGTATCAACGCCAACAACGCACCCGCAGCACCGCAAGGACTGCGTGCCGTACAGACAGCCGATGGCTTGCTCATCGAATGGAACCCCGCTGAGGACGACCACACACCGGCAACACAAATGCGCTATAACCTGTCAGTTAAACATGCAGGACGCTTAGGCTCAGGCAGCTTCGTCATCTCACCGCAGAACGGACTCATCAGTAAGACCGCATATCTGCCCGCACATAAATACATCAGTGCTACACGCTTCCTCGTACCGCTGTCCGAGCTCACCGCCGGCGACTACGAAGTGCAAGTTCAGGCTATCGACCAGCGCAACCTCATGTCAGACTTCTCCGAGAAACTGACAATCAATATCGACCGACAGATTATCGATGCACCTACAACCGTCTGCACTTACGACGAAGTGACAGTGACCTACATGTCGGAAGACCGCACCGGCACACCTGTATGGGACTTCGACGGCGGCACCATCGTGAGCGGCAGCGGCTTCGGACCATACCGTGTATCATGGAAAGATGAGGGAACAAAGACCATCACACTCACTATAGGCGACAAGACCTACACCCGCATGCTCTATGCCGACCAAGTGAGCGGCTGGGCAGACCTGCCGGCAGCACTCTTCGACGGCGGCTCTGTGGATGTCAGTTGGTCCGACAACCTCTATGGAGAACTCGAGATAAGCATCAACGGCACCGTGCATAGTATTACAGAAAAAGGTATCGACGGCCGCGACCCGCAACTAACATTCGACAATCATACACTCAAACTCGACACGCGCCGCGCTTGGAGCAAAGGTAATGCTCTCACCAACTTCTCCTCTCTCGAACTCATCCTCACTCTAACTAACGCTAACGGCTGTGCAGGTGAGTTGAGAAAGAGCGTAGAGATAATAAGCGCCGACAACTCACCTCAGATAGCGCTTGTTACCTCCGATGCTGACGGACATAATATCATCAGTTGGAACGCCGATGCCGACCTCTTCCCGGAAATACAGGTACTCAAAGAGACTAATATCCGCGACCAATTCGTCGAGCTCGGAGTAGTATCGACCACAGTTGGTCGATACACCGACCTCTCGTCCGACGCCACCCAACGCGCCGAGCGCTACGCTATCCGCGGCATCATGAATGGCGGCACACGCACTCCTGCAAGCGCCGTTCACCAAACCGTCCACACCACCATCAACCGCGGCGTGAGTGACAATCAGTGGAACCTCATCTGGAACCAATATGTAGGAGCCGATGTGGTAACCTACAATATCTTGCGCGGCTCAGCCGAAGGCACGCTCACGCAGATAGCCTCTGTCTCATCGTACAACACCTCATATACCGACAACGCTCCGCAAGACGCGCAACCGTATTACGCCATAGAGTATGTGCTGGCAAGCAGCAGCTCACAAGCTCCAAAGCGCACTGAATCCTCCGTGGTACCGAGCAAAGCACCTGCAGCCGTGTCTATGCAAGGGCGCTCGAACATAGTTAACCGCGTAGCGGCTAAGACCATGACCTACGCACAGTCGCTCACCATACTCTCTGCCAACGGCAAGTACGAGACCACAGCCGACAACCTGATGCTCCTGCTCTATGCCGAGGTGATGCCGTCCAACACCACCTACAAACAGGTTGTATGGGAGATAACGGATCAGCTACATTTGGCTGATATCGACCAGTCGTCTGGTTTGCTCACCGCCCGCACACCTAACAACGGCGGCACTATCACCGTCAAAGCCACCGCTGTGGACGGCTCGGGCGTTACCGCTACCCGACAGATACGCATTGCAGCAATCAAAGACAACACACCTGTGGAACCCACATATTTCACCGTTACCTTCTACTCTTGGGATGGCACAGTAATCACAACCCAAACAGTCGAACAAGGCAAGTCTGCCACCGCACCTCAGGCTCCTCAGCGCGACGGCTACACCTTCGTCGGTTGGGACAAGGCGTTCGATAATGTGCAGTCAGACCTCAGCGTAACAGCTCAGTATCGCGAGAACGGCACGCCGGTGGATTACACTCCGAAGAACCTCAGAACTGAACAGGATGGTAACCTCGTCTATTTCCTATGGGATGCAGTGGAAGGCGCAACGGAGTATGAGTTCGTCCTCACACAAAACGAGAATATTATCTACTCTGCTGCTATCGACCACAACGGTGTCGGACTAGATTTCGCAAGTCAGCAGCCCGGCAACTACTCCGTCGAGTGGAAGGTGCGCACCACCCTACCGGTGGTTTCCGATTGGGCGACAGCTACCTATACTATCGTGGTTACCGATATTGACGAGGTAGAAGTTAAGAAACAATGGAGCCCTCGCAAGGTGATAGAAAACGGACATGTATATATCATCCTGCCCAACGGCCAACGCTACGACATAGTAGGTAGAAGAACGGAATAACCGGCCAACCACTGACAGCTGACAATCGACAGCTTCCGGTTGACCACTCTTTAGCCACAGATTTCTTCAGAGATCTGTGGCTATATTTGTATTGCGAACGAAAATGTTGAGTAAACTTTCTATTCTGACCGAAAAAGTAAACCTGCTTTGAAAATAAAGCACTACCTTTGCACCGCAATTCAAGAGGAACTCTTGCTTGCTATACAACAAAAAAGAAACAACTCTAAGCAACATTTTCGGTCATGAATATGTTTTTGCGCTGCATATCGACTCTGCTGCTCTTACTGCAGTTCTGTGTTCTAAGTGCTACGGGCGTAGCATCATCGCTCACCGACTTCGACAACAACCCATGCAGGCAGAATGCTGAAACATTCTTTGGTTGTCTGATAGAAGACGAGTTCCTTGACGAGCAGATAGAGCTCTCTGCCACTGCCTCTCGCGACTCGCTCTGTGCCACTGTGTGGTATTGGGCTTCAGAGTATTTCTACGACACCCAGGACTTCCGTGCTGCCGAGCGCTATGGACTGCAAGCGCTGCCTCTCTGTAAGGCTGTAGGCGACAAGACCATGGAGGCCGACTGTGCCTCGCTGCTCGGGCTTATCTATGTGCGATTAGGCGAGTTCGACAAAGCAGCCGTCTATGCCAAGCAATGTAATCAGCTCGACATCGAGAGCGGCGACGACAACAACATAGCCTCATCGTACAACACTCTGGCAGGCATCTATATGTCGATGCGGCAACCCGACGAAGCCGAGCGATACATCTTGAAAGCCATCGAGCACGTCGAGCGTACCGACAACCTACCTCGCAAAGCCGTCATCTACGGCATGGCATCGGAGGTCTATCAGCATAAGTTCGGCGACTCAGAGAGGCTACGAAACAGCTCCGACCGAAAACTCGTGGAGAAGACACTCGACTACGCCACTCGCGCATGGGAGATAGAGAAGCAGTTAGGTCGCGAAGACAAAGCCGCTATCCGTCAGACACAACGCGCCGCCGCACTCACCGTCTTAGAGCGCTACGACGAGTCGGAGAAAGCCCTCTTAGAGGCCATACCCGTCATCGAGGCAAGCGGCAACTACCACTCGCTCGGCATTGCTTACAACCACCTCGGCGACCTCTATTACGTAACCGGCAGAAACCAAGAAGGTGCCGATGCCTATTATAAGGCATTAGACATCTTCGTCGCGATGCACGACATCTACAACGAGAGCCACACCCGCAAAGGGCTGAGAGAGACACTGCGCGGCATCAACCCCGAAGAGGCACTGCTTCATGGCGACCGCTTCGAACACCTCCGCGACTCAATCTATGACCAAGAGACCAATCGTAACCTCTCGCACTATGCTGCCGAGTACGACAACGATATCCTCCAGCAGATCAACCACCGACAGAAAGTGCGCTATATCTGGCTCATCGTTATCATTCTCCTTCTGTTCGCTCTGATGGCAGTAGTTACATGGACAGCACATCGCATGCAGCAAAAACGACAGATCTCACACTTCAACAACCTCCTGACTGAGGTAGAAAAACTCCGTCAGCAATCGCGTGCACGCAAGAAGCTCGATGAGGTGCGAGTAGCTGACAGCACAGCTGACAACAACGACCAACCCACTGACTCCGGCAACAACGAAGTCACCGCCGACAACGACCCTAACGATGCACTCGCCGACAACCGACTCTTCCTCGCTCGTGTGGTCGATCTGGTCAATAGCGGACTGCCGCGCAACGAGTTCAGTGTTGAGCATATAGCAGGTGCTATGAACATGAGCATCAGCACTTTCCGCCGACGCATGCTTGCCGCCACAGGCGACTCGCCAAAGAACTTCATCCTCGCCATACAGATGGAGAAAGCCACCGAGATGCTCACACAACAGAAAGACTTGCAGATAGCCGACATAGCTCTCGCCTGCGGATTCAGCGATGCCGGCTCTTTTACTCGCACCTTCCGACGCTTCTACGGAGTGACACCCTCACAATATCGAGACAAGTAGTCGCGCCTTCTAAACACAGGCTAAAAGACCTCATACATACATACATTTTAATGCAGCGGATGCCATCAAAGCATCCGCTTTTTCTTATTTGAACGAAAATGTTGGATTGTTCACAGAAGATTGACCGATAATAAACAGCTGACAAACATAATTTTCCATACTTTTGCGGTGTTAAAATATAAAAAAAGTTACATATTGTCGCAACATGCTCAAAAACACAATCATAAACATACTTTTTTTAGACCCGAAGAGCCGATGGGATATAACGGGCACCACAACACATGAAAAAAATCTACTTATTGTTGGCAACAGCCTTGCTTTGCGCAAGTTCGCTTTTCGCAGCCGACCCTGCTATTGGCGAGAAGGTGGCAGACAACGCTTTTCCGTATCAGCGTTATCTGACGGGTTTCTACTTCAACCGCTCCACGCAGGTACTGACTTTTACCGACAACTACCAGCAAGGTACGCATAGCGTTCGAGACTACTATGTCTATGCCATACAGCGTATCGAGGGTAACGGCTTCTATGTAGGCGGCTATTGGAACATAACACAGCAGAAGTATGTGGCAGATGCTTTTCTTTATGGCGATGCCAAATACTATGCTTTCTACAACCAGACCAAGAGAGTGTCGGGCGGCAATCTGAACACTACCAACCAGACCACCGGCGGCGGTAAGGTAGAGGTGCCGGCTGCTTACATGCGCAACCTCATAGCACAATGTGCCGCTGCAGGCTTCAGCAAGGTGCGTATAGTGGTTGAACCGGTCATCCGTACGAACACCCAAATATCGTACTACGCCACCGAAGACCAGACGAGTCCTCTTGCCAACAAGTGGTATGCCAACTTCTACGATGTTGACCTGCCAACTATCAGTTGCACCGCCGACAACGAGAAACTGACTGTTGACTTCGGCAAATCGTTCAAACTCGATGCCAAGGTATTCGGTCTGGGCGAGATGCAGTTTATTTGGCAAAAAAACAAGAGCATAGGTGCTAACGATTGGTATGATCTCAGTCACGAGACCTTGGCTTCGGATTGGGTAAAAGCCGGACTGACACTCTCGTACGACGGCACCTTCAACAAGAACTCGATGAGGCCGTGCAACTACCGTCTGCTCACCTATGTACCTTCCACCGGCGACAGAGACACCTGCGTCTTCACCGTCAACTTCCGCTACCCTGTAACCTTCCCCAACGGCATCGTACAATACTATAAAGCAGGCGACGAGGTTGTATATGGCAAGGGTACAGTCTGCACCGACTATGTGATCAACGGTCGGTTCGTTCCGAAAATCGACTACTCCAACAAGTCGTATATCAGCTTCGAGATGATGCCTTGTGCACTGACTATAAAAGAGGTAACTGCCAAATATTGGGTTGAGTTCTTTGGTAACGAAGGTCAGGAGCTCAAGAGCGAGCTTGTCGAGTGTGGCAACGATGCTACTCCGCCTACTCCTCCCACCATCGAAGGTTTGGAGTTTGTTCGCTGGAGCGGCGACTACACCAACGTGCGCTCTGCGCTGAAGCTCAAAGCCATCTATGCCATCTCAGGCGAAGCATTAGAGCTCAAACTCAAAGAGCACAAGACCTATCAGAACGACGGCTGGACCTTCAACTCGCTCTCGCACGACTATTTCCAGAAGTCAGCCACTCGCGCCATGAGTAACGACTCGCTCGCACTCAACATTACCATCCGTTCCAATGCTGCTGCCAACGCATGGATATGCACCGGTACGCTGACCACAGGTAAGGACGAGATAGTGTGGAACGACGGCGGCTATCAGAAAGCCATCAGCGCAGAAGAAGCTAAGTCGGGCAAACTGCTTGAATGGACCATGCCTGTGGCTCACACCACATGGGGCTGCGCTAACGGCGAGTGTCCGAAGTCGAACGAGAACTGGTTTGTGGTGAAAGAGGCATACCGCGTCAAGGTAACTTCAGGCGGCACCACCGTTTATTCTAATCCCATCGTCTTCGATGTCTATTATCCTCTTAACTTCAAATCAGAGCACGAGCTGTATGTGAAGAACGAAGAGTTCTTCACAGTAGGCAAAGAGGGCGTCATCCCTGTTCGTGCCGGCGAGAAAGTGTATATCCGCGACAACGAAGTGACAGCCGACTGCGCTCTCACTCTCAGCGGCACTGACCAGAACCTCAACTCCACCAACCAAGGCACCGATGAGGACGGCACATGGTATATCCCGTCAGGTCAGACCGACCAGATGACCGTTGCTCCACGCACCTACGATGTCATCTTCAAGGCTGTCAACCCCACAACGCATCAGACTATGTTCACCGACAAGCAAGCTGTGGCTTGCGGTACGGCTGCCGTTGAACCCGAGGTACCTGCTGTTGAGGGCTTTGCCTTCATGGGCTGGGAGTCTGACGATGAGACAAGCTATGCTTCCGACGCTTACAAAGAGGTCGTTTCCGACAACGACGGCTTCCCCATGCAGTTCAATGCCAAGTGGCAGAAACTCATACCCGATTACACCGTTACATGGCTCGACAAGGACGGTCAGGAGATAAAGAAAGAGACGGTTGAAGAAGGCAAGGCTGCCACACCTCCTGCAGCACCTGCTGTTGACGGCTACACCTTCACCGGTTGGGACAACGACTACTCGGTCATCACCTCCGACATCTCGCTCACCGCTCAGTACAGCAAGAACGACGTCTATTGGACCGTTACTTATAAGTATATCAACGCCCAATACGAGGAAGTGGTTATCGGAACCGAGCAAGTGAAAGACGGATGCCCTGCCGCTCAGAACATCGAAGCACCGGTAATGGAGAGCATGACCTTCACAGGTTGGAGTCAAGACCTGAGCAATGTACAGAGCGATATGTCGGTAATCGCACAATACAAGGTTACCACCTTCCACATCACCTTCCTCGATTGGGACGGCACCAAGCTGTCGGAAGACGATGTCATCATCGGCATGACTCCTACTAAACCCGCTGACCCGACACGCGAGCCCACACAAGACAAGCAGTATAAGTTCGCCGGCTGGTCACCTGAGGTGGTTGATGCCGCTGCCGATGCTGTCTATACCGCTCAATACAACGAGGAGCCTCGCGAGTTCATCGTCCGCTTCATCGTAGGCGACGACGAGTGGTTCGCATTCGGTTCGGTTCAGTATGGTAAGTCGGCTGCATGGATTATCGAGGACAAGAAAATACCCGCACCCGAAGGCTACCATTTCGCCGGTTGGGACAAAGACTTCGACAACATCATCTGCGAGCTCAATGTCAATGCCATTTTCGAGAAGGGACAGATGTTCACCGTTACCGCTATAGTTAATGATGCCCAAGGCGGCACCGTCAGCGGTGGTGGCGAGTATCTTGAGGGCACCGAGATACAACTCACAGCCACTCCTGCCGAAGGCTACGAGTTCGTGAAGTGGAGCAACGGCTCGACCGACAATCCGCTGACACTGACCGTTACAGAAGATATCGAGCTCACCGCCGAGTTCCACAAGATTGGCGAGGGCATAGAGGCAATCGAACAAGGAACAAAGAACAAAGAGCAAGGACCTCAGAAAGTGCTACGTGATGGTCATGTATATATCATCATGCCTGACGGACGCGAATACAACGCTGCCGGTGCTATGGTGAAATAATCATTCAGCTCGGCGGGATTGGTTTCCCGCCGAGTTACAAAAAAAAGCGGGCTACTTGCCTGCAACACTAAGTGGTATTTGACATATTGGATTACCGTAACTTAATATACTGAATTTTATTTAAGGCAAATTTTACTCTGCCTTATCTTTCTTCTTGCACATGTCGGAAAATATCATTACCTTTGCCGCGTATTTTTACGAAATATCCGAAGTACCACTTCCGATTTTCATAAAATATCCGTACCGCCACTTCAATAATTACGACTTATCTTCGAGCATTTCGTTATTCAAGAGCTTGTGGCGTATATCGGATATACACACAACGACAAGAAGCTGAGTTATTGGCATACTTACAACGGCAAAGAAGTGGATGCCGTAATAGGAGACGCGGAAATAGGTATCGAAATCAAATCAACCGATGAGGTGCAGAGTAAGCACATGAGTAACTTCAAAGAATACTGCGAAGAGTTTCCTAATAGCCGATGCATAGTCGTCTCGCGCGACACTATCACGCGCCGTGTCGGACAAATCGAGGTTATGTATATCTTCGATTTTCTCAAAATGCTTTGGAACGGCGATCTGTTCTAATCGACAACCAATAACACATATTTCAACAGCGGTAATCCAATAGCGGACTACCGCTTTTTTATGTGTTCTTGCACAACGAGCGGTCAGTTTTTTCGCTTTTTTTATGCTATAGGTGAGCATGACTAAAACCTACATTGCAAAAAAAAGCGGGCTACTTGCCCGCGATACATACTTTATTTATTAGGAATTTAAGATTTATGTTGAGATACAAGCCAACGGATATATTGGTCGGAGACATTAGAAATTTCACTCTTATCGTATATGGTAAGAAGTGTTATGTTGGCATTGTCCTCAACCCACACGTTCAATGTCAGCACACGGGCACCGCCACTCTTTCCTTTACTTTTGGATGTGATGGTCATGCGTACCTTGCGCACACCATTACCAAGATCATCGCCTTGCAAGGGATTCTCACGCAAAGCGTTTTGAAAGACAATAAAATCATCAGTCAGCGAATGATACTTTTTCGCCAACTGCTTAAACTGCCGTTTAAACTCAGAACCGATAGTGATATTAACGTTCATCAGATACCCTCTGCTTGCATTTCGGCAATAAAATCTTCTGCTGATTGCAGTTGCTGTCCGCCTGCGGCTTCATCCAGAGCACGATACAATGTCTCATGCACGTATGCTTGCTGCCGAGCAGTTTCGGTATCTGTGGCTGCCGGTTCTAATAGTTTACCTGCTAACCATTCACGATCGCTTCGAGGAAGAGTCATTCCTTTCAAATACTGCCATAAGTTGTTTAATGCTACTGCGGTCATAGTTACTTTGATTTTTATTTCAACGGCAAAGGTACTACATTTTTTTTAATATACAAATTTATCACACAGAAAACAAAACAACAAACATCATAATCAATTCAGACCCGACGAGCCGATGGGCAATAACCGGCAACCAACAGTATGAAGCAAAAACTACTATTTTTCTTAACCGCTGTACTCTTGGCAATGCTGCCGGTGAGTATGGCCCATGCTGACGTTACAAAAAACGGCATACGCTATAGTGCCGAAATCGATGGTAAAGAACTACCGTATTACTCAGTAGTCAGACAGGCTGACGGTAAAGCCAACTACATAAACCTGAGTGGAGAAGTAACGTTTCAGTACGCTTTGTACGACAAGTACGTAACCACTATCCGCGAATACGCTTTCTCTGAAATGCAGGCAAAGGCAAGCTTTACCGTCGGCGGTAAGATGACGACAGTCTCGCGCTACTCTTTCTATAAGGCTGTAGGTCTGCAAAGTATCACGCTTACTTCCAGTGTAACGACTGTAGGAGAACATGCTTTCGACGGCTGTACTCAGCTTACGTCGGTGAGTATGTCGTCAAACATCAAAGTGCTGCAACCATATACTTTTGCCAAATGCACGAAACTTCCCTCAATCAACATTGCCAGTGTAACCCAAATCGGCGAAGCCGCCTTTAAGGGTAGCTCAGCTCTGGTCTCTGTTGGTGCAAGCACCCCGCGTCGTAGGTTAATAGCAACGTCCATCGGGGATGAGGCTTTTGCCAACTGCCAAAGCCTGCAAAACATCTATTTTGCGCCCGACAAACTCACCTATATCGGAGCGAGTGCTTTTAGCAACTGCAAGAAGTTGAAGACACTCACTCTTCCTGCAACCGTAGTAACCATAAAAGATTATGCTTTTGCCGGCTCAGGACTCAAGGTGCTCACCAACAACAGCACCACTCCGCAAAACATCAATGCTAATGTATTCTCAGGAGTTGACTTGTCGAAATGTATCCTCTACGTACCCAAAGGCACTAAAGCCGCTTACAAGGCTGCCAATGTATGGAAGAAGTTCGGCAACATTCTTGAGCCGGGAGAACAACCTGTAGGTCTTAACATAAAAGATGACCCTGAAGAAGATGTGACTGCCATTTATTCGGGAATGGCTAAAATTGGCAATCTCTATTACAAACTCTCGAAAGATCTCACCGCAGAGGTTGTGCAAGACGCAAGCTATAAGGACAATTTAATCGGCAAATTGGTTATTCCTCAGAATGTAGAATATAAAGGTTATACATACACTGTAACAAGCATTGCAGTCTTTGCGTTTCAAGGTTGTAAAATAACGGCATTAGAACTACCCAACACTATTACAACATTGGCCAATCGTGTATTTTATAGTTGTAAACAATTGGAGTCCATCAATTTCCCATCTTCGTTAAGTACAATAGGCGAGGGTTGTTTCGAGCATTGCTCATCAATACATTCAGTAGATTTGTCAAAGACATCGGTAGAAGTGATACCTTCCTGTTGTTTTAGTCAAACTTTTATGGAAACTATTGTCCTTCCAAAACAGTTGAAAAGAATAGAGTCTTACGCATTTGCTTGGTGTAGGCAAAAAGTATTCGAATTCCCGGAAAGTGTAGAGTATGTTGGAAATTTTGCGTTTTTAAATAACTATGTAAAAGGTTTTCAAGTGATAGTCAATGTCGAGAATCCACCTTTAGCCGAAGACAGTGCTTTCTATAATGCAGGATTTAAAGGTGGTTTAACTGTTCTTGAATATCAGATATCACTCACAGTTCCTAATGGATGCATAGAAAAATACCGCAAAGCAAAGGGATGGGAAAGATTCTATCTGATTTATGATAAAGGTTTAACTGAAAAAATCAAATACGGACAGCTCTATTACCAACTCCAAGAGGACAAGACTGCGTATGTAACCTACGAGAAGAACGAGGCAGGCAACTACTCCGACATCAAAGGTGAGGTAACAGTGGAGAAGGAGCTCAACTATCAGGGCGTCAACTATATTGTAACTGACATTGGTGCGGAAGCCTTCCGCTATGCAACGGGTATTACTAAAGTGAACCTGCCGAATAATTTGGAAGAGATAGGCGCCAAGGCATTCAGCGGCTGTACCAACCTCGCAGAAATCAACATACCTGCCACACTAACAGCGCTTGCTAACGATGCTTTCGTTGGCACCAAACTCTACAGCAATAACACAGATGCCAACGGTGCCGTGTATTACGACGGCTGTCTGCTTGCCCTCACCAAACAGCTGCCAAGCGAATACATTGTTAAAGAAGGGACATGGCTACTTGCTTCTGAGGCGTTCAAAGGGCAAGACGGCATTACTTCGCTCACCTTGCCGGAAGGACTGACGACAATATGTAATGGTGCAATAGCAGAAATGAGTAACTTAAAGACCATTTCTTTGCCTTCCACATTGTCGAACATCAGTAATTCTTTCGTAAGTTCCTGCCCTGCTCTTAGCTCTATCTACAACTACGCTAAAAAGCCTTTCGATCTATCGGAGATAACGAGTTTTGTTAATCTGCAGAAAACGGGCTGCTCACTCTACGTACCTAAAGGCAGCAAGTCGGCATATACCGGGTCGAACTCGTGGAAAGAGTTTCCTATTCTTGAAATGGCTCCCAAGACCTACACCGTCACCTTTGTTGACCACGAAGGCAAGGAGTTAGATACCCAGATCATCGAAGTAGGCAACGCCGCCACAGCACCTTGGGAGCCTGAACGCGAGGGTTATACCTTCATCGGCTGGGATAAGGATTTCAGTAACATCCAAGCAAACCTGACAGTAACGGCACAATACGAGAAAAATAAGTATTTCGTTACCTTCCTCGACTACGACGGCACCTCTCTTGGCTCGCAAGAAGTAGAACATGGTCAGTCGGCAGTAGCACCTGCCGAACCCGTACGCACAGGCTATACCTTCACCGGTTGGGACAAGGAGTTTGACATCGTTACCCAAAACATGGACGTTACCGCGCAGTATGCCCTAAAGGTATGGACCGTTACTTATCTGAACTATGACAACTCGCTTATCGGCACTGAGCAGGTTGTTAACGGCGAGGATGCAAAGGGCATGGTGGCTACACGCGTGGGATGGATCTTCGGACAGTGGTACAACACCAAGAATTTCGAGTATGTGGACCTCAAGAACATCACCTCCGACATGACCGTCAAAGCCGAGTTCAGCGGAGAGATACTCTTCGATGTCATCTACCGCGTAGAAGGTGTTACCACTTTCCAGATACAGACCGTCTATGGCTTCGATGCAAGCCAAATCTACTACAATCCAACTAACTACCCTCACATTCCTCAGAAAGAATCCGACGATGTTTACGACTACACCTTTGTCGGCTGGACACCCGAAGTAAGTTATGTTACCGAGAATATCGTGCAAGACGCTGTTTTTGAGGCTTCGTTGCGCAAGTTCACCGTCAAGTTCGTTGATTGGAACGACATAACTCTCTCCGAGCAAATAGTAGAGTATGGTTCGGAAGCCGAGACACCTACACCCGAACGCACCGGCTATACCTTCACCGGTTGGGACAAGGACCTCAGTTTTGTAACATCCGACCTCACAGTGAAAGCGCAGTACACCATCAACACCTATTCCGTCACGTTTGTCGATTACGACGATGCCGTACTTCGTGCAGCACAAGTGGTGGAATATGGTAGCGATGCTGTTCCGCCTGCCGACCCTGTTCGCAAAGGCTATACCTTCACAGGTTGGGCTCCTGACTACAAGAACGTCACAGGCGACATGACCGTCAAAGCGCAATACACCATCAACCA
>CAMHOK010000022.1 GCA_946186735.1 uncultured Bacteroidales bacterium
ACTAATTTTCAATACTTCAAAGAACTTTTTCTTAATTTTAAGTGGACACTAATGAAATCACATAGCTATGAAAAAACAACTATTTATTCTGCTTTGCTCTATGCCTGCATTGTTTATCGGGTGTAGGGCTATGCCCAATGATGATACAATATTCATCTCAGGACAATATGTTACAATTGACGAGAGTGGGCATAAAATTCCTTTTGAACACAAAGTTAGGTGTAATATGGAAGTCATTTACAATTCACAAGTATCTTATGGGCAATCCACATATAGAAAAACTTTCCCGCTCTATTCTGAAGAAGACGGGTCGTTTGAATTTGAAGTGAAAAATGTTGGTTCGTATGTTGCTAATCTAAGTTCTATTTATATTGATGGTGACACACTTCTCTATGGTAGTGATACAACTATAATATGTTCCAAAGGCAAACCGCAGACTGATATATTTATTCCTCTTACATATATACATACATTTAACACAACTCTTACTCCTTCACACATTCGGCCGACAGATACGTTAACATTGTCTATTAACCACGATGCATTGACTTTAGTAGAAATTGGTAAACCTATTATCGGAGATGACAATAAACCCATTTTTAGAAACGATGGTTTATTTGAGTTGAATGTATTATGGCGTTATGAAGTAGCACGTGAGCAACATATAACTTTTACTTTAGAAAATTGTAACAATCTGATAACAGATTCATCACCATCTACTTATCTTTTTATCCGATACACAACAATGAATTATGGTGCTTACCAAATTGGATTTTATCTATATCAGCGGTAATATGATTGTGTGAAAGATACCTTGCTATTATATTGAACAAAATAGGGTGTGTCAAAACTAATTGGCACACCCTCTTATTTTTGTCTGCAGCTCTTTTTGTCAGTTGAGAAAATCTTTGTACCTTTGCACCATACAACAAAGACATATCTATCACCAACAGTATGAAAAGAATCACCGACAGTATGAAAAAACTTTCTCTTATCCTCTTTCTTGCCCTTGTGCTCTTTGCTTGCGGCAAGCAGCACAACGAACAACTCAAGACCACCGCTTACCATAAGACAGCGCACGTGCGTGCCGCCGACGGAGCACGCGAGTGTATGGACATCGACATGCAGATAGAGTTCCCCACCGAGTCTCAGAACCCGCAGGCACTAACCCCCATCCAACAGTCTATCATGCAACACCTCTTTCCCGACTATTGCGCTTCGATGCCGATAAAAGAGGCCGTCAACGCATACGCCGACACTCTCGCAAAGGAATATCAGGACGACAACTATATGCTCATCAGCGAAGATAAAGAGCTCATGGAGTCGGTCCACTATTTCCCTGCCGAGTTCCTCCTGAATGCCGACATCAATAATATCAACGACAATATTCTCTCGTATCAGATTGAAGAATACAACTATTACGGAGGAGCACACGGCTCCACCACTACCACCTACCTCGTCTTCAACCTCAACAACGGACAACAGCTCACCTATGCCGACTTCTTGGACCTCAGCGACCAAGAGCTCACACTCTTGCTCCAACAAGAACTCTGCCGACAGACTCAACTCACTCAACTCCAACTTGAAGAGTTAGGCTACGACTTCAGCTTCATCAAGCCTACACAGAACTTCTTCGTCGAGACCGACTCACTCGTCTTCCACTACAACGCATACGACATAGCTCCATATTGCGTAGGAGCACAGAGCATAAAAATACCACGCAGCAAATAATGCTACGTGGTATCTTTATGATAGAGTGGTATCTCTTAGTTGAGAGGACTCAACCCTCTGATAGCTTATAGCTGATAACTATCTATTTAGAATACGAAATCTTTCTCGTCTTCTATTCCGCCGACAACCTCTTCAGGCTTAACCTCAGGCTGAGGTTCGTCTTGAGCCTTAGGCTGGTTCAACTCCTGGGGACGATATAAAACTTGGATGTTCTCTGCAATAATCTCAGTACGCTGATGACGAACGCCATCCTTCTCCCATGTACGAGTCTGTAACTTTCCCTCTACGTAAATCTTCATCCCCTTGCGAATGTATCGCTCTGCCCACTCGGCAAGATTGCGCCAAAGTACAATCGAGTGCCACTCCGTACGATCAGGAACCTGAGTTCCGTTCTGCATCACATAACCACGCTCTGTCGTAGCAAGATTGATGTTGGCAATAGCCGTACCTCTTTCCAGGTAACGCACTTCAGGATCTTTACCAACGTTACCGATAAGAATAACTTTGTTTACTGATGACATAATAATAAGTGTTTGATTTGTTGATAACTTGTGTTTATAAAATGTATAATGTTATTATATATTTCGCTTTTTGCGCTGCAAAATTAAGGTAAGTTTTGCAATTATGCAAATATTTTCGTACCTTTGCGCTACTTATTTGTGAAAACAATTCTGACTCTGTTCAGTATCAATCGAATAGTCTGATACTTTAGTCAAATAGTACTTTAATCGAATAATCTAATACTAAAACTTGATAATTATGAAAAAAGCCTTCCTCCTCTTCTGCTGTGCCGCTCTTTGCATGGTTTCTTTTGCCGCCAAGAAAGACAAGACAAAGGCAGAAACACAATCGTATGCCGTTCAGTGCATCGCTTTCTATAACCTCGAGAACCTCTTCGACACTATTCACGACGAGGGTAAGAACGACTATGAGTATCTGCCCGACGGAGGCATGCATTGGACAGGGCTCAAATACAAAAACAAGATACACAACATGGCATACGCCATCTCACGGTTCGGGCTCGATGTAACCCCTGTCGGTGCCGCTTGCGTAGGAGTGGCTGAGGTGGAGAACATTGGCTGCCTCTACGACCTCACAGCCGAACTGAAGAACACCTACAACCGCAACTACACCCCTCTGCTTATCGAAGGACCTGACAGACGAGGCGTCGATGTGGGCTTCCTCTACAACCCCGACTACTTCACGCCCGTCAATGTCAAAGGGCATGAGCTCAAGGCTCATTATGCCGACGGAGGTGAGGTCAAGACACGTCTCCAACTCTTAGTATCAGGCTATCTGGTAGGAGAGAAAGTGCATATCATCGTCAACCACTGGCCCTCAAGATACGGAGGCGAGCTCTCCTCAAGACCTACACGCGACACCGCCGCCATGCTCTGCCGACAGATATGCGACTCTATCTACTTCAAAGAGCCTAAAGCCAAAATCATTATCATGGGCGACCTCAACGACGACCCATACAACCACTCTTGTGCCGTAGTGCTCGACGCAAAGAAAGATAGAAAACAAGTCAAACAGAACGGACTATACAATACCATGTGGCGCTTCCTTGACAAAGGTAACGGCTCGCTCGCCTACAACGGCTCGTGGAACCTCTTCGACCAAATAATCATATCCGAACCGCTACTCAATGCCGACAAAAAGACATGGACCTACTGGAAAGCCGAGATCTTCAACAAACCTTTCCTCACCGTTCAAGAAGGCAAAGACAAAGGTACACCGCTACGTACACATAAATCCAACGTATGGCAAAACGGATATGCCGACCACTACCCAACAATGATCTATCTCATCAAACAAAAATAATCTAACCACTAACAGCGTAGCAATCTAACAGCGCAGCGTTCTAACGGCTCCGCGGTCTAACCTCTAACAGCTCCGCGCTCTAACCTCTAACAGCGCAGCGTTCTAACATCTAACAGCGAAGCGTTCTAAAAACTATAAACATGGAATACTCAACTCTTCAGGGCAAGCTCATCATGCCTGAATACGGCAGGAATGTGCAACACATGGTCGAATATGCTCTCACCATCGACGACAAACAGACTCGTCAGCGGTGTGTAGAGACCATCATGAACACCATGACCAACCTCTTCCCTTACCTCAAGGACGAGGCTCAGCGACACAAGATGTACGACCACCTTGCCATCATGTCTGACTTCAAACTCGATATCGACTATCCCTATGAGCGTCCTCAACCCGAAGAACTCAAATATCACCCCGACCCCATTCCTTACTCCGATCGTCCCATCAAGATGAGACAGTACGGAAGAGTGGTGGAACTGATGATTGCGGCGGCTATCGACGAGAAAGATGAGCAGAAGAAGAAAGACCTCATCGTCCGTATAGCCAACCGTATGAAACGCAACTATCTGCTATGGAACAAAGACCATGTGGAAAGAGACAGTATCGTCGAAGACCTCGAGCGTCTCTCAGGCGGACAACTCTCATGCGACTTCCCTGAGTTCTATATAGCCAAACGCAAGGTGCTGCTCGGAATAAAAGACGACTCCCAACAGCAACCCCAGAAAAAGAAGAACCAGAAAAAGAACAACCGTTGACACAGAACCCCAAAATATAGGTTAACCACACTTGTTGCAGAATATGATTGATAGCCGTCCTTTCGATCTCGACCGTACAGTCCGTCTGTGTATAACCATAGCGGTCATCCTTATCCTCTTCGCGCTTACCCGACAGCTCAGCGGAGTGTTGCTACCTTTCGTCGTGTCATGGTTCTTGGCGTACCTCATTCATCCGATCGTCAACTTCTTCCAATATAAATGTCGTCTGAAGAACCGCACCCTTTCCGTGGCAGTGGCGCTGATTGTTATCATTGGCGTCTTGGCAGCTCTCATTGCTTTGCTCATCGATCCCGTACGCCAACAGGTGATAAAGACCTCCGCTCTCATCACTGAGTATGTGAGCGGCCTTTCGTCGGCATCGTTCATACCCGAAGGATGGCAAGACTCGCTCCGACAATGGATGGACAAAGCTGACCTTGAGCAGGTCATCTCGGCTGACAACATATCCAAAGCCATTGAGAAGATAACGCCATACATCACAGGTCTGGTGGGCGGCTCCATCAGCTTCATCTCCAGCCTGTTCGTCATCTTCGTGGGACTGTTGTATCTTATCTTTATCCTTATCGACTACGAGCAGTTGTCAGCAGGACTCATCACTGCTATCCCTCCCAAACATCGCGAGTTGGTAGGTGGTATCCTCAACGACCTTGAGAGCGGCATGAACAAGTACTTCCGCGGTCAGGCTCTCATAGCCTCATGTGTGGGAGTGCTCTTCGCCATAGGCTTCTCTATCACCGGACTGCCACTGGGCATACTCGTCGGACTGTTCATCGGAGTGCTCAACATGGTACCTTACCTGCAAGCCGTAGGCATACCCGTCTGCATGGTCTTAGGACTGCTGCAGTCGGCCGACACCGGCACCGCCTATTGGATCATACTCATCGAGATAGCAGCGGTCTTCATCATCGTACAGAGCATACAAGACCTGCTGCTCACACCATTTATCATGGGCAATGTGATAGGAATGAAGCCGGCTGTCATGCTCCTCTCACTCTCTATATGGGGAAGCCTGTTCGGAGTGGCAGGAATGATCATAGCTCTGCCGCTCACCACCGTCATCATCTCTTACTACAAGCGTCTCGTTCTCGGGCAGGAACCACAAGAACCTCTCCCTACCGAAAAAACACAGGTGCCTGCAGACAAATAGCAGACACCTGAACCACAATAAACGCTTATAGGTGATAAGCGCTTCTTAAAGTACTATCAGCTTCTTATCTCACAAGGAGTTTCTTATGGGCTTGTCCGTCGCTCACTATGTATAGTCCGGCGGGCAAGCTCCCGTTCATAGAGGTCATCTCTTGTCCGCTCACCGACCATATCTTCATCTCTTCACTCAAGCCCTTTATGCGCCTGCCCTCTACGCTCACCTGAGCAAGACTGTCGGTCAGACGACTGATGGTCTCAACCGAGAGGTGTTGACAGGTGCAACCGCTCTTGTCGTCGGTGGTGAGATACTCATCGGTCAAGGTGAGTAGCAGACTGCTCAGGTCCACCGTCTCATCGCTCCTGTTTCCCCATATATACTCAGCCAGGCAAGGGTAGTCAATGAACGGGTTGCGGTTGTGCTGGATGCGGCTCACCGCTTTCTGACGACCGATCTCTTTGGCGGACACGGGGTCTTGGCGGTGCCAATCGAGCAACAACTTATAGAGCCAGGGTTGGAACTCTAAGTACGAGTTGTTATCCATGGCTTGCGCAGCGTTGCTCGACATGTCCCAGCTCAGGTCAGGGTAGGCGGTGGCTATATAGAAATAGGCACGGGCAAAATCACCCTTATACTCATCTGCCGGCTCAAACACCTTGTCGGCAGGACAGTCCTCTGCCGAGGTGCCGGTCTTGAAAGAGAGGTTGTCGAACCCCGCCTCCACCACCTTTCCCGGAGGCAGGTTGCTCTTCGAACGGTTAGCCGAATAGTCGGCAGGGACTAAGTGATGGAGGTCTTGATAAGCCTCGTTGACATCACCGCCCCACCACGACTTGGGCAGGATATGCTCGATGTCCATCTCCGCCACCGATGCGTAAGGGTTCTCAGGGTCGAAAAAGCGGAGGGTGTTGGAGTACATGTCCATCACGCTATTGTCCTCTTCGCGGCGGTCGGTGAGGTAGAAGCCTGCCCAGGTGGAACGATAACTGCCCGAACCGTAGGTATAGCGCATAGGACTGTAGATAGCCATCTGGAGCGCATCTTTCAGCTCTTCCTTACTCAGACCGTCGATAGCGTCGTAATAACCTTCTTGGACCTCACCCCAGTCGTCGAAGAAGATAGCCGACTCAATGAGCGTACCTTTGTATATCTCTATGGTGTTCTTATAGTTGTGTATCAGCGAGCGTATGAGCACCGTGTCACCGCTGTTGAGCATACCATCTTCCAATACATCGTTGCCTGAAGCTCGCATCTTATACACCTTGACGCGACTCACCGAGTCAGTGAGCAACAGGTCTGCCTCTCCCTGAGTACAACTCATCCGTCCGCTCACCACGCCTCTTATATACACGCTGTCCTCAGTGCTCTCGCCGTCCTTGAGAGCCAAGCCGGCAACGATAGCATCGGTGGGCGTGTAGGGGTCGGTGAGAGTGCCTAAGTGCAGGGGTTGACCAAGCACCTTGACAACGAGCCTACACTCCTCAACCACTTGTGAGCCGTAGATACTGAAAGCCTGCAAACGCAGCTTACCGCTATAGATGCCGCCACTCACAGCCTTGCCGCGAAGACGCAGCTCGCCACCCGTCTTGTCAATCATACTGCTGCCAACGATAGAGAAATGGGCAGTATCGGCAAGGTCAACAGTGGCTGTGATAGGACTCGCCAGCTTCTTGCCTTTGATACGAAAGACAGCCTCCGTGCTCGTCTCTGTGCCCGTGAGAGGAGCAAAACCAAGATCGAGCAACTCATTGACGATGATACCGATCTGGTTAGGACGAGGGTCGTCCGCCTCTATGGTCACAGACTGCAGGTAGAAACGGTTCTTGTTGGCTTTCTGAGCAAAGATACTCAGCTCGGTGAGCAGGTGGTCAGGGTTGGTCTGATCGTCGAAAGGAACGGTGTAGTCGGTAAGCACTATGCCGCCGGTGAGGGTGATGGTCTGATTGTTGACCACTATCGTCTGAGCATCATCGCCTCCCGCACCCGACCATACAGCCGCACGCACACTCACACGAGTGGGCTGGTAAGTGTCGGTGAGATAAAGGTGTATCTCTCCTTTCTTCGTGCTCGTGCCGAACTTAAGACCATAGCCCGACTTGCCTAAGTAGATATTGTTGGCTGTCATGTCTGCCACTAAGTCTTCGCCGTCGGCTATCAGCTCATCAACAAGAGCTGAGGTGGACGAGGCATCAGCACCGCTGTTGCTGTTGAACACGATGGTGAAAGTGTCGGCTAAGAGCCATGGGCTCAGCAATATCAAGAACAGAAGGAAAGGGAGGCGTCTCATGTCGGAAAAATATTGATGGTTAGTGATATACTGAAATATCGAGACACCGATGGTTCGGTATCTCGATATTCGATGTGCTTAAAGCTTACATGTCCCACTGTTCGAGTGAGCGGGTGAGCTCATCGAAGCAGTGAGCCTTACTCTGTTGGCGTACTTGCTCTATCTGTTGGTTGACAGCGGCATCGTAGGTCTCTTCCTCTACATCACGGATGACGCCCAGTGCTACAGGCAGGTCGTCAGGTTGTATGCCTGCCTCGGTGGGCTGACCCATGAGAGCGAGCTTGCGATGGAGAGTGGGGTCTTTGGTGGTGGCGTCATGAACGAGGATATCTTTCTCTGTTATACCGTTCTCGCCTATCTTCACTGCTTTCAGATCCCAGCCGTCAAGCACCAGACCCATGTCGCGGTTCTTACCGAAGATCATTGGCTTGCCATGCTCTAAGACGATGCTGTGGTCGGCACGCTGTTCGCGGTCGGCTATCCATGAGTGAGTACCGTTGTTGAAGATGACACAGTTGACTAAACATTCAATCACGCTGGCGCCCTTGTGAGCATTGGCACGAACCATACAGTTGACGGTGGTGGGCATGTCCACATCAAGCGTGCGGGCGAAGAAAGTGCCGCGTGCACCCATCACCAACTCTGCCGGGATGAACGGACGCTCTACCGTACCAAAAGGCGACGACTTGCTCACAAAACCCTTGGGAGAGGTGGGCGAGTACTGACCCTTGGTCAGACCGTAGATGCGGTTGTTGAACAAGCAGATGTTCAGGTCCACATTACGGCGGATAGAGTGGATGAAGTGGTTACCGCCTATAGCTAAGCAGTCGCCGTCACCCGTCATCTGCCATACCGTCAGCTCAGGGTGAGAGGTCTTGACACCGGTGGCGATAGCAGCCCCGCGACCATGAATGGTGTTGAAACCATAAGTGTTGATATAATGAGGCATACGACTCGAACAGCCTATACCGGAGATAACGGCTACTTGATGACGAGGAACGCCTATCTGAGCCATCGCTTTCTGCAATGCCATGGTGATAGCATGATCGCCACAACCCGGGCAGAAGCGTACATATTGATCGGATTTAAATTCTTGTGCTTCCATCTTGTGTTATTTCTTTAGACAACTAAAACGTGGAATTTTTATATGTGCCCTTTATATTTTCAACGATGCGTTCTACGGAGAAGGGTTGACCCATCATCTCGTTGTATTGTTCGAAGTGAATGTGAGGCATCTGACTGCGCAGGTAAGCGGCGAACTGACCTGAGTTGAGTTCACAAACGACCAACCTCTTGTAGCGGCTGAGCACCTCTTGGGTGTTCTTGGGCAGAGGGTGGATATAGTTGAAGTGAGCCAGACCGCAGTTGAGGATGTTAGCGGCGGCGTGCAGATGTCCTTCGGTAGAGCCCCAGCCGACGAGCAGGGTGTCGCTCTCCTTATTGCCCTGAACGACGAGCTCGGGTATATGGTTGCTCACTTGCTCAACCTTATGCTTGCGGGCAAGGATCATCTTCTCGTGGTTCTCGGGGTTGGTGGAGATCGAACCTTTCTCTGCGTCGCGCTCCAGACCTATGTTACGGTGCTCGAACCCTTCCATGCCGGGTGTAGCCCAGTAGCGTATCATCGTCTCGGGGTCGCGCAGAGCGGGGTTGTACTTACCCTTGAGCTCTTGTGGAACGCCTGCCACATGTATAGGCTCCAACTCGCTCATCTTGGGTATGCGCCACAGACCCGTTCCGTTGGCAAGATAGGTGTCGGTGAGAAGGATGACGGGGGTCATGTTCTCTAATGCTATACGGGCGGCTTCGTAGGCGAAATGGAAGCAGTTGGCAGAGGTGCTGGCAGCTATCACTACAGCCGGGCACTCGCCGTTCCTGCCGTAGATGGCTTGCAGAAGGTCGGTCTGCTCGGTCTTGGTAGGCAGACCCGTGGACGGACCGCCACGCTGCACATCGATAACAACCAACGGCAACTCAGCCATTACTGCCAAGCCTATGGCTTCGCTCTTGAGCGACAGACCGGGACCGGAGGTGGAGGTGGCGGCCAGATCACCGGCGAAAGAGGCACCGATAGCCGTACATACACCCGCTATCTCGTCCTCTGCCTGAACAACCATCACACCCATATCTTTCCTTCCTGCCAACTCCTGCATGATGTCGGTGGCGGGAGTGATAGGATAAGAGCCGAGGAACAGGCGCTTGCCTGCTTTCTCGGCGGCGGCTATCAGACCCCATGCAGTGGCTTTGTTGCCCGCAATAGAGGTGTAAGTGCCGTGAGGCAGATCGTCAGCCTTCTCGATATTAACAGTCGAGATACTCAGATGAAGGTTGTTGCCGTAATTGAAACCGTCGGTCAATACCTTCACATTAGGAGCTATGAGCTGAGGCTTCTTCTTGAACTTACCCTCAAGAAACTCTATGGCTTTGTCTATCGGACGGTTGAACAACCAGCATACTATACCTAAAGCAAACATGTTGCGGCTCTTGAGTATCGACTTGTTGTCCATGCCCGAGTCTTTCAGACTCTCCTTGGTCAAGGTGGTGATGGCTACAGGCACTATCTGAACCGATTCAGGTATGCCCAACTCAACAAACGGATTGTCGGTCTTATAAAGAGCCTTCTCTAAGTCTTTGTCGGTGAAGCTGTCGGTGTCAACAATGACGATAGCATCTTTCTTGAACATAGAGTCAGCCTCTACATATTTGGCGCCCGGGTGATTGAACTTCGAACCTAAGCAGCATACCTTCAAGGCGGCTGCGTTCATCGCTACAATCACATCGGCTTGGTCGCCGGGCGTGTAAACGCCCGTACCTAAATGTACTTGGAATCCGCTCACGCCGCCCAATGTGCCTTGAGGAGCGCGTATCTCAGCGGGGAAGTCGGGTAGAGTAGAGATCTCGTTACCCAAGATAGCCGACAACGACGAGAACATGTTGCCCGTCAACTGCATGCCGTCACCTGAGTCACCACAGAACCGTACTACTACACTTTGCATGTCTGTTTTCATGATGTCTTGATATTTGTTTTTGAGTTATATTTGTTTGTGTTTGGTCGTGTGCATGGTGGTCGTGTGCATTGCAGGCCTGCTAATAGCCGACAATGAGTGCTTGACGCACACAAGCACGGGTGCAAATTTACTGCTTTTTTCCTTATCCGACAAACTTATTTACAAAAACTTAACACAATTATTTGGCGTATTGTAGAAAAAATAGTATTTTTGCAACTTGAAAAGAGCGGGGCTGCAAATGCTCCGCTAAACACATACTAAATAATCATCAATCAACTCAGTCAAAAACCAATATCAATCAAGCAACAATATGGATAAGATAAGTTATGCATTAGGCCTCAGTTTGGGTCAGAACCTGCTCTCGTCAGGTGTCAAACAATTAGAGTATCAAGACTTAGCAGCGGGTATTGAGGATGTGCTCAAGGCTCGTGAGCCCAAGATAACATATCAAGAGGCTCAGACTGTTCTCAACCGCTTCTTCTCAGAGCTCGAGCAGAAAGCGGCTAAGGCTGCCAAAGAGCAAGGCGAGAAGTTCCTTGAGCAGAACAAGCAACGCCCCTCTGTCAAGACCACACCCTCGGGTCTGCAGTACGAGATACTGGAGCCGGCTCTGGGCATGAAACCCAAACCAACCGACACCGTGCGCGTGCATTATGAAGGTACGCTCATCGACGGAACGGTGTTCGACAGCTCTTACAAACGCGGAGAGAGCATCACTTTCCCGCTCAACGGAGTGATAGCAGGCTGGACCGAAGGACTACAACTCATGTCTATAGGTGCCAAGTATAAGTTCTACATACCCTATCAGCTGGGCTATGGAGAGAGAGGAGCCGGAGCACAGATACCACCATACGCAGCACTCATCTTTACCGTTGAACTGCTCGGAATAGAAAACTAATAAAAACAACAATAAAATGAAAAAACTAAGTATTATTCTCATTGCTTCTGTGGCAATGATCTCATGTGGCAACAGCTACAAAGTAAAACAAGTCAGCCTGGAGAACATGACTGACTCTCTTAACTATGGTCTTGGTTTTGTCAATGGCGGTTACCTGCAGTCAGGTATGCTGGGTCATGACATGTCTAACGATGAGATAGACGAGTTCATCACTGCTCTTGACAAGGCATACGAGGGCAAGCAGGTAGATGAGTCGCGTGCCGCTAAGACAGGTCGTGAGTTCGGACAGTTCGTCAAATCGATGGAAGACAAAGGTATCAACCGTAACCCCAACTGGAGAGTGAACGAGAAGATGATACTCCAAGGTTTCGTTAACGGTTTGAACGAAGACACCACCGTTATCAATCGTGCTGCGGCTGAGGCTTATATCACTGATAAGTTTGAGCATACACCTGCAGAAGAAGGTGTGGTGGCAAAAGCTATCACGGGCAAGTGCCCCAAGGCAGTGAAAACGGTGGCTCTGGCAAGCGAGCTGGATAGTATCAACTATATCTTCGGCTACCTCAACGGATTCGATATCAATCGCTATGTCCTTGCCAACTCTGACGATAAGGTGGCTGACCAGAAAGAGCTGATTGCTAATGTCAACAAAGGTCTGAGCTCCAATGTGAGCAACCCGCAACTTGTCAATGTGGCTACCAATTTTGGTCAACAGCTCAAGACGATGAACGACAACGGTCTGATGAACATGCCTCAGTTAGAGCTCAACTATAAGTTGCTCCGTCAAGGTCTGATCAACGGTTTCCTCAAAGACACCGTTGTATGGCAGTCAGCCGAGGCTAACACGTACCTTCGTCAAACGATGACCTCGCTTGAGAGCCGTCAAGCCAAAGAGGATGCCAAAGATCGCATAGCACAAGAAGAGGCTTTCCTTGCTCAGAACGCACAGCGTCCGGAGGTGACGGTAACAGAGAGCGGCTTGCAGTACGAGGTGCTCAAGAAAGGTAATGGCGCTCTGCCTAAACTCACCGATGTAGTCAAGGTGCACTATCACGGCACCCTGCTCGACGGAACAGTCTTCGATAGCTCGGTGGACAGAAAAGAGCCTATCTCGTTCGGCGTTACTCAGGTCATCCCGGGTTGGACCGAGGCTCTGCAACTCATGCCCGTAGGCTCGAAATATAAACTCTATATCCCTTATCAGCTCGGTTACAACGACCGTCCTGCAGGCAAGATTCCTCCTTACTCAATGCTTATCTTCGAGGTGGAACTGCTCTCGATAGAGAAACAATAAGCCTTTGGCAGAGAAACAAACAGCTATACAACGCTAACATTGCGAACAACGCTAATATAATGTTGTAGTGGGCATCATCGCTAAACAGAGTATTCGTGGTACTATATGGACCTATATCGGGGTCGCTGTCGGTCTCGTAACGGTCTTCTTCGTGCAAACCCGATTTCTTACATCTGAAGAGATCGGGCTTGCCCGCGTTATGATAGATGCCGCTACACTGTTTATCGGACTGGCACAACTCGGAGCGTGCAACTCCATCATTCGCTTCTTCCCGTACTTCAAGCAAAAAGATAAGAGTCAGAGTGATGGACTAACCTCTGCTCAGACGGGTGCGACAAGCTCTGCTCAGACGGGTGCAACGCAAGACCCTTATCACGGCTTCTTCTTCTGGGCAGTGGTGATACCGCTCGTTGGCTTCGTGCTGTTCGCCGTGATCTTCTATTGGTGCCGAGTGCCGATAGCCAACTATTTCTCCGAGAAATCACCCCTGTTTGTCAACTACTATTATTTCCTCTTTCCCTTAGCGTTCTTCATGCTCTATCAGGTGGTGTTCGAGTCATGCTCTAATGTGTTGCTCCGCACCGTCTTCCCTCGCTCTGTGGTCAGAGAGGTGCTCATAAGGGTGTTCTTGCTGGTGCTTTATCTGCTGTACGCCTTCCGAGTGGTCAGTATCGACGGGTTCGTCATAGGGTTGTGCTGCGTCTATGCCTTAGCCGCGCTGTTGAACATCGTCTATGTGGTGGCAACAGAGCATATCTCTTTCCGTCCTGACTTCGGTTATCTCACCCGCGGGTTAGTCGTTAAGTTCTTGTCTTATACGGGGTTCTTGCTTCTCTCGGCTGCCGTCACGCAGTTATCACCGCTGCTCAGCTCGTTCATGGTAACGGCACAGCTCGGACTGAGCTTCACCGGAGTGTATGCTATAGCTACCTACATAGCCGTGATGGTGTCTATACCCTCTCGCTCGATGTATGCCATAACGCAGCCGCAGCTGTCGGAAGCACTCAAAGAGAACGACCGTCAACAAGCCTCGCACCTGCTCCGACAAGTGTCGGGAACACTGCTGCTCATAGGCGCGGCGCTGATGTTGGTTATATGGATCAATATCGACCTCATCTTCCACCTCATGCCCAACGGAGAGACCTATGCCGTAGGAAAACGGGCTGTCTTGCTCCTCCTCTTCACGCAACTGATGATAGGCTCGCTCAATATCATGCAGGCTGCCATCTCTTACTCGCGACACTACTACCTCCTGCTCTTGCTCTCGCTCATGCTCACCGTGCTTCTCATCGTCTTCAATAATCATCTCATACCCACGTATGGCATAGATGGTGCCGCCTTGGCTACCATGCTGGGTAATATGGTGTTCTATGTGGTGATGCTCGTGGTGGTGGTCGGGGTGCTGAGGTTGCAGCCGATAGGCAAAGCCTACTTAGAGGCGGCACTCTTGCTCGCCCTGATGATGGTGGGCAACTACCTGTGGATGAAGTATCTCACACCAATGATAGGGAATATATGGGCAGACAGCATACTCCGAACAGTGGTGTTCATGACTGCTTATTGTGCAGCCGCTTATTGGCTTAAGATATCACCCGAGGTCAACGACTATGCCGCTAACCTCTATAGCAAACTAAAATCTAACTTCTAACCTCTAATATGCGTTACTTCGTCCGTCTCTCTTTCCTTGGTACGGCTTACCACGGTTGGCAGTCGCAGCCTAACGGCATCACCGTTCAGCAGGTGATGGAGGAGGCTCTGTCCACTATCTTCCGTTCGCCCATAGCGCTGACGGGAGCGGGACGGACCGACACGGGAGTGCATGCGAGGATGATGGTGGCGCACTTCGATTGGCACGAGTCTTTCGATCCGGAGCAGCGAGAGCGACTCGTGCTCCGGCTCAACAGTCTCTTGCCAAAGGATATAGCTGTGCAGCAAATCGTTCCGGTGAGCGACGATGCTCATGCTCGTTTCTCGGCACTCAGCCGCACCTACGAGTATTGGGTCACGACCGAGAAAGACCCCTTCCTTGAGCTAAGGGCGGCACGCGTTCCCGCTGACATGGATTTTGAGGCGATGAACGAGGCGGCTCAGGTGTTGCTCAAGACAACCGATTTCGGCTCTTTCTGCAAGCTCCATACCGATGTGAAGACCACCCTGTGCGAGCTCACAGAGGCACAGTGGCTGCCTTCTCAGACACACCTCCATGTGTTCCGTATCACTGCCAACCGCTTCCTGAGGAACATGGTGAGAGCTATCGTAGGCACACTCTTCGATGTGGGGATGCACAAGATGAGCAACCTGCAGTTAGAGCATATCATAGCTCAGCGACACCGCACAGCCGCCGGACAGTCGGCGCCGGCACACGGACTATACCTCACACGCATAACCTATCCTGAGGACATAATGCCGACAATAAGCAATAACGAGACACCCGACAATAACTAAACACAAAGACTTAAAAACATATTACAATGAAAAAACACACATTATTCTTCATCTTGGTTCTTGTCAGCAATGCTTGTTTGGCTGACATGACAACTAACGATTATCAGAAACTGAATAACAAATCCGGCGAGAGCAGTATCCTTGAGACTCTCCACTCTATCATCTCCGATCATAATGATGTGGGATATGATGGCTTATATACCGTCTATCAGAAGTCAGACAGCCGTGCTGACGGTACGGTATGGGACATGTACTCCGACTGTAAGTTCTCTCATTCGGGCGACCGCTGCGGCTCATACGGCAGGGTGTGCGATTGCTTCAACCGTGAGCACTCCGTACCGCAGTCGTGGTTCTCGGGTTCGCACATGAAGTCGGACGCTTTCCATGTCTATCCCACCGACGGATATGTTAACAACCAGCGCGGCAACCATCCTTTTGGCGAGTGTGCTAACGGTACTTACCTGAGCAGTCAGGCTCGAGGCAAGCTCGGCTCCTCCACCTTCAGCGGCTATTCGGGCACCGTGTTCGAACCCGATGATGAGTATAAGGGCGATTTTGCGCGTTCGTACTTCTATATGGTGGCTTGCTACTACGGCAACAACATGACGAAGTCGGATGGCTCTGATATGTTCACCTATACGGGCAACAAAGCAGGTCTGACCGATTATGCCGTGCGTCTGCTGCTCAAATGGCACCGTCAAGACCCCGTCTCCGACAAAGAGACAGCACGCAACGATGCCGTCTATTCGTATCAGAAGAACCGCAACCCCTTCATCGACTATCCTTGTCTTGCCGAGTATATATGGGGCGATAAGAAAGGTCAGAAGATTGACATGGCCACTCTTGGTGAGTGCAAGACCACGCCCGGCGGCACCACGCCCACCGACCCGCCCACTCCCGACCCTGAACAGTTCCGTCTGTTGCCCGTAACCGATGTGCACAGCTCATCGGTGGTGCTCCACTGGACCGATGCAAAGGTGAGCGACTATGTGGTGGATGTGTATGAGAAGACCGAGGCGAAGGATGAGGTGGAGCAGCAGACTATCCTGCTTGACTCTTTCGATAGCAAGACCTCTGCCAAGACTGCCGGCTATACCAGTCTCACCGACGAGACGGGTGCTATACGCTTAGGCTCAGGCTCAGCCACAGGCTCGCTCACATATAGCGGACTGGACCTGAGCCATGCCGGCTATGTGCGCGTCAACGCTAAGTCGTACAGCTCCGACCAAGACCCCACTTTCACCATCACAGTGGGAGAACAGAAGAAGCAGTTCACTGCCGGTAGCAGCTACGAGGACTATACCTTCGAGTTCGAAGGCACAGAGGCTACGACCATTGTTATCTCCACCGACCAGTCTAAACGACGCATCTATGTGAGTGAGGTCGAAGTGGTGGCAGGAGCACTGTCGAGCGGCATGGAGCGTGTGGCAGGCTATCCGCGCTCTGTGGGCAATGTGCTGCAGCATAAGGTGGAAGGACTCAAAGAGATGACGATGTATTACTATACCGTTCAGCCTGCCGGTCAACAGAAGAGCGAGGAGATGCCTTTCTTCACCGAAGAGGGATGGGCAGGCTTCGACTTCGTGCCTTTCCCCACCTTAGAGGTGATGTCAGACTATGGTCAGGTCATCGTCCGTGGTTTAGATAAGGATAGCTATGTGGAGGTCTTCACAGCCAACGGAAGACTCGTTGCTGCTATGACAACGACTGACTCTGAGCAGCTCACTCTCAACCTCAACAGCGGACTCTATCTGGTCAGAGTAATCAAAGGTGTGCGCACGGAGAGCGTGAAAGTGATAGTGCGTTGAGTAAAATAAGAAAACAGACAATGAAACCAATCGATTGGACTAACTTAGGATTTGAATATACCGAGGCCGACTACCTCATCCGTTGCAGTTACAAAGACGGACACTGGGGCGAGTTGCGTGCCACCAAAGATAAGTATCTCAATCTGCATGCCTGCGCCACGGCGTTGCAGTATGGACAAGAAGCGTTTGAAGGACTGAAAGCTATACGCGGTGTGGATGGCAAGGTGCGTATCTTCCGTATGGAAGAGAACGCTAAGCGTCTGCGATCGTCGGCTGAAGCGTTGTACATGGCACCGGTGCCTACCAATTTGTTCACCGACGCTATCCGCTTGTCGCTCAAGCTGAACATCGACTACTTGCCACCTTACGGAACCGGTGCTTCGCTCTATTTCCGACCGTTGCTCATCGGCACCTCGCCCCGCTTGGGTGTGGGACCCGGGAGCGACTACGAGTTCGTGGTGATAGCCTCACCTATAGGTGAGTACTTCAAGGGTAAGTTCCACACTACCACCTTCATCATCACACGCCATGTCGATCGTGCAGCACCCTTAGGAACAGGAGCATATAAGGTGGGTGGCAACTATGCCGCCTCGTTCCGTGCTACCGAGCCTAACCACCAACAAGGCTATGGTACGCTCTTCCTCGACTCGAAGTACCATAGGTATATCGACGAGTGTGGTGCCGCCAACTTCATAGGCATCAAGGATAACACATATATCACTCCTCGCTCCCGCAGTATCTTGCCCAGCATCACCAACAACAGCTTCATGAGCTTAGCCGTAGAGCTGGGTATGCGGGTGGAAAGGAGGCATATAGAGGTGAGCGAGCTTAGCAGTTTCGAGGAGTGTGCTGCCTGCGGCACTGCTTCCATCATCTCGCCCATAGGCATGATTATCGACCCCGACAAAGGCAGAGCTTACGACTACGGCAAGGAGCCCGGAGCGTGGTCAAGACGCCTCTACGATGCCATCCTCGATGTGCAACACGGACGCCGAGCCGACAACCATGGGTGGTGTGAGATAGCCGACATATAGCAGTTAGCCGACATACAGTAATGTTCAATAAAACGCAGCCAAAGTAATGACCGTCAGAATAGATAAGAGTTGGCAACAAGTGTTGCAGCCGGAGTTCGATAAGCCTTATTTCGAACTGCTCACCTCGTATGTGAGACAGGAGTATCTCACGAAGCAGGTCTTTCCTCCGGGCCGACTTATCTTCAATGCTTTCGACTCGTGTCCGTTTGATAAGGTGAGGGTAGTTATCATCGGTCAAGACCCCTATCATGATGTGGGTCAGGCGCACGGACTCTGTTTCTCTGTGTGCGACGGTGTACGCATACCACCCTCGTTGCAGAATATCTACAAGGAGATAGAGTCAGACCTTGGTCACCCGTCCGTCTGCGCTCTCGACTCCTTAGGTCGCCCGTCGGGCAACCTGCAGCGCTGGGCAGAGCAGGGAGTGCTCTTGCTCAACGCTACGCTCACGGTGGAGGCTCACCGCGCCGGTAGCCATCAGAACAAAGGATGGGAGGTCTTTACCGATGCCGTTATCGAGCGAGTAGCCACGCTGAAGAACAATGTGGTGTTCTTGCTATGGGGAGCATACGCACAAAAAAAAGCAGCTTTTGTCGATCAGAAGAAACATCTGATCCTCAAAGCTGCTCATCCTTCACCCTTGTCAGCATACAACGGGTTCTTCGGCTGCCGACACTTCTCTAAATCCAACCAATATCTTCAAGCTCACGGACTAACCCCGATAGAGTGGTGATCGAAAGTAGGGAGATAGAAGGTTGGTTCTGATGGAGATAGAAGGTTGGCTCAGCCGAGAGATAAAAAAAAGACTTCACTTGTGGTGAAGTCTTTTCTTTTCTGGGGATTACTTACGAATACCCAATTCTTTGATGAGTGCACGATATGCCTCGATGTCTTTATCCTTCAGATAATCCAGCAGACGGCGGCGTTTACCGACCAAACGGGTCAGAGCGCGTTCTGTACCGAAGTCCTTCTGGTTGGTCTTAAGGTGCTCGGTGAGGTGTTGGATACGATAGGTGAAGAGTGCAACTTGGCTTTGTACACTACCTGTGTTTTTGGCATCTTTGCCATACTGAGCAAAAATCTCAGCTTTCTTTTCAGGAGTCAAATACATGACGAATACTTTTTATTAGTTAAACGATTATGCCCTTGCAGAAATACATGGTTTGCTACAATGACACATTTTTATTTTCTCTTAAGAGGATCTTTTTCACAAAGATGCCCTCAAAAGCGGCTGCAAAGGTACAACTTTTTCTTTGTCCGACCAAATATATCTGAAAAAATATATTTTTCATCTCTAACATCTAACAGCGCAGCGGTCTAACAGCGCAGCGTTCTAACAGTGCAGCGGTCTAACAGCGCAGCGTTCTAACCCCTAACAGCGCAGCGTTCTTAAACTCTCCGTCCCTTCGTTGAACAGCAGGTCGATGATGCTCAGGTTGGGTTGGAACCCGTGCCGGTCGGCAAAGATCTGATAGTAAGCAGGTGCTCTCCTGTTATCATTACCCCCAGAACTCTGTTCGAACACGCGGTCGATATTGCTCAGTCCTCTCCACTCAGTGGTGTAGTGATACTGTTCGTTGAGTGAGAGGTTGAGTGTGAGACATTTCATCACCGTTGTGTGCAGAGCCTCGTTGAGGTCGATGAGGTAGGTGAAATGTGTGAGGTAGGCGGGCTCAAAGAGGTCGAAGAGGTAGTCGAAGAAGGGTGTATGTCGGTATGCAGAGATGAGAGCGTTGAGGTGTTGGTGTTGCCAGCGTGTTTGATAGGCTATCTTCACATCTTTAGTGAGTTGTTTGGAGTCGGCTCTCTCGACGGGCACGGTGAGTGTCTGCACGCCGTTAGTGCCTACGATAAGGCAGCGGTTACGCAGGGTGCGCTTCGGGAAACTCTCGAAGATCTCTATCTCGGCTTGCTCGCTCAGGTAGGCTTGATACCAGCTGATAGGTGCTAAGTATGCGGTGGGCAGAGTCATCTATTGCTTGGCAGGTTCATCTATTGCACGGCAGAGTGGAAGAGTCGGTTCCAGCGTATATGACCACCGAACCACGGCTTATCTTTCTCTATCGAGAGCCAGATGAAGACGGGTCGTCCCACTATATGATCTTCGGGTACGAAGCCCCAGTAGCGCGAGTCAGCAGAGTTGTGGCGGTTGTCGCCCATCATCCAGTAGTAGTCCATTTGGAACTCATAGGTGTCGCCGATGTGAGCTGTCTGATGCTCGTACGCGTTGATGACGCGCTCATAGATAGGGTAGTTCTCTTCGGTGAGAAGGATCTTATCGCCCTTGCGAGGGATATAGATAGGACCATAGTTGTCGCGTGTCCAGTTGTTGTTGTCGGTGAGGGGATAGACCTTACCGCCTACCCAATCGGGCTCGATGATGATGGTATCTATCTGACTGTTCTTCTCGAGTCGATGGAGCATAGCCTGTGTGAGAGGCAGATGATAAGTGACCAAGTGGGGGTCGAGTCCTAAGGCTTCTGCTTCTTTCTGATTGACCAGATGGCGGTCGTCTTTGCTCACTCCGAGCTTGCTCAGATAGTCGTCGGAGAGCATACCCGAGCTTGTCTGAACGAAGTAGTTATATTGTACTCCCTCTTTGTTGACGAGCTCTTGGTTGTTGATATAGATGATGTTGTTGACTATCTTGAGTGTGTCTCCCGGCTCACCCACACAGCGTTTGACATAGTTCTCGCGTCGGTCAACGGGTCGATAGACGATGTCGCCGAACACATCTTTCCTCTGATGAACGACCTGCTTACCGTAGTAGGCACATAGTGAGTAGTAGTCGGGGTTGGGCATCTTGAGGCATACGGTGTCGCCTGCGGGGAAGTTGAAGACGACGATATCGTTCTTCTTGGGGTGGTCCCACCCTTTAAGGCGTCGGTATGGCCACTGCGGGTGTTCTATATAGCTCTTGCCTCCTCCGAGCCACTTAGGGAAGGTGTGTTGCACGAGCGGGAAGCTCAGAGGGGTGTTGGGCACACGCGGCCCGTACGAAGCTTTAGAGACGAACAAGAAATCGCCCACACGCAGACTCTTCTCTAACGACGATGAGGGTATCTGATAGTTCTGGAAGAGATAGAGGTTGATGAAATAGACGGCAACGAGTGCGAACACGATAGCGTCGATCCACGAGCAAAGGCTGTAGAGGGCCGGCTTGGTATCTTTATATCGTCTCCACCATGTCCAGGGAATGTACTTGGTGACGAAGGCATCGAAGATGAGGGGGAGCAGCAGCACCCACCACCAGCTGCCGAGCCAGAGGAGGAAGAGCAGATACAGGGTGCACCATATAGCAGCTTTGATCCATTGCTTGCGTGGTGCCTGACGGAGGCGTTCAAGAAGGTTGATCTTCATTGTGTATGAGGAGTTGGATTATATTCTTTCGAGTACTGTTTGTACGAGTTGTTTGATACGCGGTTTGTAGTCGGTGTTGGCGGCTTCCACTT
>CAMHOK010000023.1 GCA_946186735.1 uncultured Bacteroidales bacterium
ATCTATCTCGCTGCTGGTCTCTACGAGCTGATACCAGTAGGGCCGGTGCGAGGTGATATGTTCTGCCGGTTCGTAGCCGTTGTTGCACTGAGGTCTCTGATACGGGGCGAACATCTCCGCCTTGCTGCCGGCTGTCTCGCTGACGGCAATGGTGTTCTGTACGTGGTCGTTGTCGTTATGTGTACCGCCTACAGGCGTATCCGTACCGTCGGCCACCACGGTGCAGTTGAGCACGTATCCGTACTGACCTACGCTCACAACGGGTGCACCGGCTCCGGCCTTGTTGTTATATACAAGCGTGTTGTATAGCAACGATTTGCCGTCGCTGCGTCCTGAGATATTGACTACAGACTGAGAGTCGGCCATGCGGAAATTCGTTATCATGCAGTTGCGCACTGTAACGTTGGGCACCACAATGTTGACCGCCGGAGCAGCTGTCGCCGTCTCAGGCGACTCGGGTGTTACGCAGAAACCGTCGATGAGCGACGAATGAGTATGAGCAAGAGCGCTCACGGTGTTGATCTGGTTGATATACGACGGATTGGCATCGGCCGTAGCCGGGCCCACACGATCTCCTCTCACACGGTTGACAAACGCCTCTATCTCAGCGTCGGTATATTCCCATTCCTTGTCTCTCTCGGGGTCAGGATCGTCTTTGGTCGGGATGGCCCAATAGGGGTAGTCCTTGGGCAGACCGCCAAACACCTCCACTCCCTCGCGCATAATCACATTGCCCTGCGATGCTGTTGAACCCTGAACGAATACGTATGCTTTCCTGCGCTTAGGGTCGTTGTTGTGGAAGATGGAAGCGGCATCGATGGCCTGCTGGAGTTTGTTGGGTCCGTATGCCTGTACCCAGTTCAGACCTGTGTTGTCTTCGGGTGCTGCGAGGTTGTTGGGGTTGACGTAGATGATACGCAGACCGCTGCTGTAGCACTCGTAAGCGCCTCGGTCGATTCGTGTGCCCTGCAGACGCGCTATCATTCCGAGGTCGTAGTCTCTCTGCTCCTGCAACTTGGTATATTGTATTTCTTTCGGTTCGCCGTCATCACCTCGCACAGTGGTAGTATAAGTATCATACGTCTCTTGCTTGATATGGTTGTTCTGCATCAACGCTTTATAGTCGTTTTCATCTGTATAGTCGGGCCAGATGATGCGTGCGTAGGTGGCATTGTCGCCCGTATTCACCAGTTGCTGGCTGGGGTTGAGGTGGAAGTTGCCGTTTAACGGATCTGCGAAGTTAGGTCCCAGCATCACATTCTCGTTGGTCTTGCTTATGATTATGTTCTGCTTGTTGTCAGGCAACATCGAAGTCTCAGGCTCGTAGTCGGGCAGCGAATAGGCGTTGTAGGTGATGTTGTCAGATGTGCCTACCCCATACTCTGTGCCCGTAGCCGTCTTTATGCTCCATTGCGGGTGTGTGTTGTCCATGCCGGCGTTATCAGTGAGCAGAGTGCCGGCCAGGTCGTCCCGCCAAACCACGCTGTTGTGAATCGACGAGTGGTACTCAACGTCGTTTTCGTTGTTGTCGCGAATGGTGAGATACCCTTTGTTGAGGGCGAAGGTGCTGTTGAGCACCGTAGTGTTCAGGCCATCGTACGGCTTGCCCTCGTTGTTGTAGAAGAGCGAGTTGACGATAAGCGTCCTGCCGCCGCCCTCTTCCACTTTCACTGCCGACGGATTACCCTCCTGACCGTTGCCGCGGAAGATACAGTTGCGTATGGTAAGTTTCGGAGCTGTGCCAACCGAATCGAGCAGGAGGTCACTCTTTCTGCCTTCTTCTTCATTATACTGGGTCTGTTTGTGATAATAGATGGCGGAGCCTGCCTGAGTATTATCGGCGAACTTATTCTCGAAGGTAATACCTTCTACTACGATAGGTACGACCTTTTGGGTTGCAGTATTTCTAACATCTCCGAGTTGCGGTATCTGGGTCTCATATTGCTCAGCGTCGATGATGTTGAGTATGTGTCCGAGTTGCTCCTGCTTTACGCTTATTCGTTTGGCAAGCGAGAACACCACGGGGTTCTTCTCGGTATTGTAGCCGTCTTCTCCGGGTATCTTCGGGTCGTAGCCGCCGCGTATGGTCAGACTCTTGATGCCGAAAGGCTTGTCTGTTACGGGCGTCAGAGCACCGTTGTTCATCAGTCGGGTCTGGATAGTGAAGCTCAGACTGAGGTCGTCGTCGTTGCCGAGCAGGGCATTGGGTTTGTAGTCGCCGCCTATGATGTTCACTTGCTTGGCTCGATTGTTTCGGCTGCGGAGCAGAGTCTCGATAGCCGCCTGCAGGTTGCTCGTGGGCGTCTCCCACGAGTAACCGTCGTTGCCTTTATCAAGGTCCTCGTTCTCGGAAACCCACAGCACATCCACCTCGCTCGTCTGGTTGACGCGCAGCGAGCGGTGCTGATACTCATACACGCCGAGATCGATATACACCTTCTCTTCGTCGTTGAACAGGATGGGGTTCGATGATATGCGGAGCATGTTGTTCGAGCCCTCCGAGCCCTCGGTCAAACGCGAGTTGAGGAACGACATATAGAACTGCTCACCGATAGGCATGAAGGTCATACCGTACTGATAGCGCAGATAGAAAGCATAGAAGTTGTAAGGTCCGCCGCCTATGTTGTTGTCGGGCATCATCGGGCTGCCGTTATACAGTTCCCACGGGTAAAGACCTCCCTCGTTGGTTTCCGGATCGCCGCCTTTCTTCTTGAACTGCGTCATCATATCCGCCGTCTTGGAGGTAAGCGTCAGATACGACCAACCGTTGTCGATGAGGTTGTTGATACGCGACAGCATCCAGTTGGCCGACGGGTTGTAGCCGTCCTTGCCCGCCTTGGAAGAAGGCAGGACGAAGTTAGGACCGTCAACACCCTCGTTCTCGAATGTGATGTTGATGTTGTTGTTGCCTTTGAAGAGATCGAAGTAGTTAACATCCTCGCCCATGAACGGCAACTCCTGCGGCAAGTAGTCGGCTTCACCGGATATACCGAACTCGGCAGCACGGGGTATCTCAGAAGCAACAACATGAACCTTGCCTTGCGTCAGAATGGGGTCAGGACCGAAGGTAGGACGATAGCAGCAGAAGAACATGATCTGGTGCGACTCGTAGTCTGCAAGTTCTTCCCGCTGAGTCTTGTATTCATCTGTCTCCCAAGCGTCGCCTACCGATGCGCGCAAAGCACTGAGTTCAAGCTCTTGTTCTTTATTTGCCTGCGTACGGTAGCTATATACATCGCGGTTGATATCCATCTCATTTTGCAGGTTCTCCCATCCGTTAACGAAGGTCTCTGCTGTTTCCTCCGAGCCTGATGCACGGTTGCCCCAATAGATGGTGTTGACCGAGAATTTCTTTTGGTCTTCGAAGTGATCGACAAATACTGCCGGATAGCTGACGGCCTTGTTGTTGACTATATCGCAGTTGGTGAAGCGCACATTGCTGTTGTGCGAACCCCATATAGCACCTCCGAATGCTTGCTTCTTATAGCCCTCGGCTTCTGCAGCAATACGGTCTTCCCACTTGCCGAGCATAGCCTCGTTGTTGGCGAAGATGGTGTTGGTGGCGCGCAACTCGCCGTTGACGGCTATGGCGCCGCCGCCCGTATATTGTATGTTCTGTCCTTTGTCTTTGTCGGATTTCGGACCCTCGGTATAGTTCTGTACGAACGAGCAAGAGAAGATGTTGATGTTACCGTTGGTGAAGATGGCACCTCCCTGGATGGCAGTATTCGACAGGAACTGCGAACCTACCAGCATCAGAGGTATGTTGCGCAAGCCTGCAGCATCAGGGTCGGTAACATCAATTTCATCTTCTATATCCACAGTATCACCGTCCTCATTACGAGTCTGACCGCTGTCAAGGTCGCCGTTCTCCCAGCTGCCGTCAACCAGTATGCCGCCGCCACGGTAGTAGTTGCGGTGGTTGACAATGGCATCGGGCTCGTAGTCGCGGGCGTTGCCGTTGATGATGTTAACTCCGTTGAATATAATCATTCGGTGCATCTCCGACATCGTTGACTCTCCCCGTCCGTCTTTTGTTCCGTGGCGGTAGTCAAGCTGCTCGTTCTTATGGTAGCGCAAACCGTTAGTATCGTCAGGATGATAGTCGGTATAGCGGTGCGGCAGTGCCCCGAGACGAGTGGAGTCGGCAAAGCAGGTGAAGACGTGATATACGTTGTCGGTGTTCTCTATACCACGCGGCGTCTCGCCTGAGAAGGTGGTGGCGTAGAGGAACTCCCACGGCTCGTATATATTGTTGCCGTTGATATCCTCCTTGGGACGGTCTGTCCATATATCGTCGGTTACGCTGCTCACGAGCTCCAGTCCTTCATCCTTCAACGTTTCTGTGATATCCACACCGGCTTCGTTGTACACCGTTGCTCTGTCGTTCGACTCTTTCACGTCAGTCTGTGCCTCACCTTCTACGAAGTTGAGCCTGTGCTGCCCTGCAGTAGGCTGCATGTAGTCGAAATGGTAACCGGCTTGACAATAAAACTTAGTCGGGTCGAGCCCGCCCACTATACTTACGCCCTCGGGCACGATGAAGGTGGAGACGCGGGCGTGTCCTTCCTCACCGCGCGCATTGTGCGTAGGATAATAAGTGCCGCCGGCTATGAACACCTCGAAACGCGTGTCGCGATATATCTCTTTCACCGACTCGTTGGAGCGAAGCATGATGATATAGTCAACTGCGTCGGAGAATCGCTGGAAGGGGTTGGCCATCGAAGAACCCGTCTGCGAGTAGAGCGGGTCGCCCGAGTTGAGCAGGCGGTTGGCCTTAACGAGGTCAACCAGTTCGGGATTGGCGACATACAGACGCGTGAACGGCCGTTGGACGGTGGCTGCCATAGCATTGTTGACGGCACGCGCACCCATCTCTATGAACTCGTTGTCTTTCTTCTCCGGAGTAAAGGTCATGTGCCTGAGATAGCCGCTCGTAGCGGATGCATCGTCGCTGTCGAACAACTCGCGCATACGTGCCACGCCTGCCATGTCGCGCAGCTCGAGCGAGGGGAACATGTTGCGCATGCTGCGGTAGAGGTTGTAAGGCATACCGGTGCGCACCAATGCCGACAGACGCTCGATGTAATAGTATGCCTCTTGGTTGGTCTGTCCCGCATAATACGCTATGTCGCCGCGCCAGCGCATATCGTCGGTTATCTCGGAAACGAAGCGCACATCCTTGTCGTTCTCCGTCTTGATCTCTATGTTGTTAACGCCCGGCAGACGACGCGACTGGACGGCTGAGTAGGAGAAGGGATAGTTGTTCTCCAGCAACTTCTCCTCCGTATCGAACACACCTGCCACGTTGTTCATGTCGGCAGAGGTGTTCTGCCACAGTACCACGCCCTTGGCGCGTATGTTCGTGCTGTACCATACGCCGCCGCCGTTTACCGAGGAGTGGTTGCGCACCACGGTGGAGTTGTAGAGTCGGGCATACGAGAGGTTGCGCATCTCATCGCTGATGGCGTAGAAGTCGTATTCCTCGTCAGTAGGCTCATATACATATACGCCGCCGCCGTACTCGGCCTCGTTGTTGAGTATGACCGAACCGCTGACGAGCGAGGCGGGCATCAGGTACAAGCCGCCGCCGAAGTTGGTGGCCTCGTTGTTCTGTATGATGCAGTTGCGGATATGTCCGTAGGCACTCACCACTGCGGCACCGCCTATACGCTCCGAGTCGTCGGTTCCGTTGGCCATACCGTTCTCTATGCTTATGCCGTCAACAACCGAGCGGTCGGTTATCTGGCGCAGTATGCCCTCTTTGTCTTCAATGAGCAGGTCGTCGATATCGTAAATGTTGTTGGTGAACGACACCACGTGGTAGGCGCGGCCCGTCTCGCCGTTCTTGGGATTGGTCACGGTGCCCGAGAAGGTGGTCTTGTTGTTGAGCGGGTCGCGGTAGGTCTCGTAGAACGCCGTCTCACCCGTGTTGGTATAGCCGCCCCAGAGCTCCACGCCGTGAGGCACGTTGATTGAACGCGTAGGCAGCACCTCTTCGGAATTGCCTTTCACCATGTTGTTGTTGGTGGAGCGCACCGGTACGTACTCGCCTGAGGTGAACTTGACCACCACCAGATCAACCTCCGACATGTCTTTCGGCACGAGCACCTGACGCACTTTCCGCTCGTCGCCCTCGAAATAGACCTCTTCTTTCTTGGCCTGAATTGGTTCTGTGAACTTAACGGCATCGGTGGAGTAGCGTTCGGGGTAAATGCCGGCTTCTTTATCTTCGGCACTTCTGTCTTTTATGAGTTGGAGGTCGAGTTTGAGTCGTGCGGCAGCGTCAAGCACTTTCTGCAGTTTTTCGGGGCAAGCCGAGTTAGCGGGCGAGTCGGCGGAGCCGAGACCCTCACCCGTGTCTGACACGTAATAGACGGCGCATAGCGTCAGCGAGTCCTTGTCTTCAGGGTCAAAAGGAATGAGCTCAAACCCGGGATGTATCTCCTTCGTACCGTCATACTCGTAAGCACCCATGTCAATCTGGCAGTCCATAACACGGTCAGCAAACACCACATCGTTATCGGGCAGCTGAGCCTCACGCACACTCTGGTAAATATACATACCCTGTATATCAGCATCACTTTTATTCTTATAACGGAGTGCCTGATGAAGATTGGATTCAAAATTCTCCGTTCCTTTGTTGATGCAGTCATTCAGTCTGCTGTTCAATCGGAAATCGTTCAGCGAAGCCGCACGACCGGGAACATAAACTCCATTCTCGTCAAAGTCGGCAGCGAAAGGAGTGGTTTCTGCGGACGGAGATACACCGTTAAGGAATTTATTGCCTATACCATAATTGTTTTTGTCCGACTCTGTCCAGTTGGTAACATTCTGTTTTGTTGCCTTATTAGGCTGTGTAACCTCTGATTGGATATAACAATTAATAAATGGATTGACCTTTTCAACTCCTTCATTACGATCTCGGATGGCGATGCCGTTGTTACCGTAGATGATTGAGTTTGCTACAAACAGGTTAGGGCTTGATGATGTGGCAAGTGATACAGCACCGCCACTATATTGATTGCTCTCCTTTAGATCACAGGTATTGTAGGCAATAGTATTGTTATAGAACCGTCCGACGCAGAAGCCTATACCTCCGGCCGAACCGTATGAGTAGTTGTTAGCAAAGAGTGAGTTAAAACAGGTGCCTTCGTACATAAACATACCACCGGCAAAGATTTGGTGTTTCGTAGCAGAAACATTATTTGTTCCATGCGTAGAAATATTATTGAGTACAAAACAACCTTCAATGGTAGATGTTGCGCCATCGCAAAATACACCTCCACCTTTTACACGATCACAATAAGAAAAATTGTTTATTACAACGCAATTCTGCAAATGTACACCTTCGTAGATATTGGCACCGGCCCCACCTCCATGTGCCATATTTTCGTCAGCAATAAATCCGTGTCTGATTGTGAAGCCATTCCAAAATACATTTGAATATTCTACATAATTTGGGTCTTCTCTCACGTATGAATCATTCTCCCATGAGGTACGTTTGCTCTTTGTAGCTCCTGTCACACGATGTGTGTGAGAAAGCTGGTCACTATATTTTCCTCTATTATCGCTTGAAGGTGAAGGATCTCCGACGCTACCGGCTCCGTATGTAGGAACGCATACGTCCGGCATGGATAGCACGCGCTTTCTGAGAGTTGTACGGTGATTATTTACAGTGGAAGTAACCAGTATCGAACTGCTGCCTACGGAATTATTTCTCGGAGTTGCAATATCGGTGTAGTTAGATTCGTAATATTGTCCTCCGGTTATTTTGCGTATAAGTTTGAAATTCTCCATTGAAACCTCACGGTTATCACCCTTTTTTGAATCAAGTTCCCCTATTTCAATTCTGACGCTCAGCGTTCCCGTTGCAGGTTGCGTGAAATTAAATGTATATCTACATAATTCAGCACGTGCCAAATTCTGATTCCATGAAGTTCCCTTTTTATTATTTGCATTGATTTCTTGATTGACCAGAGTATTACCATTCGCATCTAAAACTTTGAAATTCACTCCGGTAGGAACGTTCCCTGCTTGCATTGTTGTTCCACTACGGTAGTAAGCAGTAAGGTCAACAACAATCTTATAATCACCTGCCGGCACATTTTTCATATTCTGCCACATATTAACCCCTGACAACGAACCATTTCTAATCCATATTCTATTAGTTGTTGTTTTTCCGACAGAGACACCGTTTTCGTATATGTCTTTGTTGTTATTAGTTGTACCACCTGACATTTGATTTGCTTCATATCTACCTATGACGCCATTGCTGCCACTTGTACTGGCATTCCCCGTATAAGTCAGATGCCAACAATCGTAATTGTCAGAAGCAGAACCAAATGTCAGAATATGGGTGTCGCCATCGGTGGATTCAGATGTTTTCTCTTCATCTTTAAAAACCGAGTATAAATAATAATCAGTTGTTACATCAACCTCCCGATCATCGTCACTCCATTCATATATATGAGTAATCTGACGATCACGCACAACCTCTCCGGAAATAGTAATGTCTTGTACCAAATCAATGTCATCGTCCCAAAAGTTAACAGCAGCAGTATTAAAAGTTGTGTTATCTGTTGTGTTATCTGTTTTGGGATCAGTATCCGATATTTGCAAGATTGTTTCATAATCTTTCGGATCAAGGTCTTGGGCAGCTTTTGATTTAGGAATATTTACCACATCCGACATCAATGCTTGACGCTCACTCAGTCCGGGTGAACCTAAAGTAGATGCGGGGAAGCCGCCCATAACGGTAGTCTTGTCACGCATCACAAAACCTTTGTAGTCGGAATACTTGCCATCACCAACCCATACCTGCACCGCATCTATTCCCGCATCTCGCAAAGGAGAATCGTCAGGCAAAGTGTTATAGGCTGTTGCCTTCTCTACTGCATACTGCAATCCGCCTACATAACGTTCAGCGCGAGTATTGTTTATCCAGCCGTTAGTGTTGCAGGCAGTGATAAAATCATTCATGTTTGAATAACTGGCACCGTTATTCCAATCTGTACCTGAATGATATGGATTTGCGCGCCAAAAGGAGCGTGAGGCACCGGATAATTCACCATAGGGATATCTGGGATCGTAATTATATCCGGGAGTGAATCCGGCAGGTACTGAAGTTGATTCCCCATCACCGAAAGCCTCGGTACTTTCGCGGGGCGGTAAAGATTCTTCCAAACCGTCATTGGCACCTCCATTATATACATTCTTTTCTGTAATATAATCGTGATATGAGGCACTCGATGAAGTATGATAGTGTATGACATTAGAATTAATCCATATTTTCCCAAATCCTCCATTATATTTCGGGTTGGATGTCAGTATAGGATTGCCTTCGCTGTCGAGTACGCGGTCGGAGATAGAATTGCCTCCTGCGTCAATGTCCAACTGATCACCCGCTGCAAGATCGGGACCGGCCACCTCGTCAAGCACATACACCGTATTGCCGGCGATGGCGTTGCGCCACGAACTGCCGTCGCGGCGTCCGGCGCCGTCGGGCGTAACGTATATTACGGTGCCTTTCAGAGGCAGGTGGGTGTCTTCGATAGCGCCTATGTCGGGGTCGCCGCCGCGCGTACGCGGCTGCAGGTTCATATCCCACAGACGGTCGCTGTTGACGCAGGCTGCGTTGACGATAGGGTTCTGGTTGCCCGGCAGATACGAGACGATACCGCCGTTCATAGGCTTGTCGCCGTCGGAAGAATGACCCACATTGCGGCTCGGGTTGTCGAAATACGGATAGTCGAGCAGGATAGCGCCCGTCTCCGACGAGCCCTGCTTCTTGCTCCACGACTCACCCGCACCTGCCGCATGTTGGGCTACCCAGTCGTTGGCATCCTGTTCCGAATCGAAGAACTTAGGCGATACTTCGTCATATACCGTCTCCTGATAGGTGTTCATCTTCCTCACTGCCCACTTGTGGTACTCGTCGGAGAAGTCGCGACAGAGGATAGCGAAGCAGTGCTCAGGGTTCTTGGGCTTGGGAGCATCCCAGTCGAGATAGATATAGTCGCCGTCAACATTGTTCAGACTGCCCGTCGCACTGCGGCAACTGAGCGGCTGCTGAATCTTCGAACGGTTGGCACGGTCGATCTTGCCGTTGGCGTAGATAATGGAGTTGTATATTCGTATCTGACCTTCGTCGTCGTTCAACTCTTCTTCTCCCGTCGTGCCGGGCGTCGTCTTGTCGGAGTACTCGAGCGTCTCCAAGGCGTAGCCGCAGTTGTTTACTATGTCGCAGTGGTCAATACGTATCTTAGCCTTGCCGCCTCGCGCCGACACTACGCCCGCATCGCCATAGCCTGCTGCGGATATGTCGTGCGTACCGTCACCCACCGAGTTGTTGCGGATGATGGTGTTCATGATGTTAAGCTCGGCTCGGCAGTAGTTACCGTTACCATCTTTGTTGCTGCTGTTCACGTACACTGCCGCCCCGTCGGGAGCCGAGCAGTTGGTTATATAACCGTTGCGGTAGATATTACCGGTCATGTCGATACGCTCTTCGGCAGGCACGGTGGCGTTGTTGACGATGATGCCGCCGCCGTAGGTGATAGGCTCGCCGTTGGGAGCATACGAGTGGTTGTCATAGAGGTTGGCATTACCGTCGGTCAGACGCAGACCGTCGATGATCACGTTGCGCACGTTGATAAGCGCCAGCACGTGGGCACCGTTGTTCTCGTAACCGCTCTTGGTGATGTTGGCGGTGATGGTGGTGGGGTGAGCGTTGGCATCGCGGTTGTCGGTGGCTGTAGAGCCGGCATCCGAGGCATAACCGCCGTAGATACGCATGTTGCTTGTCGGACGGATGGCGGCTGTTCGCAGCTGCGAACCGAGATAGGCGTCTATACCTGCCGTAGTGGCGTTGATACCGCTACCGCGGGTGTAACCCTTGACAAGAATCTGCACGTATTTGAACTCTTGGTCTTGGTCTTCATACACCGGCTCTTCATCCGTACCGCCTGTCCTGACAGGGACAGGGATGATATACGTGACGTCTCCGTTCGCGTCATATACTATATGTCCGCTTTCGTCTCTGTTCAGATGCTTGCGGAAATAGTGTATCGCATCGTTGATGCTGCCCACCGGCTTGTCCCAGCTGGAGCCTACGCCCTGCTCGCCTATGACTATACCCTTCTCTCCTGCGTTGCGGGCAGGGTCAACGAAAAGCGTCGGCAGGGTTGCTCTTGTGCCGTCGTCGGGCAGGTGGGTAGTCAGGAACTCCTCGGTCTTGTTGTGTCCGCCTGAGCGCACCTCCTCGTTGTATGCCGCAAGATTGTCTTGGGTATAACCTTTGTCGCGGTACTGCTCTATCTCCTGATTATTGATGAAGGCGCAGCCGAACTGCTCCTCACGGCGCACGAGAGCGCCGAAGGTGGCCATCGGCTCATACTTGTCGCCGTACATGTCGGTCTCGGTATGGGCATGCATAACCCACTGCGAGTTGAGGTGAAGTGCGTCGCTCACCTGCAGACCCATCTTAGCCATCGACGATATAGCGGCGGGCTTCCAGTAGATAGGACGCGGGATCCCCGTCTTCGTGCGGTCGGGAGTGTCAACCGTACCGTCAGCATAGTCCTGGTCGTACGTACCCATAGCGAGCGACGTATTCAGACCTGCCCCTACATGACCCATCATACGTCCGTAACCGTCGGACCCGATGAAGTAAGGGTAGTTGGCGTTGTTGCTCACGGTGTTGGTATTGGTGCGCTCAAGCGACATGACCGAGCGCTTCGATGTTCCCGCCCAGTCGGTTATGTCGTGCTGCTCTACAGCCGAGTAGTAGAAGGTAGGACGGAGTCCTTCTTTGATGATGTTGCCGTCTTCGTCTTTCTGGTCCTCGGTGGAGCCTCCTATGTAAGTGGCATACTGGATATCGTTGTTGGCATCACAGCGGTTACCCCAGATGACACTGTTGTACATCTGTCCGCCGTTGAGCACATACACGCCGCCTGAGCGTCCGTGACGACGACCGTAGTAGGTGACGTCCTGACCTATACACTTGTTGCGGGTGATGGTGAGGTGGTTGCCCACGCCTCCGTCGTAGAGGAAGAGTCCGGCACCCTCGGAGGTGGTGGTGTTGTTGGTGATGATACATGCCGTGGCATGCGGGCTATATACGTTTATCTCGCCGCGCGCTGCCTCTCCGCGACTCACACGCAATTGGTCGAGCGACTGCCACGGATACTCCGTCGGCGCATGGCAGATAGCCACGCCGCCGCCTATACGGCTCGAGTTATTGACTATATACGAGCGTGTTACAGCACCGTCGTAGTCGATGCAGACGCCGCCGCCATAACCCTGCATTATACCTACTCCGCTTGCCTGGCAGGTGTGTATCATACACTTGTCCACCAGACCGCCGCCGTCGAGATAGACGCCGCCGCCTCGCATCGTGGCCTCGCAGTTGTAGATGACGCAGCTTCTGAGCGTTGCGTTTGCCACCATGTAGGCGCCGCCGCCGTAGGCGGTATGCAGACGCTCGTTGGTGTTGCGACCGGAGGCGTTGCCGCCGGTGATGGTACAGCCGTCAACGCCGGCAGGTTGGCTCAGCGGGATGGCATGGTTCTTCTCGTCGCCCTGAACGGCAACGGGGATAAAGCCCTCGGTGGCAAACCATACCACGTGGTAGGAGTTGCCGGGGAAGATGGTGGTATAGGTGCCGTGAATGTCGTCGTAGGTGAACGAGGGGTCTGCATTCTGCGAGCCCGAGAGGATAGTCTTGTTCTCGAAGTTCCATGGCTGCAGTTTGGCAGGCTCGCCCGACTCAAGCGACGCCATGTTGCTCACGAGCGGACGATAGTGAGTGTCGATATTGCCGTTTTCGTCGTACGGACGCGCATTCATATCGCTCTCGTTGGCTTTGAAGCCGCCGTAGATATGTATGCCGGGATAGACTTTGAAGGAGGTGTATTGCAGGTCGCTTCCCGACGACTCGGTACTCTCGGAGGGGCGATAGGTGCCGGCTCCCACGTAGATACTGCCGCTCGAGTAGTTCTCGTTGCTGCGCAGGTATTGGTATAGGTCGTTGATGGCGGCCTGGAGGTTGTTCTTTGCCTCGTCCCAGCTCAGACCCGACCCTTGGTAGCTGCCGCCGTTCTCGGTGGTCTTCACATAGCGTATGGTGTCCGCCGTCTGAGCGGAAACATCGCTAACAGAACCGATAGCCAACAAACCGGCTATGGTTATTATGATTGATAATATGTAATATTTTTGCATCAATGACTAAAAAATGTTGTTTAGCCGCCGCCCACGACCTACTTTTTCTCGTCGCCTCTGCTTTTCTTGCGCAAGTTATACATCCTCTCCGTAAAGCCTCCGTTATTCTCAAACTCAGCCTACATCCAAGCCAGCAGCTTATACAAGAGGTAATCGGTCTGTTCCAAAAGGCAGATTGCCATGTTGGCAATCGTATCGTCCGAGCGGGTCTGCGCCAGCTTCAGATAATACTCTGCATCGTTATGCACGCTTGCCAGATGTTTCATTGCTGCCACTTGCTCCGAATGTGGCTCCCATTGCTTCAACCCTCGGGTCCTGAGATAGTCGATGTAGTCTTCTTTTAACTCTATCAGGCTGCCCTTTGCTACATTCACCAGATGGATGCCTGTCTTCATCGATGTCGCAAAGTCGGTATATCCTTCTGATATATTCTGTTTTCCGGAGCGTGCCGCCTGCACCATCTGATCTACCGTCCTGTCTTTGCTCCGGTTCATATAGGTCTCGCAGAAATAATAAGTGAGCTGGTATATAACATCGGCTTTCCGGTAAGAAAACAAATTCTTATAATCCCCATATTGCTTCACCAAAGCTTCACTCATAATCCTCCTGCTCTAATTATACAGCCCCGTCATGTTCTGCGTGATGCTTATCTGACCTCTTATCCACGGGACGAACGGTGATGAAGGGTCGTTGAGCACGGTCTCCTTATAGCTGCCGGAAGTGTTCTCATTGGCTTGCACCTCAAGCTGCAACGGACACTTGTCGGCATTGTTCTTGTAAGGTATGGCATAGAAATAGTAGCGTCCTTCCCATTGCATACCTATGTTGTTCAGCGTTATCTGCCGCTCATAACCGCCGGCGAATGTTGCTGCGTCGATCGTGTTGTCGGTCGGAAGGAACAGATAGCACTCGCCATCGTACAGGTGTGTCGCCTTCATGCTGGTAACGCGCATCTCGGTCTGTACCGACGGCGCCACGTTCCACATCACATCCACCTTCGACGCCACGTGATAGAGAGGCATATACACCCTCATCTCGCCCACACTCGGCGTAGGGGTGTTGGGCAGATTGCGTACCGTCCCATAGTATTCGCCCCATGGCTCGTAGATATATCCCGCAGGCGACGAGTAGATATCCTGTAACGAGTTTTTCACAGCATCGGTGTTATTGAACACTATGTTCTTTATATCATCCTCCGATTGGGGTTTATACGAGGCGTCATGATCTTTCACGTATGGCGTTAGGTCTTCATACGACATGGCTGCATACAGCCGTCCCCAAGTGCGCAACTTGCTATGTCCCTCTCCCAAAAGAAGTATCTTCTGAGATTGCGAATAAGTATATATCCAGTCGTCAGTTGTTGCAAACTGCCCTGAATACTGCTCTTTGGTCCAGTCGCTTTCGTCAATAGGACCGTTGTTGAGAACGAACACATGCTCATCCTCGCCGTCGGAATAGACCAGATAGAACCAGCCGTAGCGCGGTTTGCGGAACGACTCGGTCGTACCGGGGTCGCCCATCACCTTGTGCGCAGGCGACTTGTTCGGTTGCGACATTACCGTACCCGCAGGCAGAACGAACTTCAGTTCTATCTCTTGCGACACTGTCTCCGGCTCGTTGCCGCACGAGCCTAACAAAAGAACGAGAAGAAATAATATGAATAATATGTGTTTGTTCATTTCATTACCATGTCGGGTCGAACGAGCCGGCAGGTTTCCAATCGAGGGTAATGGTTGCCCCCACTTCGGTAGTGGCAACAGGTATGACACCACCCGATTTGTTTAACTTGGTTTTGATTATTTTCAGTTCGCCTGCATTGAGCGAAGTGGACATACTCAGCTTGGTCTCGGTGATGGTATTGTCAGGCATGCTAACATACACATTGATGCCCCAATATGCCCCTTGCTCATCAGGCTGAGAAGCTGACGGGAATAAGACAGAGGTCATACACATCTGCTTACTGTCAGAGCTTTTAGTTATATTATTGCCTGTCGGCATATAATGAGGTACAAGCGAAGCAGAGCTAAGGTCTAAGTCCTCGGTCGTCATAACAATGTTACGGTCGAAGACATAGGATGAGTCGTTGAGCATAAAAGCCGAGGCAGAACCGACAACAAAAGACTTAATACCTTGTATCCCTACATCCGAGGTATCTACCACTAAAGCCATAGCGGAGTTAACCATATAGAGGTTAACTTCGAACTCCTGGTCCACCGAGTCGTTCACCTCCATGTCGAGTCGTGCCGAGAAGAGACCGGTGGTCTGTGGCATGAGGGTATCAACGCCTGCATAGTCGCCACTATAAGCCAGAGAAGCAGACTCAGGCGTGAGTGTATCCAACAAATTAACGTTAATAGCATCCGCTATGTTTGCTACCGACAGATGTCTATACGACTCTTTAGGCAGATAGAAAGAGAAGGAGGTGCGATTATCGTCAATCACCTCGTTACGATAATACGACCTCTGACCTGTCTGTGTAGTATAGAAAGAGAGGTCGATATCGTGTGCATGATCGGAGAAGATGGGAGCCATCCGCTCTCTCAAAGCACGTTTGATGATGGTGTCTTCGAGGGCAGTGAGCTCTTCGTTAATCTCCATGTTCATGTTCGTAACAAGCTGCATCTGATAGTTGAGTTTGAAATCTTTACCGCACACCGAGAGATCATCGTCAATAAGCTTGCAGCTCTGAACCAGCAGGGTAAAGAGCAGAAGAACGGATATGAACGACAATGGTCTCATTGATACTATTGCTTTTCGCTGTGTTGGTGCGCACACATAGTGCGCACCAACTTGCGAAAACATCTAAAGATTTTACTCAACTAAAGAATGTTAAATACATCCCGGTAAGTCATCCCATGTTTATTTCGTGAAGGAGATTACCATGTGAGGTCAAACTCCATACCCTGTTGCCATGCGAGGTCAACTGAGAGAGCAAACTCTAACTGAGGAACCTTGAGGTCAGGAATAACGTTGTAAGCCTTATCGCCGGTAACATCACCGATGGTGATACGGGCCTGAGTCTTGTGGTCTTGAACGAAGACTTGGGTGAGGGTGTGTGCGACATGAGTGTTGTTAGCATCATCAGTCATTGCGGGATTGAGCTGACCAACAAGATAGAACTTAGTTCCTTTAGCGATGAGCTGTCCGTTATAGCCATGGAAATCTTTGTCGTTGTTCAGGAACTCAAGGCAGATGTTAAGTGCTGTAGCATCTTTACTCTCAAGAACGAGGGTGTAGTTGTTCCATTTGTTGTTAGCTGAACCGTCAAGAGTCTTCCATGTAGCAGCATTAGTTATGTTTACGGTACCATTATCGATAACGTCATCGTAGTAAACATAAGTCTGGTCGCCGGTCTTCGGGGTGAAGTCGTAGATAACATCGTTAACACCACTGATAAGCACACCGGTAAGAGTAATGTTCGAGAAGTCAAGGGTAACACCAGCATCACGAGTCTCAACAGCAGTACTTTTTGCGCGAACAGCGAGGTCGAGACGACCTACTGCGTAGTTTACAGGATTAACCATAGCTATAGAACGAGTCGAGTTCTTCACTTGACTGTCAGCGTAAAGACCGAGCATAGTGGTCCAGTTGGCGGCGGCGTATTGACTTTGATTTGAACCTTCATTATATGTCTTAGCAACATTTGAGTTGTCAGAAGCTTTGATACCTCCTTTTGCGAAGTAATAGAGCGAAGCCGGATATACGTAGTTGTTCCAACGAGCAACGGTGGTACCACCGAAGTCAGTCTCTGTCATCTCGAAAGCTTTATTAGTGGTGTTCCAAGCCAGAGCGGCAGCACCATCAGGCATACGAGCTGCGAGGTTGTGAGGATAACCTGCGAGATTGTCATTAAGCACAAGCTTGGTGGTAAGATCATCACCTGATGTATAAACAGCATTAGTCAGAACATAAGTAGCGTTGTTGATAGCGGTAAGGATAGCAGCCTTGAGGTCAATATGGCGTTGGTTAACAACAACGGTCTTCGACACTTCAAGATACAGCTCGTTCATCATAGCAGTTACGTTAGCACCCGAACCGTTACGCAGACCGGGCTCTGCTGCTGAACCTGCAGTGAACTGGTTGTAGAGCTCCATGAGCTGAACCTCATCGGTCTCTGCCCATTTGTTATCAGCTGCAGCTTGAGCATCTTTCACCGAGTTGAGATATGCGATGAGTGTTGCACCGTCGCCATCGGTAGGACGAGAACCAATCTTCACGGGAGCGAAGTCAACATTGTTTACTACAAAAGGATTGGTAGTAAGAGCTGCGTTAGCGGTCAGAGCACCATAGGTGTGCTTGTTGGCATCATCAGCTTCGTTGCCAAAACCGGTTATTGCAGTAGAACCAACGGCACGACCATAGAACAACAGACCTTGTGTACCAATAGGCATAAACACATCGTTGTAAATCTTCGACTGTGTCTTGTTGTTGATGTCGGTATTGCCTGAGCTAATCTGTGCTGACAGCGGGATGATGTTAGCATTAGCGGTGGCACCTGCGAAAGTAGTCGAACCAAAAGGAATAATTTGCATGCACTCGATACCGTGGAAGTCGGTAACCGACTCCGAGGCATTAACTTGTGTGCCGCGCATCTTCTTTTGTGTACCTGTCACATTGGTGGGCAGATTGATAGAGAACTGTGTCTTTACAGTCTCACGTTCGGGGTTGTAGCTCGTCTGCTCTACTTCTTTCTGCTTGCAGGAGGAAACGGCTACGCCTACGATGGCTATCGCCATCAGATAAGCAAAACTTTTAAATGTTTTCATTTGTTAATAATTTAAAAAATTAGTAATTAGTTGACTGTATATTGTTTTCTGTTTTATTTGTCAGGTTGGTTTAGTTTTAAGTGCATATCATACAAAAGCGGTAATCCGCTTCTATGATTGGATTACCGCTAAATGTATCTTTTTAATTCTGCTTAGTATATCACCATGTTTTGGGGAATAATTCGTTCTATGATTACAAATTCTTCAATTGAGAAAATAACTGCCATATTTTTGTAATTCAGCCGTTTTACAGGCTTGTGGTAAATTTCAGCCAACTCAGGCACCATAGGGAAAGAATCAGCACAATAACTAAGTATTTGTATTCGTTCTTCCAAGCCCGTTATATACACTCGAGCTGTATATGGCGATTTGCAATCTAATTCAATATACGCATTAAGTGCTAAAAGGTCTTGCAGCGCTTCTGATGTATATTTAATTAATCTATTCGTCATTAATTAATCTATTCGTCATTATGGTTGTGCTTCGCGAATATCGTTAAGTCCGTAACGATGACCAAGATCTTTATACACTGCATCCCACACCTCATCATGAGACAAGAGAACACGGTCAGAATGATTCCCGAACAAGGGCTTGATCAATTCCTCATAGTCAACATGAGCATGTTGTTTTAAGTCAATAGAACCTTGCATGATAAAAGAATATTATATTGTACACGAAAACAAAGCGTCATCAAACGACAATGCAAAGGTAGTTAATATTTCTTATATATGCAAATAACTATGCATTTTTTGGTAATCCAATCTGTCAAAGAACGATATGTAGGCTATCATTTCGGGCACCCAAGCTATTCTTAGGTGTGCCTGATAGGAGGTGACTTACTCTCCCAACAGCTCGATGTTGCGTTTGGCCTCGGTGTCGCCACGGTCGGCTGCGCGGCTGAAGAAGCTGAGTGCCTCTTGGCGCAGAGCGTTCTTCTGCTCGGCTGAGGTGGCTATGTCGCTGAGCATCCACAGAGCCACTCCGTGTGCGTTCCATGAGCGCGGGTCGCGCTCCACACGACGGAGCATGTCTATAGCCTCGTTGAGGAGTGCTTGCTTATCGGCCTTACCGTCGGTCTGAGCAGCGTCCTGCAGACGGCGGATAGACATGTTGATGAGGCGAGCCTCGTCGTCGGTCACATCGTAGTAAACGCGTATGTAACCTGAGTTACGCTGGTCGAGCAAGATATGGTCGAGGATATACTTATACGGCACACCTCTGTAGAGCGACTTGATGCGCTGCTCGCGCAGGTTGACATCCGCGGTGTTGTCGATGATAGAGAGTATCTCTTCGCGTCCGTAGAACGGCTCGCTCTGCTCTATCTGATAGCGCAGCTCGGTCCATGCCTCACCGCCGTTGTTGAGCTCGAACATCTGATCGGTCATCTCAGGATAACGCTCGCGTATGTACGCCTCCAACGCTTTGGCACGCTCACCCGCTAACCACTCGTTACGGCTCACCGGTCCTTCAGCCGACGCCAGACCCACTATCTGCACTAACTTGACCTCCACCATCGTGTCGGTCATGAGCTCACCCACGAGGCGGATGATGCTGTCGAGGATAAGCTTGTTGTCGCGATACTCCTCCTTGAGCTCAATCTTATCGAGCTCGAAGAAGACAAGCAAAGCATCGCTGTCCTTTGCCAGTATCTCGGTTGATACATACGGGCGGTAGTCCTCTAACGAGCGCAGCGCACCCGAGTTGATACGGCGGATGACCTGAGGCACCTGTTTCTGCACCGACAGACCGGCTATCGAACGCGGCAGGTAACGATTAGGCGTTGCCGGCACGATAGGTATGAGCGTGTCCTTGACGGTATCGATAGGCTCGGTGAAGACAGGTATGACGACAGGCTCGGCGTAAGCGAACACCTCACCGCACTGTCCTCCCATGTCTGTCAGACGGCAGCACCCCTCTTTCTCACGCGAGGTGTAACACAGGCAGATAGTGTCGGTGAGCAACCACTCGTTACCTGTCACCGGTACCTGCACGGTGTCGCGAAGGGGCGAGTGCACCTTGTTCATCGGACGATAGGTCTGCTCCACAGCACCCTTGGGCGCGTTCAAGACGAAGTCGCGATGCGCCTGACGGATATAACTGCTGCCATGCAGCACCACCGGCTCTAAACGCAGGGTGTCACCTTTCTTGCTCGTGATGACAGGACGATAAGTGAGCTGATAGTCAGAGCGCACCTTATCGATAGGCAACTCATAGACAACACGCACACTGTCGCTCATGTAATCGACCGAGACGAGACTCTGTGCCCGCAAACAGCTACTAACCACAGATAGCAGAATGAGTAATATGTAAGTCTTTGCTTTCAATGAATTTTCAATTATACTCCTTGAGTTTATATTCTATTTCAGCAGGCGTCTTTAACCGCTGATTACTTTGATTCTTAGCTCAGATTTTTACCGCAGTTTATTTAACCGCAGAGTCTTTTGTTTTTTTTACCGCAGAGTCTTTTGTTTTTTTACCGCAGAGTGTT
>CAMHOK010000024.1 GCA_946186735.1 uncultured Bacteroidales bacterium
TTTTTCATAATATATGCTTTTTAATAAATCTGAAAGTTCGATCTTTGAGATTTGTTCTTTTGTTTCCTTTGCTTCGTTCATCTCGTTTGTTAAAATGTAATTCTCTAATTGTATGATTAAAGCGGCTGCCATTTTTTGGTTGTTTTTTGCTTCTTGATAACATTGTATGGCGTAATGTCTATAATAAGTGGCTTCAACATTATAACCTTGATGCATGCAAATGTCACTTAGATGGCTTAGAGATAATCCCTTTATCGTTGGGTCTATATTTTTCATCTCTATGCATTTTACGAACCAATGAACTTCTTTCGTGTCCATGTGTAGGACGTCGTAGTTCCTGCCCATGAGAAAATAGGCCTTGCCCAGCAAGTCTCTTTGGCGGGGGAAAGAGTGTTCGAGGACGTCAATGGCATGTTTGATTTTAGTGGTGTCGGTAAACAAGACTCCCTCGCTGCGCAGACTATCAGCAAAGGTGATAAGTTGAATTGCGTTATGCAACTCTGCCTTATCACTTCTGCATCCACACCCATATAAGATGTATATGAGTAGTGCAAATATAATCAAACTAAATTTCCGCATGTTTGGTGAGGCGTAGTAAAGTCACTCAAGCAAATCAGAATAGCGATAGTTGATTTTCGTCTTGTTGGGGGTCCGTCTTTTTCTTTTTTGACTTGGCTTTTGGCGTTTGTTCTTTACTCGGCTCATCTATCGGGAGACTGTCATCCGGAATGTGGGCACTGATCTCCATGATGATTTCCGGAAGCTCTTCGGTTTCTTTAGCGGCTTCCGTTGGTTGGAAGCTCTCAGGCTGACTTTCTGTTTCTTCTTTTTCTTCTTTTTCTTCTTTTTCTTCTTTTTCTTCGGTTTCTTCCGCTATAACATCTTCTTTGTGTTCTTCAGAAAGATCTTTCTGTTCTTCGGCTTCCGGAGTGATGTCTTCTTGATTTTCGTTGTTTTCAACATCTTCCTCCGTTTCGTCTTCGCTTTCTTCTATGGGTGTAGGTGTGATATCTTCTATCGATTTGACCTCAAGTGTTGTCAAGCGCTTGCCTTTGGCTCTTGCACTCTTCACATCGATAAACTCAGCCATGTCGATATCTAAGTTTTCTTTGCTTTCATCGGCAAAGTGAATACGGAACAGAGCGTCCTCTTTGTCGTTGAGACAAACGATCTTTGACTCTTTGTCTTCGCCTAAGAAGTTTTGCATTTTAGTCTGCGCATCCATGGTGAATCGTTTGCCGTAATAGAAGCCGAGTTCGGCATTCCACATAGCCAGCGACCACACTTTCTGTGCATCATATTTCTCGATGAGCAGCAGGTTGTCTTCAAAGTGCGCCGTGAGGTCGAAAGAAGAGAGTTGGTAGTCGCCGTTTTGATAGATAGCAAGTATTCGATCCTCGTCTTCAAACTCTCCAAGATAGTTGCCTTGTCCGTCGTAGTTGAGGCGGTTGACGTCGGGGTCGAACCACACTTGCCGTCCTCCGAGAGTGGAGTGTCCTTTCTGCTTCAGGCTGACGGATTTGATGTCGAACTTAGTGAGCAGGTTGCCTCGCGAGGCTTTCCCCTTGACCATCAGTTGTGAGAAGTCCTTGATGATCTCTGTCTTTTTGAGGTGAGGAGCCGGCTTGAGGGTCACTTTGATTACTTCGGCTTCGCCATTGGTGTTAGCCGTGAAATAGACTATGCGGCTACCCGCTGTGCCCATGGTGAGGTCATATTCTTTATCTTTTGCCAGACCCGTAACGAAGAATCGTTTCATGTAGTATGGCCCGGTTTTGCCATCGCGATAGACCACATTGTAGATGGTTCTCTCGTCGTTCTTCTTGAAGATGGCTATGTGCTGGGTGTTGGTTCCGATAAAGATCTTGTCTGCCACGCGTACTATCTTATATTTGCCGTCTTTGTAGAAGATGATGATGTCGTCGATATCGGAGCAGTTGCAGAGGAACTCATCTTTCTTTAGTCCTGTTCCGATAAAGCCGTCTTGACGGTTGATATATAGTTTCTCGTTAGCCTCAACCACAGTCTTGATGTTGATGTTTCCGAAGTTGCGCACTTCTGTTTTGCGCGGGTAGCGGTCGGCATACTTATGCTTGAGGTTTTCGAACCACGAGATGGTGTAGTCTGTGAGGTGCTCTAAATGGTATTTGGTCTGCTGTATTTTCTCGTCTAAGGCGATGAGTGTGTCTTCGGCCTTTTTTGAGTCGAAGCGCGTTATACGTAGCATCTTGATGTCGAGCAGGCGGCGTATATCGTCGTCGTTGACAGCGCGGAGCAGTTGAGGTTTGAACTTATCGAGCGCCTTGTCGATGAAGCGTATGGCTATCTCCGGCGAGGTGGCATCTTCGAATTGTTTTTCTTTGTATATCCTGTTCTCGATGAAGATTTTCTCAAGTGAGGTATAAAAGAACTGTTCTTCGAGTTCGCTTTTCTGTATCTCGAGTTCCCATTTGAGCAGTTCTTTGGTATGGTCGGTACTCATCCTGAGGAGTTGGCTCACGCTTGTAAAGACGGGCTTTTTGTCCCATACAACGCAGCAATTGGGCGAGATGCTTACCTCGCAGTCGGTGAAGGCGTAGAGGGCGTCTATTGCCTTGTCAGAGGAATAGCCGGGTTGCAGCTGGACAATAATCTCTGCTTGTGCGGCGGTGGCATCAATGACCTTCTTTATTTTTATCTTGCCTCTCTCGTTGGCTCTCAGAATGGTCTCGATAATCTTGCTGGTGGTGGTCCCGAAGGGCACTTCGCTGATGGTGAGAGTCTTGTTGTCAGCTGACTTGGTTATCTTGGCTCTTATCTTCACCATCCCGCCTCTTTCGCCGTCGTTGTATCGTGCCACATCGATAGAGCCTCCTGTCGGGAAGTCGGGGTAGAGAGCAAACTCTTCGCCCTTGAGATAAGCGAGGGAGGCATCGCATAGCTCTCCGAAGTTATGTGGTAGGATTTTCGAGTTGAGTCCGACGGCTATACCCTCTACGCCTTGTGCGAGTAGCAGGGGGAACTTAACGGGGAGGTTGATGGGTTCTTTGTTGCGACCGTCGTACGACAGTTTCCAGTGGGTGGTCTTGGGGTTGAAGACGGCTTCGAGTGCGAACTTACTGAGTCGGGCTTCTATATATCGCGGAGCGGCAGCACCATCACCGGTGAGTATATTGCCCCAGTTACCTTGGCAGTCGATGAGCAGGTCTTTCTGTCCGAGAGTGACGAGTGCGTCTCCTATGGCTTGGTCGCCATGCGGGTGGAACTGCATGGTCTGACCTATGATGTTTGCCACTTTGTTGTAGCGTCCGTCGTCCACCCTTTTCATGGCGTGCAAGATACGTCTTTGAACAGGCTTCAACCCGTCGTAGATGTCGGGTACGGCTCGCTCAAGAATGACGTATGAAGCATAGTCAAGAAACCAATCTTTGTACATACCATTGAGATGATACTTGATAGCATCATCTTTGGGCATGGCTACGTCTGACCGTGTCTGTGTGTCCATGCTTATATCTTCTGCTTGAGGATCTTGCGGGGTGATGTCTTCAAAGTTGTTGTCTTCCATAATGTAGGGTGGGCTAAGGTATTCACCATTAGGCTGACATTATTGCCAGCCTAACGGAATTTAATTTATTGTGGTAGGACGCTTTGTTTGTCTTGTGCAATAGCAGTTGTTCATCATTCAACATACTTGTTGATGATGATGTATGTGAGTATGCCAATCACTTCGAGCACGAGAGCCGTAACGAGCAGCCAGTTATGCGGAGCACTGAGGGCATAAATGACAAGGCATACAACACCTGCCAAGAGGATGATGACGCCGAGATATTTAAGTAATTCTTTCATAATAATAATATTTATAGGTTAATTTTCTGTTTTTACTCTTTCACACCGTAGGCGAGGTCTCCGGCATCTCCGAGTCCGGGAACGATATACTTCTGTTGGTTGAGGATAGGGTCGATGGCGGCTACCCAGAGCGTGATGTTGTCCGACATTTTGGTTTGGAGATAGTCAATAGCTTTTTCTGAAGCTATGATGGAGCACAGATGTATCTGTGCGGGCTGTCCCTTAGTGAGGAAAGCTTCGAGTCCGAGTTCCATGCTTCCGCCCGTTGCCAGCATGGGGTCGGCAATGATGAGAACTTTTCCGTCTAAGCGCGGCGATGCTAAGTATTCGATATTGATGCGTACATCGGTATGGCTCTCATCGGTATATTCGCGATAAGCGCTGACGAAAGCGTTTTCAGCTCGGTCGAAATAGTTGAGCATACCATGGTGCATAGGCAGTCCGGCTCTGAAGATAGTACCGAGGACGATGCTTTTCTCCTGTTTGACTGATGGTTTGGAAGCCAATGGTGTTTGGATGGTTACGGGAGTATAGCTTAGGGTCTTGCTTATCTCGTAAGCCATCGTTTCGCCGATACGCTCTATGTTCCTGCGGAAGCGCAGAGGGTCGTTCTGTATGTTGACATCTCTAAGCTCATTGACGAAAGAGTTGATGAGCGAAGGTTGCTCGGAGAGGTTGACTACTTTCATACCATTGTCGTTTTTGGGGTGTGTTATTGTGCTTTGATGATGGCTTCGGTGGCTTTCATCTCGGCTTTGATGGCGGCTTGTGTGTTCTTGAGCTGTTCCTGCATCTGTTTGATCTCCATAGCCTTGTCTTTGATCTGGAGGTCATATTGTGTCATGTCAATCTGTTGAGTCTTGAGCACTTCATACTCGTTCTTGATGTTTTCTATCTTCTTGTTGTAGTTGACAGACGACTGCTCCATGTTAGCTTTGCGTGCATTGAGGTCGGCTATATAGGCGTCGCGGGTGGCGGTGTCGATATAGTTCTCTTTCATCACAGCCTTGTGCTGTTTGTCGATGAGGTTGTAGTAGTTGTCTTGCACTTTCTTCTCGTTGGCATAGCTCTTTTCAAGTGTCTTGAGCTCTTTGGTGCGCTCTTTGATGAAGGCGGTAGCGTTCTTGTAGTGTGTCTGCTCATCTTTCACCTGTTTCTGAGCTTGTTGAAGCTGTTTTTTGCTTACTTCGAGCTGATGGTTGATCTGCTGCAGTTCGTTCAGATAAGCTACCTTGTCGGGCAGAGCCTGACGGAGAGAGTCGAAACTAATTTGTGTGAGTATTCCGGTAACAGGAATAACTTTCTGTGCTGATGCGCTGAGGCATACAACGAGTGCCATTGCGGCAAAAATGATTTTCTTCATTGTTTATAGTATTTAGATTATTGTCAACGGTTTACATCTTTGTGAAGATATCTATCACCTTGTCTCTGTATGTTTTTGAGACGGGTATCTGCTCTATCTGTTCGTCATCAAAATCAAGGTAGATACCATCGTCAGCCCGGCGCAGCACCTTGACCATAGCGAGGTTGACAATGTATGAGCGGTGGCATCGTATGAGGTTGGTCTCGCTGAAGGTCTCTTCTAATTTCTTGAGCGACTGTCGTAGCAGGAAGTGTTTGAGCTTGCCTCCGTTCTTGTAGAGGATGTCAACATAGTTGTCGGCAGCGGTGATGTAATAAAGGTGCTCGGGGTGGATTGAGATACCCAGTTCGCCTTTCTCGTCATAGAAATTGAGGATGGTGCTTTTCTCGTCGGTTAGTGTATCTTCGTTATTGATGTTTTGCAGTTTGTTTTTCTTGTCGTTGAACGAGAAATAGAGGATGAAGACGGAGTATGGTATGAAGAGAATGAAGGTGGTATAGAGGAAGGAGAGCGAGAGTATGTGCATGAAGTCGAGACTCTGAGTGCTCTGTGCGATGCGCGGATAGAGGGCATAGATAACAACCACTGTAGTGGTGTAGATCATAGCCATTGCTGCCACTTCGGCAACTATCCAAAGGGCGTATTGCCAGTAAGTTATCTCATGCTTCTTGCCATGCTTATACATGATGGTGCGGCTGATGGCAATGATACCCATGGCTATAAGAACGACCACGGTGGCAAGTGCGAAATAAAGCAGTCCGCCGCTTGCATTGTCAGAGTCGGGCAACCAGTCGCGTGAGCCAAAGGGCTGGAAGATATTGATGAAGATCTCAGCGAACAGAGCCGTACCCAATACCATCATGATGACATTGGTCTTCTGTACCAAATATTTCGGGATAAACTTATTCACGCTCTCTGAGCCTCCTATTACTCCATTTTACTTAGTGCCCGCAAAGATACAAAAAAGAAATTACAAACACAAATTTTTTCTCTTTATCAGCAAAAAACGAGGTCAGGCTAAGCTTTGTTAGGGCTTGTCCTGACCTCGTCGTTTGTTTGCGGGCTGTGTTTTATTGAAGCCTGAGTATTATCACCTGACGGGTTTGATGGTTAGGCTGAGTTTGAACTCATCAAGGTCGATGAGCTCTGCATCTTGCAGGTCTTCGGTTGTGATATTGAGGCTTTCGGCGAGCACTTGCGAGCATATATAGTCGCGGAAATGTTCGATAGCTTTGTCGGCTTCTTCTTGGCTGTGGATAGAGATATTGATACGGTCGGTGATCTCTAATCCTGACGCTTTTCTGAGGTTCTGTATGCGGTTGATGAGTTCGCGTGCTATACCCTCTTCTCGGAGATCTTCACTCACCTCGATATCAAGAGCAATGGTCATCAGTCCTTCGGTCTGTACTAACCAACCCGGCATATCTTCGGTGATGATGTCCACATCTTCTAATGTGAGGCAATAAGGTGCTGACGAGAGTTGCCACGAGCCGGACTGCTCTAAGGCGGCTATCTGCTCTTGGCTCATCTGAGCAATCTCTTGTGCCACAGCTTTCATCTGTGCTCCCACTTTCTTGCCCAACACCTTGAAGTTAGGTTTGATCTTCTTGACGAGTCTGACGGCTTGGCTGTCGGAATCGACGATAAGCAGCTCTTTGATATTGACCTCGGTGCGTATGAGTTCGCTCACATGTTGCAGTTGCTCCGCCATCTGTTTGTCAACGGCAGGTATGACGGCTTTCTGAAGCGGTTGTCTCACTTTCTTGTTTGCTCTTTTGCGCAGTGAGAGGATCATCGAGGTGGCTTGTTGAGCCAGTTGCATACACTGCTCGAGGTAGGGGTTAATGAGCTCTTCGTCTGCCTTAGGGAAGGAGCTGAGGTGTACTGTCTGAGAGGTGAGGTCTCGGTAGAGGCGGTCGGCGTAGAAAGGTGCGATAGGTGCCATGAGCTGTGCCACGGTCTTGAGGCAGGTATAGAGGGTGAGGTACGCTGCCTGTTTGTCGTCGTTCATCTCGCCGCCCCAGAAGCGTTTGCGGTTGAGGCGTACATACCAGTTGCTGAGCATCTCTTGTACGAAGTCGGAGATAGCTCGACCCGCTCTTGTAGGTTCGTACGACTCGTAGTACTCGGTTACCTCTTTGACCAGAGTGTTGAGGCGTGAGAGTATCCATTGGTCGATCTCGGTGAGCCCTGAGCAATGACGGATGTCTTGGTCAGTGGGTTGCCAACCGTCAACATTGGCATAGAGGGCAAAGAAAGAGTAGGTGTTGTAGAGGGTGCCGAAGAACTTACGACGTATCTCGTCCACCCCGTCTTCATCGAACTTGAGGTTGTCCCATGGCGAGGAGTTGGTGAGCATATACCAGCGTACGGCATCGGCTCCGTACTTATTGATGGCGCCGAACGGATCGACGGCATTGCCGAGTCGTTTGGACATCTTGTTGCCGTTCTTGTCGAGCACGAGTCCGTTGGATATGACGTTCTTGAAAGCCACGGTGTCGTCGATCATGGTGTGGATAGCATGCAGGGTGAAGAACCAGCCTCGTGTCTGGTCCACACCTTCGGAGATGAAGTCGGCGGTGCGTGGTTGGTCGGCGTTCTCGAAGGGGTAATGTATCTGAGCGTATGGCATGGCGCCCGAGTCGAACCACACATCGATGAGGTCGGTCTCGCGTTTCATAGGTTTGCCTGAAGGTGAGACGAGAATAATCTGGTCAACATAGGGTCGGTGCAGGTCGATGACAGAGGGGTCGTAGTTCTCTTTGGAGTAGTCTCCTACGCGGAAGCGGCTCCATGGGTTCTGTTTCATCACTCCGGCAGCCACCGCTTTGTCAATCTCTTCAAAGAGCTCTTTGATAGAGCCTATACACAGCTCTTCTGTGCCGTCTTCTGTGCGCCATATAGGCAGTGGTGTGCCCCAATAGCGTGAGCGCGAGAGGTTCCAGTCGTTGAGGTTCTCGAGCCATTTGCCGAAACGTCCGGTGCCTGTCGATTCGGGTTGCCAATGGATGGTGTTGTTGAGTCGGATCATCTCGTCGCGGGCAGCGGTAGAGCGTATGAACCACGAGTCGAGCGGGTAGTAGAGGACGGGCTTGTCGGTGCGCCAGCAATGCGGGTAGGTGTGTACGTGCTTCTCTATCTTGACAGCCTTACCCTGCGCTTTGAGCATGAGGCAGAGCGAGATATCGAGGGTCTCGTCTTTGTCGGTGAGCTTGGGGTCATAGGCGTTCTTGACAAACCGCCCTTCCCATTTCTTATATTCTTCTACATTGATTTGTCGACTGACGAAGTCGTCGTCGAGGTCTGCGAGGAGGAAGAACTTACCGGTCATGTCCACCATGGGTCGCACCAGACCTTGCTTGGTAAGGAAGAGCATGGGTGCTATGCCGGCTTTCTTTGCCACGAAAGCGTCGTCGGCACCGAAAGTGGGAGCTATATGTACGATGCCCGTTCCGTCGTCGGTGGTAACATAGTCGCCGCTGATGATACGGAAAGCATCGCCGTCGGGTTTAGCCCAAGGTATGAGTTGTTCGTAGGTGAGTCCGACCAGGTCGGCACCCTTACACTCGCCTATGATCTCGTACTCTTCTTCGTTCTTGAAGTAAGCACCGACCAGTGCTTTTGCCATCACATATACGCACTCTTGCTGCGAGTAGGGGTTGTGTGTGTGGAGGAAGACATAGTCGATCTTCGGTCCGACGCACAGAGCGGTGTTGGATGGCAGGGTCCATGGTGTGGTGGTCCATGCGATAGCATAGATAGGTAGAGAGGTCTGAGGTACAGCCTTGTTGGTGCTTGTGAGGAGGAACTGCACGGTGCATGTCGTGTCTTTGACATCTCTATAGCAACCCGGCTGATTCAGCTCATGCGACGATAGTCCGGTACCGGCAGCGGGCGAGTAGGGCTGGATGGTGTAACCCTTGTAGAGATAACCTTTCTTATACAGCTCTTTGAGCAGATACCATAGGGTCTCTATATACTTGTTGTCGTAGGTGATATAGGGGTTGTCGAGGTCCACCCAATAGCCCATCTGACGGGTGAGGTTGGTCCACTCTTTGGTATATTTCATCACCTCGCGGCGACATGCAGCGTTGTACTCATCGACAGAGATGGTCTTGCCTATATCTTCTTTGGTGATGCCCAGCATCTTCTCCACCCCTAATTCTACTGGCAGTCCGTGTGTGTCCCATCCTGCTTTTCGGCGCACCTCGTAGCCTTGCATGGTCTTGTATCGGCAGAAGGTATCTTTGATAGAGCGTGCGAGGACATGGTGAATACCGGGCATACCGTTAGCCGAGGGTGGTCCTTCGAAGAAAAGGAAAGGTGTGTGACCGGCACGTGTGGTTATTGATTGGTGGAACAAGTCTTCTTGCTCCCAGAGTTGGAGGATAAGTTGGTCGTTCTCGGGCAGGTTGAGCTGTTTGTACTCGTTGAAGCGTTTCATTGAAGTTGGTGTTTATTTGTGTCTGTTTCTGTTTTGTTTGCTTAGAATGTTATGTTCAGGCTTATTTTTGCTCCCACATCAAAGAAGCCTGTTTTGGTGGTCAGGTTCTCCGACATCGTTCCGGTGTTGACGGTGGCGATAGGTGTTACTCCCACTCCTGTTATGTTGAACAGTTGTCCGCTTGCTCCGGGGTTGCTGTAGAGAGTAAAGACGCAGTAGTCGCCGTGCAGTCCGAGTCCGAGCGCGAGGTGTGTGGTCAGCGGGATGAAGTATCCCAGTTCGCCACCAACGAGCAGGTTGAACTTAGATGTAGTCCAGTCGCCGCTCTTGTTGAGGTCTTCGGCACTGACCAAACCGGTAGCGGTGTTGTCGGTAACGGGCACACCTAAGTCGCGATAATAGGCGGTAATGTGCGGGTCGGTGATGGTCTGCGTATATTTGGTGAGCATAGGCAGTTGTGCTTTTACACCCACATTGAAGTAGAAGCCTTGTACCTTGAAAGCGAGCATGAGCGGCACCTCGATGAGCATGGCGGTATTGATTTCTCTTACCTGCTTAGAGGTGATGGTGTAGTCGATATAGTTGTTCACGAGGCTTGGGTCGTCCATGGTGAAGGTCTCGTTGAGGAACACTCTCTGTCCGGCTCTGACCCATCCGACGGCCACACCTGTGCGGAAGCCCACGCCTGCTTGTCGTTGGTTGAGCATGAGGAAGGTGTAGCTTATGTCTCCAAGAGCGTTGAAGCCCATATTAGCGGGACGGGCAGCGGGGCGGTTGAGCGAGGTGCTCTGAGGCAGGAAAGATGCCAAACCGGCTTGAGCACCTATACCTATTATATGGTGAGGCGTCATGATGCCGTGCGACTGAGCCGGTGTTGCTTCTTGAGCAAGAGGCTCGTTGATCTCTTTGCCCGGGATATACTCGATAGTCTCGTTCTCGGTGTCCAGCAGAACAATCTTTTGCGGCTGCTCACCTTGGGTCTGTTCGGCGGCAGGGGTCTCCGTTTCTACTGCTTGCTGAGCGGCTCCGCTGACAACCACTGCCTCTGAGACAGCGTTCTTGTTGTCAGCTTTGTTGTCGGCTTTGTTTTTCTTCTCTTTGGCAGCCTGTTTCTTTGCTTCAGCAGCCTGCTTCTTTTCTTCGGCAGCCCGCTTCTTAGCCTCAGCAGCCTGTTTCTTTGCTTCAGCAGCTTGTTGTTTGGCTTGTTGCTTGTCTTGAGCAGAGGTCTTTGTCTTCTTTTTGTCTTGCTTCTGAGCTTTCTTTTTGTCTTGCTTCTGAGTCGTTTGCTTCTGAGCTGTTTGTTTCTGCTGTTGAGCCTTCTGCTTTTGTTGTTGTGCTTTTTGTTTCTCTTTCTCTTTCTGAGCTTTAGCCTTCTCTTTCTGTGCTTTGTCTTTCTCTTTCTGCGCACGCTCTTTAGCCTTCAGAGCTTCTTTTCTCTGCTGGTCTTTGAGTTTGAGCTGTTCTTTCTGTCGTTCAGCTTTCTCTTTCAACTTCTGTTGGCGCTCTTTCTCTTTCATCTTCTGCGCCTGTATTCTGTCTCTTTCTCGCTGTCGGGCATCCGCCGAGCTCATGGCTGCGGTGGGGCGAGTCTGGCGCTGAGCTGCAACAGACAAAGGATAAACCAAGTCGGCAGAGACAACAACTGCCAAGATGAGCATTATTCTGTTTAGCCTTTTCATATCTCGTAAGTTTTATTTCGCTTTATTGTTTGACAACATATTTAACCATGGTCTGACTATCGTTGGTCTTCACCATAATGATATATGTACCTTCGATGCTTGCTCCTGTGAGGTCCACTCTGTCTTGTCCTTCACTTCTGTAGGTGTTGATGAGTTGTCCGGAGGTGGAGAAGACTTGTATGGTTGTCGTTTGTGTCTCGTCCATGCCGCTGAGTGTTATGGTCTGAGCGGGTGCAACGAGAGTGGGGTGTATGCTTATCTGTCGGCTCGGTGCCGGAGCTTGCGACACTACCTCAAGCAGGCTTGAGCGGATGTTACCCATGCAGGGCACTTCTTGTTTCTGCTCAGGCAGGTAGATGATAGCGTAGTATATACCCGTTCCCTCAAGCGATGCTGTTGACGAATAGTAGAGTCCGGTGCCTACCTCTTCGTCGTCGTGGTTAGCTTCGTCGTCGTCCATGTTGTCGAGGTCGCCTACCACACGATACCACTTGACATTTTCGTCGGTGAACTGATAGCCCATAGAGCGTAGGGTGTTGTAGTCGATCATGAGCATCCAGTCATAGACGATGACGGCTGCAACCGACTCTTGGCACTCCGTGCAGTTGTCGGCGTTAGGCTTGAGCACGGGCACTATAAGGTCTTGTGTGGTGAGCGTGTCGGAGCAGCCGGTCACGATGACGAAGCGCATGGTGAGCGTGTCGGTGGTCCAGATGGTGTCACCTTCGTACTTAACATAGGTCTCGTCCTCGGTCCATTCCCACCAGCTCTGTTCGATAGAAGCGGTGTTGATGTTGCTGGTACTGTTGATAGTGTTGAGTATGGCCTGTGTGGCATCGTCGGTGCGTATGGGTCGGCTATAGACGGCCTGCGGGAGAGTGACGACGGAAGGCATGACGGGTTGCTCCCATAGATATACATAGGCGTCGTAGATGCTGTCGCACCATACTCCTTCTTCATACTCGAACTTAACGGTGTCGTAGAGTTGTGTCTCTTGGGTTATCACCACTTGTTTGCCTGACGGGAAGGTGAAGGTGTCCATCGGGCAGAGGTTGACGGCGTCGAGCATCTCCACTACGGTGAACGACTGATGTCTTGCGTATGCGGTGAGGACGGTGTCGGAGGTTACGGTGATGGTTATCTGAGGTGTTGTCACACCATTGCTCCAGCGGTAGAACTCATAGTCGGAGTCGATGACGACGGCATTGAGTGTAACCTGCTGTCCGTGCTCTATGTCGGTCTGCAGCGGAGGCGAGACGAGGCAGTAGAGGTTGTTGTAGCTAATACCGCTCACGGTATAGGTGTTGATCTCGTACTGCGCCTTGATGTCCATATCTTCGTGAACGATGCTGAAGTCCTTGTCCCAACCGGTGAAGTGATGTCCTTCCTTTCCATTGACCTGAGGAGCTTCTGCCGCGCCACCGTAGTTGATGAGTTGGGTAGAGAGGATAGCGTTGTCCCAGTCGCGGAAGATGACCTGACATATATCTTTGCGGTAGGTAGCATGAACGGTGAGCATGCTGGTGACGTTGGAGAAGTCGAGGTCCCATCCGATGAAGGTATATTCGGCTCTTGTAGGAGCCTCAGGCGGGGTGGCAGCATCGCCGTGAGCCACATTGACCACAGAGAGCAGCTTGTCGTTCCAATCACGGAAATATACTTGATAAACCATCACCTGATAGGTAGCGGTGACGGCCAGGTCTTGTGTGATGAAGTCGAAGTTGTTGTCCCATCCTTGGAAGATGAGTCCTTCGTGGACGGGTGGGTTAGGTGCTTCGGGTCGTTGTCCGTAGCCCACGCTCTCTGTCTTGATGACGGTGCCGTCGTAGTCATAGAAACGCACTTGGTAGGTGTTGGCGGTATAGACGGCCTGTATGGTCTTGTTCTCTTTGATGTTGGTATAGCTGTCGGACCAACCGCTGAAGGTGTATCCCGGTCGGTTAGGCACGGTGGGTGCGGCGGCGGTAGCACCGTGAACCACTTCTTGGGTAGAGAGCACGGTGTTGTTCCAGTCAACGAAGGTAACCTGATAGGTCGTCCGGGTATATTGTGCTTGTATGGTTATGTCAGTGGTTATGTGTGTGTAGTCTTTGTCCCATCCGGTGAAGGTGAAGCCTTCTACTTGTGGTGGTGTAGGAGCGTTAGCACTCTGGTTGTAGACGACGCTCTGCGGGTTGGTGGTGAGTCCGTCGTTGACGATATTGCCGTTCTTATCGACGAAGCTGACGGTGTATGAGTTGATGTCGTAGAGGGCGGTGATGGTCATGTCGGCAACCACATGGCTGAAGTCGGCGGGATCCCATCCGGCGAAGGTGTAGCCTTGTCTTACTGGGTTCTCGGGAGCCACAGCACGCTCACCATACTCCACTATACTGTTGTAGAGCAGACGTCCGTCGTAGTCCACAAAACGCACCTCATAGTAGCGTCCGACGAAGGTGGCGATGACGGTGAGGTCGGAATAGACATGCGAGAAGTCGGTGTCCCATCCGGTGAAGATATAGTCGGCACCCTTGGTCGGCTCGGTCGCCGGTGCTATAGCACTCTCACCACACTCAACCTTCTGAGGCGTCTCCAGCACTTGACCGTCCCAGTTCTTGAAAGTAACGGTATATTTCTCTTTGGTGAAGACGGGTCGTATAGTGAGGTCGGAGATGACCACATCAAACGACTGGTCCCAGCCGGTGAAGTGATAGCAGTCTTGCTCGGGTGCCTGTGGTGCTACGGCGAAGGAGCCGTGCTCCACCTGCTGCTCGCTCAACACTTCGTTGAGTTGGTTGAGGAAGCGGACGGTATAGACATTGATGTCCCACAGACCCAGCACCTCCATGTCCTGTGTGACGGAGGTGAGGAAGGTGGAGTCGGACCAGCCGACGAAGTGATAGCCGTAGTGCTCGTTGCCGGCAAAAGTATAGGGTGCAACACCATGGTTATACTCAACGGTCTTCACCTCTTTGACCACATACGGCAGGGTGAAGGCATCGATGAAGGTGACGGTGTAGTACTTGTCAACGTAGAGAGCCTCAATGTTCATGTCGGAGGTGACGGCTGTGAGGAAGGTGGAGTCGGACCAGCCGTAGAAGACCTTAGTGTCGAAAGCGAAATGTGCATCCGGATCGACCACAGCCTTGGTAGGTTCAGCCACCGCATTGCCGTGTGCTACATCAACGATGGTCTGCAGAGGTTGCTTAACACCGTAGTCGTCGGTGTAGAAGAAGTTGACGGTATAGAGGTTGGTCTCATAGACGGCTTTGATCTCTAAGTCCTTGACCACATTGGTCCATTCATAGCTGTCCCATCCGATGAAATGTTTGCCTTCCACTTCAGGTATGAGTTCGGGTGTGAGGACGCTCGGGTCGGAAGCAGAGCTGCCATGTTCGACGGTCTGCTCTGAGCCGATGAGGTTACCGTCGTTGTCAACGAAGCGTACGGTATAGGTGTTGATCTCATAAACGGCATCAATGATGGCCGACTGTCTTACATCTTTCCAGTAGTCTTCGCTCATGTTCCAGCCTGCGAAGTGATAGCCGGTCATGGGTGCTTTAGTCTCTACATAGTCGGCATCGGGTGCCTCTACCGAGCCTCCACAATCAACATTAGGATAGATATAGTCGGTGAGCATTTTGTAGTTGGCACTCAACTGGTCCCATGCTCTGAAGGCAACCATGTAGCTGATGATGTCGTAGGTGGCGGTGATGGTAGCATCAGCCTGCACATTGATATATTGTGTGCTGTTCCATCCGGCGAAGGTGTAGCAGTCGCGCGTCGGGTCGGCGGGCAGCGGATAGTAGTTCTTCAGGTACTCCACCTGCTGACTCTCTATCTCGGTGCCGTCCCAGTCAACGAAGGTGATGGTGTAGGTGTTGATGGTATAAGCAGCTTTGAGGTCGGTAGCTTGAGTGATAGGAGTGTTCTGCAGATCGAACGAAGCACCGTTGTTGGTCCATCCGATGAAGGTATGTCCTTGCCATTGCAGAGCGGGTGAGTTATGGTCGGGCTCGAAGGCGGCTGCTGTCTGCTCATACTCTACCCATTGGATATTGCCGATGAGGTTGTTGTCTTTGTCGCGGAAAGACACCGGCAGTTTGATGCGTTGGTAGATAGCTTGTACCTCCATGTCGGCACTGACGGGTTGGCTGAGGTCTTCGCTCCAGCGCACGAACTCGAACCCTTGTACTGTGGGTGGTGTGGGCGGTGTGATATAGTCGCCGCAGTCGATGATACGCATGTCGATGACCTCTTGGTTGATGTCGGTGAAGGTGATGCGGAAGGTCTTTTTCTCATACACGGCTTTGACGATAGTGTTGCCGGTAACACCGTTATGCTCCACGTCCGGGTTCCATCCGGTGAAGGTGTAGCAAGGTCTGACGCTCTCTTGCGGACGATACTGCACGGTGCTGTCGTGATAGACTTGCATGGTGGTGAGCTCGGTGTTGTCGTAGTCGAGGAAAGTGACGGTGTAGATCTTTCGTGTGAAGAGTGCGTTGACCACCGAGTGATCGACTATCTTATCGAGGTTGACCTCGTTGCCTCCTTGCCATCCTACGAAGTCGAACCCGGGTTTCTGCGGGTCGGCAGGCAGCGGACATGCTTGTCCGTAGAGCACGGCTTTCTCGGCATAGACCTGGCCATCGACCATGAAGGTTACTTTGAAGGTAGCCTCCTCGTATTGTGCGGTGAACTGTGTCTCTGACACTATCTTGCTCAGCGAGCTCAGGGCGTTGTCGGCCACCCATCCGATGAAGTTGTGTCCTGCCCACTCGGGGTTAGCGGGCAAGGTGGGCGGGTTGCCGTGCTCAACGGTCTGCACCTCGCCTATGAGGGTGCCGTCGTGATCGACGAAGCGTACGGGGTAGGTCTTGACCACATAGGTGGCGATGAAGGTGGTGTTAGCCTTGATGTTCTCGGTAGAGGCAGGGTTCCATCCGACAAAGGTCTTCCCTTCTTTCTCAAGCAGTGTGGCAGGTGGAACGACGGCATCTTCTCCGTACTTGACTATCTGGTCGGGTATGATATGTGTCAGTCCGTCCTCGTCAAGGAATATGACGGTGAACTCTTTGGGTTGGCAGACGGCGGTGAAGTTGATGTTAGAGGTGATGTAGGTATAGTCGCCATCCCATCCGTTGATGTTATATCCCTCTTTCTGCGGGATGATGGGTGCGACAGCGGCACCCTCATACTCAACCTCTTGCGTCTGACCTATCTGTTGTCCGTCGCAGTCGAGGAAGTTGACTTTATAGATCTCGCGTTTGAGAACGACGTACACCTCAAGGTCTTCTTCCACCGGGTAGGAGTCGAAGTCGATGAGGTCTTGTGTTGTCATGTGTCGCCAGCAGCTGAAGGTGAAGCCTGTGCGTGAGGAGGTGTAGGCAGGCGGAACAACGGTGCTGCCATGCTTCACTCCGCTGCGTACGCCGACGAGGGTCGTCTTGTCCTCGTCGTAGAAACGAACGGTGTAGGTGTTCTCTGACCATACGGGGTAGAGGTGCCACTTTTCTTGTTTGACTTGCGGTTGGTCAGCGTTGGTATATTCGGCAGCGGTGGCAGTGGTGGTGGTTGCCCAACCGATGCAGGTGTAGCCCACTTTCTGCGGGTAGCTCACTCCGCTGAGGTCGATAGTCTGTCCCCAGTTAACAGTAGCAGTGGTGGACGCCGAAGAGGTGGTGTTGTCTTGGTGCAAGAAGACTTGACATTCGATGATTTGGTAGATGGAGTGGACTTCGAAATTATCGGTGGTGATGTTCGTGAAATCATCAGCCCAACCTGCAAACCGGTAGCCATCGCTTTCGTGGTCCCAAGGCGAAGGCGGAACGGGTGTGTCGCCATACTCCACCGTGGTCTCATATTTCTCTTCGGGGTTGACGGGGCAGTTGTCTATGAAGAAGACTTTCAGCTCTTTCTTCTTCCATTGTGCTGTCAGCTCGAGGTCGCTCACTACCGGTTCAGGAGTGGTAAGCGGGTTATATGGTGTCCATGTGAGAGACGTCGGGTCAGCCCACACCGGCACTTCGATGGTAGCGATAGCTGTCAGGAACTCAGCGGTAGCGATAGCGTTGCCATGTTCCACTTCAAGGGTGTTAACGGTGGTACCTTCGTTGACTATGGTAACAGTGTATTTGACAAGCTCATATACAGCATCGATATAGGTGTCGCCCATGATAGCTGTCGGTTGTGGCGACCACTCTTTGAAGGTCTTGCCTACGGGCATGTTGACGTTGACCAACTGATTGACGGCGTTCATCACCTCGTCGCTCACATCTTCTCCGTGAAGAACGGGGTAGGCATTGGTGGTAACGGTTGCCTCGTTGGCGTCTAAGTAGCGGAAAGTCACATAGTGTGTCTTTTGCTTGAAGACAGCGGTGTAAGTGGCATCCTCGGTCACCGTGATGGTGCGCGAAGGTTCCTCGTTGCCGTCCTCTTCCCATTGTACGAACTCATATCCGGGATAGGCAGTGGCATTGATGGTTAGTGTCGTGCCATATTCGTACTCACCGGTCACGCCGGCTACGCCCCAACTGTCGTTGCTGCTCTTGACGGTGATGTTGAATTTCTTAAGTTCGTATTGAGCTTCAAAGGTAGTGTTCTTTTTTATCTCGGAGTCGATTGTATAGCCGTCAGTATTGACCCACTCTTTGAACAAGTGTCCGACGGGCGCATTGGCTTCTGCCAGACTGTTGACTTCTGTTTGTTGAGCCGCAGTGAGTGTCTGTCCGTGCTGAACCTGATAGGTCTGTGTCTGTCCGTTGAAATTGAAGGTTACGTCGTAAGTGTTGATCTCGAAGGCAGCATAAAGAGTGATGTTTTTGTTATCTACCAACACTTCGCGCGGGTTGTCTGTTTGACTATCGCTCCAACCGATGAAATGATAGCCTTCTCCCGGCACAGCTTCTACTATGAGTCTCTCACCGCATGTGATGTCTTGTGCGTTATATTCGGGTGTGACGGAGCCGTTAGCGACAGGTAAAATAGTAACCTTTTTTGGCTCAGGCCCTTGCAAGTGGGTCTGCGACCATGTTTGGTTGGCGGCGTAGTTGCTGATATATGCGCAGTTGTACAGTCTGACTGTAACTTGGCTGAGGTTGATACCGCTGAACGCATCGTCAGCAATGGTGGGTGGTGTTGGAGACAGAGCCTCTATGTTTTTGAGGTTATAACAGTTCTTGAACGCCTCTTTGCCTAAGTAAGTGAGTTGCTGAGGCAAAGAAACGGACTCAAGATTATGACATTCAAGGAACATATAGTCAGAGAGGTTCTGAAGGCTCGATGGCAGTTCTATCTGAGTGAGTGAGGTACATCCTCTGAACACGCTATTACCCATGACTGACAGGGCATTAGGAAGCGATACGTTCTTGAGTTGAGAGCATTGATAGAATGCCATGTCTCCAATCTCTATGACATGCTTTATATCAACTTCTTCAAGCAAGTTCAGATTTTCGAAAGCTATAGAACTTATGCTGCTTATGCCGCTGATCTCCAGTTTTCTTATCTGATATGCAAAACTGTTCCACGGTCTTTGTGCATCTAAGCCGTAGTTGTCCATTGCGCCTGAGCCGGTGATGGTTAAGGTTTGTGTAGTATTGTCCCATGCCCAATGTGCATCGGTACCGCAGTCGCCTTGTTGGACTACAGCAGCATTAAGTGTGCAGACAACACTGAGAAATAAAAATAGGCTCTGTAACTTTTTCATAGTTTGTGAGTTTTAGTATTCTTTACGAATGATTTTACGAAGGTTTAACGAATGGCTTTGCGAATGGTGCTGCGAAGAAGTGGCGGTTATTTTCCTCGTCTTCTCTTCGAAGGCCCGGCTCACACAAAGACACAACTATACAATTAACGCGCAAAATTACCAAAAAACTTTGATATACACAAAAAAAGAGGGCAGAAAACGATTATTTTTCTGCTCTCTTTTTTATTTAAGCTTTACTTTTTTTATTATTCGGAGCCTTTATGATGCGAATAGGCGTGTTTTCGCCTCTGCGAATGGCTCATGCGAATAGGCAGCTTATTTGAGTTTCTGATAGCCGTATTTAGCGTCCTCACCAAGCTCTTCTTCGATACGGAGGAGTTGGTTGTACTTAGCCATACGGTCGGTACGCGACATAGAGCCGGTCTTTATCTGACCTGAGTTGGTAGCAACGGCGATATCAGCGATGGTGGTGTCCTCGGTCTCACCTGAGCGGTGTGAGGTAACGGTGGTATAACCGTGGCGATGAGCCATCTCGATAGCGTCGAGGGTCTCGGTGAGCGAACCGATCTGGTTAACCTTGATGAGGATAGAGTTGGCAGCACCCATCTTGATACCTTTCTCGAGGAACTTAACATTGGTAACGAACAGGTCGTCGCCTACGAGTTGGCAGCGGTTGCCGATACGCTCGGTGAGTTTAACCCAGTTGTCCCAGTCGTTCTCGTCGAGTCCGTCCTCGATAGAGTCGATAGGAT
>CAMHOK010000025.1 GCA_946186735.1 uncultured Bacteroidales bacterium
CAACAAGTTTCTGAATTACGCAAATTTTTAACAGAAAAAAAACAAACTTAAGCTCAAACTATGTGAATAAAGCTCCGTGATTAGTCTGTCTGTTCTTGCTTGTTGCAATAGTTATTGAGCGGACAATCATGGCAACCTGAATACTTAGAGCAGTCGGTTGGCTTATGCCATCGGTGATAAATCATTATAGCAGCAATACTGATTGCTGCTATAATGATTATATATGCAATGATTTCAAGAATCATCCCACTTGTACTCCGTTTCTCACTTCGCGGCTCACTGTGGTCAACACTAAGCGACCGTCAGCATCTTGAGCCGAGAGAATCATACCCTCGCTCTCCTGTCCCATCATCTTCCTTGGCGGGAAGTTGGCAATGAAGAGCACTTGTTTGCCCACCAGCTCTTCGGGGTTAGGATAGCTCTGGGCTATACCGCTGAGTATGGTGCGCTGCTTCTTGCCGTCATCGATAAGGAAACGCAAGAGCTTATCAGACTTCTTCACTTTCTCACATTCCAGCACCTTGCCCACTCTGATATCCATCTTGGCGAACTCATCGATATTGGTCAATGGTTTCTGCTCGGGTGCTTGCCACTGCTTCATCTTGTTCTCTTCTTTGATGCGGGCGAGACGCTCTAACTGGCGGTTGATAGCCTCATCGTCGATCTTCTCAAACAAGAGAGACGGCTCAGAGAGTTGATGACCGACAGGAAGGATGTCGATAGAGCCTATCTGCTCCCAGTCTAAACTATTGAGCGCGAGCATGTCGCGCAGCTTGCTCGAAGAGAAGGGGAGGAACGGCTCGAAAGCAATAGAGAGATTGGCTGCTATCTGAAGCGAGAGGTTGAGTATGGTGGCAGTACGCTCCATATCGGTCTTTGCCACTTTCCAAGGCTCGGTATCAGCAAGATACTTGTTGCCAATCCTTGCCAAGTTCATTGCCTCTTTCTGTGCATCACGGAAGCGGAAAGTCTCCAAGAGCTCTTCGATGCGTTGTTTCACCTCTATGAACTCGCTGATGGTCTGACGATCGTATTCGCTCAGTTCGCCTCTCTGAGGCACTTTGCCTTCGAAATACTTATGAGTGAGCACCATAGCACGGTTGATGAAGTTGCCGTAGATAGCCACCAGCTCGTTGTTATTGCGCGCTTGAAAGTCGGTCCAGGTGAAGTCGTTGTCCTTGGTCTCAGGCGCGTTGGCGGTGAGCACATAACGAAGCACATCTTGTTTGCCCGGGAAATCATCGAGGTACTCGTGAAGCCATACAGCCCAGTTGCGAGAGGTAGAGATCTTGTCGCCCTCAAGGTTCAAGAACTCATTAGACGGCACATTATCGGGAAGGATATACGACCCTTCTGCCTTAAGCATAACGGGGAAGACTATACAATGGAACACGATATTATCTTTGCCGATAAAATGTATCAGTCTTGTATCTTGGTCTTTCCACCATGTCTCCCACTTACCGAACTTCTCGGGCTGAGCGTCGCACAGCTCTTTGGTGTTGCTTATATACCCGATAGGAGCATCAAACCACACATACAGCACCTTGCCCTCAGCACCCTCGACAGGTACGGGTATGCCCCAACTAAGGTCGCGAGTGACAGCACGAGGACGCAGTCCGCCGTCCAACCACGACTTACACTGACCATATACATTGGGTCTCCACTCTTTGTGCTCTTCCAAGATCCAATGTTCTAACCACGGCTGATACTGATCAAGCGGCAGATACCAATGAGTGGTAGCTTTCTTGGTGAGCGGGTTACCGTTGATAGCATTATACGGATTGATCAGCTCGTCAGGTGAGAGAGTGCGACCGCAATGCTCGCACTGGTCGCCATAAGCACCGGCGGTATGACAATGAGGACACTCGCCGCGGATATTGCGGTCGGTGAGGAACTCATGAGTCTCTTCGTCGTAGAACTGCTCGGTGGTCTGTTGGATGAACTTATGGTTGTCGTATAACTTACGGAAGAAGTCGGAGGCAAACTTATGATGTATGTCAGAGGTAGTACGGCTATAGATGTCGAAAGAGATGCCGAAACGCTCGAACGACTCTTTGATGAGATAATGATAGCGGTCAACCACCTCTTGTACACTTATCCCTTCTTTGCGTGCAGTGATAGTTACGGGTACTCCATGTTCGTCGCTTCCGCCCACGAAGAGCACAGGGCGTTTCTTGAGTCTGAGGTAGCGTACATAGATATCGGCAGGTACATACACGCCTGCCAGGTGTCCGATATGCACCGGACCATTAGCATAAGGTAATGCGGTTGTTACAAGTGATCGTTTCATTTATTGTGTTTAGTGTTTAGTTGTTTAGAGGATAGCGTTGAGTATATGGCTCAGTTCTTCTATCTTCACCGTCCTTAGTGTGTTGCCGTCAGCCACAGATATCTGTCCTGTCTCTTCCGACACCACTACCACCAAGGCGTCAGAGCGCTCGCTCAGCCCTAAAGCCGCGCGATGTCGAAGACCATAGTGCAAGGGCAGGTCTTGCCGTTGCGAGACCGGCAAGATACAGGCGGCAGCCGCTATCTTCTTGTTGGTGATGAACAAAGCACCGTCATGCAAAGGTGTGTTCTTGTAGAAGATCTGCTCGATGAGGCGCGCACTGACCTGAGCGTCAATCTGTTCGCCTGTCTGCTGATAGTCGCGCAAGGCGTTCTGACGAGTGATGACGATAAGCGCACCCGTGTTCGTTTTAGACATGTTCTTGCACGCTATCACCAATTGTGTAGCTACCTTGTCGCTGTCCGAACTGTTCTTGTTGGAACGGAAATAGCGATGTACGGTATCTATATTGAGTTTTGAGCCGAGTCGGTTGAAGAACGAGCGAATAGGGTCTTGGAAGATGATAATAAGGGCTATAGCGCCCACGCTCACTATCCTGTCAAACAGAGCACCGGTAAGCTCTAACTGAAAGACGTATGACACCGCGAACCATACCATCAGAAAGAGCAGTATGCCCCAGAACAAGTTGGCCATGCCGGAGCTTCGGAGCAGACGATAAGTCTCGTAGAGTATGATGGCTACAAGCAAGATGTCGATAATATCTTTTAGTCCGATATGAAAACCCATGTCAGTGAGTGTTTGATTAGTGATTGTAGGTGTTTATTATTGATTGTTGATAGGTAAGCGGCCGAATGTTTCGGCTATACTTATGGTGTCGCGTGCCTCTTTTACATCGTGCACTCGCAGGATGTCGGCTCCTCTCATTAAGGCTATGGTGTTGGCTGCTATGGTGCCGGCAAGAGCCCGGTCGGGCGTTGAGCGGAGCACTTCGTAAACCATGCGTTTTCTTGACATACCCGCGAGCAACGGTAAGGGCAACATCTGTTTTATCCAACCAAGGTGACGGAGCAACAGATATTCTTGCTCGCGCGTCTTTTGAAAGCCGAACCCCGGGTCGATGATGATGTCGTGCACTCCCTTGCGGTTCAGGCAGTCAACACGCTGTTGCAGATAATCAACCACATCAGCAACCCTCTGAAAACCACCGTTATGAGTGAGCACATAAGCCGCACCATGATAAGCAGCCACTTCATACATGCGCTCAGACCCGCCTGAGACGTCGTTGATGATGTCAATCTGATGCTTGCTGCACGCCTCAGCGGCTATCTCCGGCCGGTAGGTGTCAAGCGAGAGCGGCAAACGCTTGGAGACCGTCGCCTGCCAACGCTCCACCTCTCTGAGAGCCACAGAAAGACGCTCCCTCTCCTGTGTCTCACTCGCACGCTCGGCACCGGGACGAGTGGAGCACGCGCCCAAGTCAATGATGTCGGCGCCGACAGACAAGACCTCATCAAGCCTTGACCTCAACTCACCCTCTGATGACAACCTGCTCCCCTCAAAAAAACTATCAGGAGTGAAGTTGACGATGGCCATCACCTTGGCTGAGTCCAACAGCATAAGACCACTATATGGCATGTTAATTGTAAACATTGTGCAAAAGTACAATATTTTACTAAATAGAGCAAGAAAAATTGCCGCGCACACCCCTTTTATGCTAAAAAACAGAGAAAAAACGACATTAAATGATTTTTTTTTCAACTTTTTCTTCGGAATATTAGAATAATTGCAAAAAAAAATGTAATTTTGCGAGCTGATTGTAGTATCGGGTTTTTCCGATACTGTCAGAACAAGAAAAGTCAACAAATTTAAACCTATTATATGAAGACATTTTTGAAGATTGCTATCTTGTCGATTATCGTGGTTTTTGCCTCATGCTCGAAGCGTGAGTTGAACACGAAGATTTCTAACACAACCGGTTGGAACTATTTCGATGAGCGTACGACCAACTTTGAGGCTCTCGAAGGCGTAGGTAATGTCAACCCTCCCGGCATGGTTCCCATTCAGGGTGGTGTGTTCACCATCGGTGAGCGAGACGAGTTCATCACAGCTCCTCGTAACAACTTCCAGCGCACCCTTACTGTCAGTTCGTTCTATATGGACAAATACGAAGTTACCAACCTCAACTGGCGCGAGTATCTCCATTGGATGGAGGTTGTGTTCGGTCCGGTTGCACCGGAGTTGGTGGCTGCCGTCCTTCCTGATAGTACCGTATGGCGCAGCGAGCTTGCCTACAACGAGCCTTACTTAGATAATTATCTCCGCCATCCGGCTTTCTCGTTCTATCCCGTGGTAGGTGTATCGTGGAATCAGGCTATGGCTTATTGCCAGTGGCGTACCAACCGCGTCAACGAGTTGGCTCTGATCAATGCAGGTGCTATCTCTATTCCTGACTTCAACGAGCTCCGTCCGACCGACGACGAGGCTTATAAAACCGAGTGGGAAGCATCGACAGGCTACACCATGGACGAGTATGAGATACCCAACCCCGAGGTACCTGACGAGACAATAACCATGTATCGTCCAAGCTACGAATATATCCGCGACCGTTTCGTGTTCTGCACCGAGAAATATCTGCATGTAGCAGGTTATCAGCCCAACTATGGTCGTCATCCGAAAGTTAACTCCTACGGCGAGCAGCGCAAGGTTAATCGTGCTGACGGCATCTTGGTGGTAGGCTATCGTCTGCCCACCGAAGCCGAATGGGAGTTTGCGGCTTACGCTCCTATAGCCGGCGAAGATGGTCTGACCGTAGAAGGCAAGGTATATCCGTGGTCGGGATACCATCCTCGCAACCTCACCAAGAAACAGTTAGGTCAGTTGCAGGCTAACTTCATCCGCGGCAGAGGCGATATGATGGGTGTGAGCGGTGCTCTCAACGACAGCTATGTCATCACCGCTCCCGTAGATGCTTTCATGCCTAACGATTTTGGTCTGTACAACATGGCAGGTAATGTCAACGAGTGGGTGATGGATGTGTATCGTGAGACCAGCTTCCAAGAAGTGTCAGAATACAACTCCTTCCGTGGTAACATCTACAGCCGTCCCAAGCAAGAAAACGGTGAGTTCGTTATCGACTCAGTAGGTTGCCTTGCTATCGAATGGAAAGGCAGCGAAGATGATAAGCGCGACTTCCGCGACGGTGATGCCGCTTCGCTCATTCCTACCGACTATCCGCTTGACACCACCGGCATGGGAGAGATGAGCAACATAAAGATTGATCCTACCGATATCCTCGCTCCTAAGATCTCAAAGAACACACGCGTTTACAAAGGTGGTTCGTGGAACGACCGTATCTATTGGCTCAGTCCTTCCACACGCAGATATCTCGACCAAGACAAGTCAGCATCAACCATCGGTTTCCGCTGCGCTATGTCAACCCTTGGTAACCAAATAGAGACAGGTACAGGTAAATAAACCCTATACCTGACTGAATAAAATTACGAATTATGAATTACTCTGTGAGAAAAGTAGTTCGTAATTCGTAATTTTCAATTTAACACTACTATGAAAAGAACTATCGTTTTTCTATCCCTCATCTCGTTTGCCTTCTTCTCTTGGGCTCAACTGACCACTATCAACTCGAGCAACGAGCGCCTGTATGAAGATGGTGTTAACCTCTATCAGCAACAGCATTACGCTGCCTCGCAGCGCATGCTCACCGACTACCTCCTTTCCGCTGCTGCACCTAAGAACAAAGAGTTGGCTGAGTTCTACTTAGCCGCCAACGCTTTCGAGCTCAGGCAGACAGATGCCCAGAAACAGCTGCAAGCGTATCTGAAGGCTTACCCTTACACCACCTACTCGTCAGAAGTATATTTCATGCTCGGCACTCTGCTACTGGAGAAAGGTAAGTTCAAACAGTCGCTCAAACAGTTTGAGAAAGCCGATGTCAACCGCGTCTCACGCGACCACCAAGCAGAACTGCTCTTCTCTCGCGGATATGCCCACCTGGAGACGCACGAACCGCAGAGAGCCGCCCTGTATTTCGGCAAACTCAAAGAGCAAGAGTCGATATACAAGCAACAAGCACAATACTACTACTCCTATTGCCAATATGCCATAGGCAACTACGGCAAAGCACTGCCCGGCTTCCTGAGCTTGGAGAACTCAGAACTGTATAAAGATGTAGTACCTTATTATATAGTGCAGATCTACTACCAGCAGAAGCAATACGACGAGGTGTACGAACGCGCCGAACGTCTCCTTGCCTACGACAAAGAGAGCGAGAACAGCGGAGAGCTGCATCGTATGCTCGGAGAGATCTATTATCAGCAAGGCAAATATACAGAAGCCATCTCTCACCTCACCGCCTACGAACGCTCTTTTACGGAGCAAAAGAAGAGCCTTCTTAGAGAAGACATCTACCTGCTGGCGATGTCTTACTACCAGATAGAAGACTACGAGAAAGCGGTGCTGTGGTTCAAGAAAGTGAAGAAAGAGAACGACCTCATCTCGCAGAACACATGCATGCATGAGGGAAATGCTTATGTCAAACTCAAGCACATAGAGTTGGCAAAGATATCATACGCGGCAGCCATGCGCTATAACTTCGACCCGCAGATGCAAGAGGAAGCCGCCTACAACTACGCCATCACCACTTATCTGTCATCGTCGGCATTGGGAGAAAGCGTTACTGCCTTCACCGATTTTATCAAGCAGTATCCTGAGTCGAAACATAAAGAGGAAGTCTATTCGCTGCTCTCCGATGTGTTCCTCTCGTCGAAGAACTACTCTGCCGCCTACGACGCTATCTCGCAGATAGAGAACCCGACAGCTCAGATGCTCCAGACTAAGCAATATCTTAGATACCAGATGGCTGTTGAAGCCTATCGTCAAGGCAAGCGCGATCAGGCTATCGACCTCTTCACTGATGTTATCAACAACGAGAAGAAGTCGTCGATATACAAGACCGAGAGCTACTATTGGCGTGCCGAGTGCAGGTATCAGTTGCACGACTTGGAAGCAGCCAAAGCCGACATCAATGCCTACCAGGCAGAAAAGAACGTCAAAGAGAGCAAGAACCGTATCATCTCGAACTACCTCAAAGGCTATATCCTCTTCTCAGAGAAACAGTACGAGGCTGCACAGACAGCCTTCAACCAATATGTAGCCACCGCCGAACGCACGGAGTCCACCTACGCCGATGCCCTCAACCGAATAGGCGACTGCTTCTTCTCCTCCCGCAATTTTCAGAAAGCCGAGAACTGCTACGCTCAAGTGGTGGCATTAGGCGGTGCCGGAGCCGACTATGCCTTGTTCCAGAGAGGATACGCCATGGGACTGATGAAACGCTACAACGACAAGATCAACATCCTCGAGAAATTAGTCAAGCAATATCCCCGCTCCGACTATGCCGACGATGCTCTCTACGAGATAGCACGAGCCGAGCTGATGCGCAACCAAAACCAAGCAGCCATTGACACCTATGAACGACTGCTCGCCACCTACCCCAACAGCAACATGGCACGAAAAGCAGCTCTGGAGAAAGGTATGATCTACAACAATATCGGTGAACACAACAAAGCTATCGAAGCATATAAGCAAGTCATCAAGAACTACCCGCAGACAGAAGAGGCTTATCTGGCTCTTGACGGACTGCAACAGGTCTATGTAGAGACCAACAACATAAGCGAGTACCTGAGCTACACCAAGACTCTGGGCAAACTCAAGATGGATGTCACCAACCACGAAGACTCGCTGGTTTATATAGCAGCCGAAAGACAATATATGCTCGGTAATTACAAAGATGCCTCAGCCGGACTCAAACAATACATGAACAAGTTCTGCTCGGGTGGCAGATATTGCACTACCGCACAATATTATCTTGCCGACTCTTACTACCGTCTCGACCGACGCCACGAAGCCTTGGTGGAATACAAACAGCTCACTCAACTCTCCGGCAACCCTTACATGGAAGAGGCTTGTCTGAGAGCAGCCGAGATAACCTACGACGAGAAAGATTATGCCACTTCACGACAGTACTTCAAGCAGTTAGAGAAAGCGGCAAGCACTATCGATAAGATGAATGTGGCACGACTCGGTGTACTGCGATGCAGCTATATCTTGGGCGACACCGAGACCACCATCAACATCGCCTCGCAGATCATCGACGACTCCTCGTCTGCCAAAGAGGTGCAAGACGAAGCCCGCTACCAGAGAGGCAAAGCCTTCTATGCCCTCAAGCAGTACGACCTGGCGCTCTCTGACCTCACTCTGACCGCCACAGATGTGAGCACAGCACAAGGAGCCGAAGCCAAATACTTGGTGGCACAAGCCTACTTCGACATCTTCGAGAATGAGAAAGCTGAAGAACAAATAATGGATTTTGCACAACAGAACACCTCACACCAGTATTGGTTAGCTCGCAGCTTCATCCTCCTCTCCGATATCTACCAAGACAAGGGTGACAACTTCCAAGCCAAGCAATACCTGCTCAGTCTTGAACAGAACTACAAGAACAAAGACGACATTCAAGACCTTATCAAAGAGCGTCTTGACAAGATAGACCAACAAGAACAGCAACCAACCACCAACGACGATGAAGACAATGAATAAGCAAACACATATCCTCTTTTCTATCCTGACCACCTTCTTTATACCATTAGGCCTGTCAGCACAAGAGAAGAACGACAGCAGTCTGATTGACCGCAACGTAACGGTTGAGAGAGAGTTTCAGCCGGTCATTCAACATGCAGGAAAGATCGATACACAACCCGATGTTATATATATCAACGCCACCCCGCATACCCCGACCTACTCGTTCTATAGCAACGAGGTGGTCAACACTGACTTCAACTTCAATCAGATAGGCTATGCTACCACCAACTTCACGCATGCCAAGCCTCTGCGAGGGTTCCTCCGTGGCGCTTTCGGACATGTAGCCACTATGGCGGACTTCTCCTACCGGCTCACCGAGAGACGCGACATCATCTTCGACATCAACGCCAACCATCTGGCTCAGTGGGGCATGAAGACCATGAGTCATACACAGCTCGGCTTCGATTTCTCTAAACTCTTCGAGAACACCGACCTCTATTTCGGAGCCTCAGGCAAGAACATCTACTTCACTCGCTATGGCCGCTACTTCAACTATACCGACCCCGACAAAGCCTTAGGCGATTTCTCGGGTCTCAGATACCGCGACCTCAGCTCCGACGACAAAGACTCACAATGGGAGGTCTATACCCGTTTGGGTGTGCGCTCACTACCCGGCAGCGACCTCAGATATAAGGTGCAGACAGGCTACGAGGCTTTCATCATGAAGCAAGGCTATATAGAGCATATCATCAACTCCGAGGCTCTGTTCTCTTACCAACTCAACGACCACTTGTTCGGAGTGGAGGCTCAGGTGCAGAACCACCTGAACAAAGCCGACATGAGCGGCTTCAACTGGCGTAAGAGCAACCGACAAAGCGGCGACACCGTGGCCAACAACTATCACGCCATCAAAGCAGAGCCCTACTACGCCTACAACGGCAACCGTTTCTCCATACATGCCGGCGTCAATCTGGATTTCTGCGTTGGCAAACAGAAAGTGTTCCTGCCCTCGCCCAATGTCACTTTTGAGGCCAAACTGACCAAAGACTGGTTGGCTCTCTACGGCGGTGCCGTGGGCGACTGGCGCACCAGTAGCGTGAGAGAACATTTTCAGATAATGAGATACGTGCATGCCGAGAACGAGCTGGCAACAAGCCAAAACCGCACTTATATACCGGTTGATGCTTTCCTCGGGTTCAAGATACGTCCACACCAAGACCTGCTCATCGACCTCTATGCACACTACCAACTGACCAAGTATGATGTCTTCCTCATACCCGACAAAGACGGCTTCTTCAATGTAACAGGCTCCGACCACGACTGCTGGAAGATAGGAGGAAAGATCTACTATCATTACCAAGACATGATAGCCGTAACCCTCGATGGACACTACAACATCCGACACATGTACACCGGCAACAACCCCTTCTTCAACCAAGACCTCTATCAGATGGGACTGAAGAAGAATACCGCGATCGACAGAGATGTGTGGAACATCAACCTCCGTATCGACTATAAGATCAACCGCAAACTGACCATCTACTCTGCCAACTATTTCGCCGGTAAACACTATGCTCTCGCACCCGACAACACATGGACAGGCTCAAAAGAAGTGGTGCAAGCTTATAAGATAATGACCTTTAAGCCCACCATCGATCTGAACTTAGGAGTGGAATATAACTTCAACCGCTGGTTCTCCACCTTCTTCCAACTCAACAACTTCCTGCACCGCAAGCATGATGTCTATTACGGCTATCAGACACAAGGCATCAATTTTCTTGCCGGCGTGAGCTGGACCTTCTGAAACCAAGAGTAGAAAGCAAAGGATAGTGGTCGGAGTAGTCAACACGCTCAACCTTCGACTCTATCGGAGTAAAACGGTCGGAACAGAGGACATAGTCGATCCTCACACCAAACAGATTCCTCACAAAAGTGTGTCCTGTTGACCACTTATGGGCTGATAGATAAACATCTGTCAGCCCTTTTGATATAGTATGATAGGTGTAAGAGACGGGCGGGTCGTTGAAATCGCCGCAGACGATGACCGGGTAAGGCGACTCACTGATGGCTCTCGCCACCTCTTTCGCCTGCTTCGGACGATACTCGTAACTGCGCTTGAGCTTAGAGAACACATTGGTGGCTTTCTTCTGCAACTCCTCACCGCTCATATCACCCACCTCCAACTCATCAGCGGTAAGAGAATAAGACTGCAGATGATTGTTGAACAGACGGAAAGTGTCTGCCCCCAACACCACATCGCAATAGTCCGACCCGTTAGCCGCTGACTCATAACGGAGCGTGGTCTTGTCAATCAGCTTATATTTGGAAAAGACAGCCAAACCAAACTGCCTGTTGCCCTTATACAATTTAAAGTCGATATACGAATAAGGGTACGAGAGGTAGTCTTTCACTTCCTGCAGAGTGAGTCTCCGGCTCTGTTTGTTGGTCTCAAACTCCTGCAACACGACGATATCGGCATCTTGCTTCTTGATATACTCCAACACCTTATTCTTCTCAGGCTTGGCAATATTATACATGCGCTTGGTGTTATAGGTGAGCACCGTGATGGTGTCCATCGGTCCTGACACCGACCTCTTAGGAGTAACACTGATAACATTGCTTATCTGCGGCAGAGCCAACAGCAAAGCAACAAGCGATATCAAACAGCGCTTCTTATGCTTGCTCAGCAGCCACAACAGACAACACAACATGTTCAGACCTACCCACAGCTCGAACCCTAAAGCCAAGACCGATGGCAACGAAACAGTCTTGGGCGAGACATAAGGGGCAAGCAACGAGAGCAGAAGCAAAAGAGCAACAAAGAGATTAAGGAGCCTGCGCATAATGGTTATTTCTTCTTGAACAGCCGCTGTTTCTCTTCTTCCGTGAGCGACGAATAGCCCGACAGCTTGATCTTGTCTAAGATACGATTGATCTCGTCCTCATCCTCTTTGCTTTTCTTGTCCTCAGAGGACTGAGCATCGGAGATAGGGTCTTGATAATGGTAAGAAGAATACGATGAGGACGAATCTTTCTTGAACTTACTCTTTATCTTGTCCCACCATTCTTGCAGCCAACGCTTGAGCTTGCTGTCGTAGTAGCCCGCCTGCATACCTGCCACTCCTTTATGCTTCCAATAGAGGATAAGCAACCAACCGAAGAGCATACCGCCCAAATGAGCAAAATGTGCCACATTGTCGCCGGCAGTAGGAGTAACACCCTGCCACAACTCAAACAAGGCATACAGCGACACGAACACACGAGCACTGATGGGTATGGGAACAAAAAGAAGAAACATCTTCACTTCAGGGAAGAGCCAACCAAAGGCGAACAAGATACCGAAGACGGCTCCCGACGCACCTACCGTCACCGAGTAAGCACTTGCCGACGAGAGCATCCATACCAATTGCTGAACCAAACCGGCACCTACTCCCGACACAAGGTAATAGATAGAGAAACGCTTCTCTCCCCAACGCATCTCCAACTGAGGAGCAAACATAAAGACGGCAAACATGTTGCAAAACAAGTGCCAGAAGTCGGCATGAAGAAACATGTAAGTGAGCAACTGCCAAGCACGGAAATTGGGTGATGTCCACGAATACAGGCCACAAGAAGATATAAGATACACACCCGTACGACGAAGCACATAGTCCAACAAAAGAATAACAATGTTAGAAAGAATTATCCAACGGGTGATTTTAGGTAAGCGTTCCATATTAGAAATGATTGAGTTTGGGTGATTATACAATATGTTTTGCGACTTTTAGATTTACAAAAACTATGCAAAGATAATATGTTTGACAGAAATTGTCGCAAAAATATGCATTTTTTACAAAAAATATTTGTTAATTCAAAATAAAGCAGTATTTTTGCAGCGAAAATGGTTGTTGAGAATAGATGTACGATGCTTTTTTGTGGTCTCAAACCATTATCAAGCGATAACAAACAACTAAATGTTTAATCATAAATATTTTTAAAATGAACAAAGCTGAACTCGTTGCTGCTATCGCAGCAGAAGCAGGTCTGACAAAGGCCGCTGCTCAAAAAGCCGTTGAGGCTGGTGTTAATGCCGTAGCCGGTGCCTTGAAGAAGGGTGAGAGTGTACAACTGATTGGTTTCGGAACATTTGGTGTTGCCGAGCGTGCTGAGCGTACAGGTGTTAATCCTGCAACCGGAGCAAAGATTGTTATCCCGGCAAAGAAAGCTGTTAAGTTCAAAGCAAGCAAAGCTATTGAGCTTTAATACAGAGTAAATATCACAAAAGAGATTGCCGCACGGCAATCTCTTTTTTTGTGCCGGCTCGGCCAAAACCGATAGGGTGTTTGGCTCTTTCAGAAAAAAAGCGTACCTTTGCAGTTGATTATGAGATAGCGGTATGAATCGTCGATTTTTTATTCTTGGTTTGTTGATGTTGGTAGCCACAGTCGTGTGTGCTGATGTTTATTTGGGTGTGGGTCTGTCGGGAGCCTATCCGTGGCATCTGAGGAAAGACGCTCAAGATGTTGCCACCACTCTTCCCTCTTTCAACACCTCGCTTGGATATAGAGGGGAGGCAGACGTTTCTATCAATTACCAACATGAGCATTTCCTGCTCTCTGCCGGATTAGGAGCGGCATATCAGATGGCAAGCGTAAAGCTCGCTCAAGCTGCACAAAGCAACTTCACTATGACCGACGGCAGAGGGGTGAGCTACGAGTATCAGATCATCCTTGACCCTCGCCGCGACCAACTCAAGCAGCTTGACATAGAGATACCCGTCCTCTTGGGAGCCGAGATATCATCGTTCTACTTCCTTGCCGGCGTCAAGTTTGCTTTCAACGCCTATGCCGCCACCCGGATTGACGCCACCTACACCACTCAATCGATCTTCGACAGATATTACGAACCGATAATAGACTATAGCGAGCAGACATATTCCGAGAGCGAGCCCGTCAAGCTTACCTTAGGCATACGCGGAGTATTAGAGGCAGGAGCCTCACTCACCTTAGGCGCACAGCAGTTCTCAACAAAAAAAGGTAAGCAGAAGCTCCGTATAGCCGCTTACTTAGAGTTCGCACCTGCCGGACAACAACTACTTACTCACCATTACACCTCATTGGTTCAGCCCGATGACAACAAACAGCCACAGCTCTACCACCTCTACACAATATCAAACAACGGAGCACCGCTCATCAAAACCACTGCTATGTGTGCCGGCATACGACTCACTTACCTCATCCCCTTACACACCTCCTCACATAAATCAGCAAGAGGCGGAAACCGGAAATGCCATTGCGAGAAATGAAACGCACCTTACTCATAATAACCCTCTGTCTTTCAACATTCCTTGTCTCAGCCCAGACCGAGAAACAAGCCGACTTACTCTTTCAGGACAAGCACTATGAGGAGGCTCTTGCTGCGTACAAGCACTTGCTCAAACGCTCACCCAAGAACCAACTCTACCTCTACCGTACTGCTCGCTGCTTAGAAGAGACCTCTCAGACGGAAGAGGCTATCACTTTCTTTGAGAAAGCAGGCGACAGATACGACCTCAAGCATCTGCACCTGGCTATGCTCTATCAGCGCACCTACCGCTTCACTCAGGCCATCGACGAGTATGAGGCATACCTGCTCTGTCTCAAAGATGAGGATCAGAAGAAGCCGATAGTTGACAATATTGACTACTGCCGCAAGGCAGAGAAGATGCTGCGCCATGTGAGCGACCTTAGCATCATCGACAGTACAACCGTGAGCAAAGACAAGATATTAAGCGCTTACACCCTCTCGTCAGAGAGCGGACAACTAAGCGTTGACAGCCTCCTCTTCTCTTACACCAACCAACGACAAGACCGTATCGTTCTCACTAAGCCTCAGGCAGACGGCAGACTCGCTCTTTACTGGCGCCAACGCCTGCTCGACCTATGGAGCGAGGACGAGCCTATGCCCGAACCTATCCGTTCTGACGCACAAGAGAACAGTCCGTTCATGCTCTCCGATGGCATAACACTCTATTTCGCTTCCGACAGAGACGCAGGCTTAGGAGGATGGGACATCTACATGACACGACAGAACACCACCACCGGTGCCTGGTACGAGCCGGAGAACTTAGGGTTCCCCTTCAACTCACAAGCCAACGACTACCTGCTCTGCATCGACGAGACCAACAACATAGGCTTTTTCGCCACCGACCGCTACTCCAAAGAGGGCTATGTAACCGTCTATCGTTTCTATGCCGACCCTGAGACCCGTATCTTCCACGGCAATGACGACGAGGTCCGCCGGAGAGCTATGCTCAAGGCGTGGTCAACACCCACACCTCAAGAAGAGCAGCAACGGCAAGAAGAAGAGATGGAGAAAGAAGAGAGCACTCCGACTCAAGAACAGACCGGCAGACAACCGCTCTTCATCGTCAACGACAAACTCATCTATTACTCTGAGAACGATTTCACGTCCGACAACACACGCTCTCTTTTCAAGCTGCTCCAACAGACAAGAGAACAGATCGACCGAGAGAAACGACTCCTTGACCGTCTTAGGAAAGAATATGCCGGAGCCACTCCCGCCCGCCGACAAGAGCTGCACGACCTCATCCTTGTCAACGAACAGACACTGAGGAACCTTATCTCAGATGAACAGCAACAGCAGACTAAGCTCAGAGAAGACGAACTCCGTGAACGCCGGCTCAGATGACGAAACGGAGCTGCTTGAAATGGTAAGTGCGCTCCTCGTGGTCAGAAGTGAGCAGAACGAGTCGTCCGAACTCATCCACATCAACTACCGACGCCATAAAACTCTCTCCCTCGCCACTGCGGGCAACAGCCGTCGGGACGACCGACACCTCACGCTCCATATACTCGTACATACCTTGACGACGATACAGACGACTCATATATCGCTCATGAAGCTCTTGAGGCTTATCCAGCAGAGGCAAGAGCGACGAGAGTGAGCTGAGGAAGAGCTGCATCGTAGCATGCAGGTCATAGGTGAGACCGGTGAGCTGACTGAGCGACACGGGGTTAGGAGCCGGCGAAAGAAACACCTCTTGATTGAGGTTGAGCCCCACTCCAATGATAGAACTCACGATCTCAGACCCCTCTAAGATATTCTCAATGAGTATGCCCGACAACTTCTTATCGAAGACATAGATATCGTTGGGCCATTTCACTGCCACCGCCTCGCTGAGTTCCGGCATGCTCTCAGGTATGAGAGTCCTCACCGTCTCATACACCGCCAACGCCACCACCTCCGTTATCCTGAACTGCTCTGTTGGTTTAACGCCTTGGGGTTTAAGAAGGGTGGTAAACAGCAGGTTCTTCCCCTCTTCGCTCTCCCACGAGTTGCCCGCCTGACCACGACCCGCCGTCTGATAGAAAGTATAGACGGTCATGAGGTCAGGCAACGACTCGCAGCCTTGGTCTTGCAAGAGTCGCTTGAGATAGTTGTTGGTGCTATCGGTACGGTCAAGATAATGAAGAGCAAAAGACATAAGAAACCGAATAGTCTGACATTAGAAGATCTTGTTTAAGAAACGCTGTATCTCCACTTGTGCCTGTTTGACCTTACCTTTCTGGTTGTTGACGATGACGGCAAAAGCACAAGTCTCCTGTTTGCCGTTGACCACATAACCGGCATAACTCTTCACCTTGCTCGTGGTGCCCGACTTAGCATGCAGACGGTGCTCCAGCGGTGTGTTCAGGCAGAACCCGCGCAGAGTACCCGTCTCGCCTGCCACGGGCAGCGAGTGGTAGAAATCGTCGAAGTTCTTGCTCTTCTTCATATACTCTAAGATCTGCAGAAGCACCTCAGCCGACACCGCATCAATAGGCGAGAGACCGCAACCATCTTCTATGCCGCAAGATGAGAGGTCGATCTTACGATTCTTCCAGAAAGAGATGACTATGTCTCGCGAGTTCTGTATGGTAGAGGGAGTGGATATGCGCGAACCTAAATGGCGGAAGAGTTGCTCTGCATAAAGGTTATTGGAATTGACATTAGTCTCTTTGATAATCTCTCGAAGGGGTTCTGAGCGATGAGTATAGAGCACTGTTCGCTGCACCTTCTCGCCCTCAGCATTAACCTGGGGCTCGGTGATATAGCTCTCTTCTTTGCTCACCTGTACACCTTGCTCTCTGAGGCGCTCTATGAAATGGCGGGCAAGCAGCAGTCCGGGGTTGGGCAGGTCGCCCTTAACACCGAAGATACCGCGGTTGCTCGGCACAGAGCCTACCAGATAACGCTGATTACTATAAGGTACACCATGAACGAAAGCACCATCATACTGAATCTTCGTGCACCTTATATGGTTCTCAAAACTCACCTCCGGCACGTAGGGCACCGTCTTCACCACTTCAGCCACCGACCCTATCTCAGCCGAACGGAGCTGGATATTCATAGTGTTGTCAAGATAAGCGATGGCAAAAATACCGGGGGCATAATAGTTGCCTATATCTTCCCATAGCCAACTGGGGTTGAGAGCGTCGCCGTCGAAGAAACTCACATCGGCAATCACTGCTCCGTCGATCTTCTCTATTCCAAGAGCTTTGATGCCTTGTACCCATTTATATAGGAACATCTGATTGCCTATCTTCTGACTGCCTAACGTGGGGTCGCCCGTGCCGCGTATATACAGGTTGCCATGAAGCACATGGTTGCTGATAGTGCCGTCGGTCTCAAGGTAAGTGGGGAAAGTATAATCACCGCCAAGCATCTCAAGAGCAGTGGCAGTGGTCAACAACTTCATGGTTGAGGCAGGCGGCAAGACAGAGTTGGAGCGATGAGAAGCAATAATCTCACCTGTCTCTAAGTTTTTGGCTACAAGACTGATATTGGCGTTCTGGGTCGTCTCGGTGGAGAGAAACTGCTCAACGGCTGAGAGGGGAGTGTTTTCCTCGGCAAAGAGGGTTGAGCAAAAAAAGAAGATAGAGATTAAAGGAAGGATTTGAATGGTTCGAGTCATAAGTTTTTTTGTTTTGGCGTGCAAAATTATGCAATTTTTTGTAACTTTGCAAATCGAAACAAAAACCATACCGTTTATGATTATCAACATTGGAAGAGAGTTGGCTGCCGGCGGCAGAGAGGTGGGCAAGCGTCTTGCCGCCACCTTAGGCTACAGATATTTCGACAAAGAGATCATCTTAGAGGCGAGCAAAAGAAGCGGCATCAGCACTCAGGAGTTCGAACGACAGGACGAGACCTATAATAAGTTCCTCGTAGGTTTAGGTCTGGGGCATGACAACCTCTATCGTATCCAAGATCAGGTCATTCACGACCTTGCTGAGGCAGGCAATGCTGTTTTTGTGGGCCGGACTGCCGATCATATCCTGCGCGACCGCTCCGACTGCCTCAACATCTTCCTCTCTGCCACCACCTCTGACCGCTGTCAGCGCCTCATGAGCAAGGAGCAGCTGACAGAAGCTCAAGCACTCGAGCTCATTCATAAGACCGACGCCAAGCGTGCCGACTATTATGAGTTCTTCACCGGCAAACGCTGGGGCGACGCCCGCTCCTACGACCTCTGTATCAACACCTCTAACCTCGGCATCGACCTCACCGTCCAACTCATCCTGCAATACGTGAAGTTGAAGAGTTGAAGAGTTGAAAGGTGAAGAGTTGAAAGTTGAAAGTTGAAGAGTTGAATAGTTGAATACCCTACACGCCGCATGGAACTCCCCTCCTTAGATAAGGAGGGGTAAGGGGTGGTTGGAATTATCTTTTAGATTT
>CAMHOK010000026.1 GCA_946186735.1 uncultured Bacteroidales bacterium
CCAGAAGCCGCCATCCAGGTCGGGCCAGATATCAGAGTTGCCGTTCTGGAAATAAGCAGCGGGGTTGTTGTAGAAGACAACACCGGGTTTCTTGGCATAAGGCTCGGTCATCTCACCTATCTTATAGCGGAGCAACGATTGCGGTGTGTAGTCCTCATCGAAAGTATAGAGGTAGCGGTTCTCGCCTGTTCCTTGAACATATATACCCGACATACCGCCGTGGATGAAGTCGCCCGACTCGGTGGAGGCTATACCGCCTGACATGTTTCCGCCGAAGATAGGCTTGGCAGCGGCAGGATTAGCAGGGTCGATAACATAGACATTAGGATTAACATCGGTCCAGTCGGTAGCGAACACGAGACCATCCTCGCCTACAGATATACGCATCGGAGTGGTGTGCGAAGTAGAAGGATCGGCTCCATAGGCTATCAACTCTTCGGTTCCTTTGAGCTTGGCATCGTACATATACATACCCACTTGGTCAACCGTAGCACCATCGTCGGTTACATATACATTACCGAAATAGGGGCTGTCGGGGTTCTTGTCCACAGCCACACCACGAACGCGTGTGAACGCTTTGGTTGCATATTGGCGTACCTGAACGGGCTCATCTTCAGCCACGAGGTCAGCCTCAGCCTCTACTGCCCATGTATAGACGCCGTCGGGCAGGTTGGCGGTGTTGAGAGCGATGGTCTGATACTCAGCCGGAGCATCTTCTTTCTCGGCTACTACATAGTCGTTGCCATCGGCATCGTAAGCAATGACCTTAACCTCGGTGGCGGGAGCATTGAGGTTGAAGCCTACGGTGATACCGTTGTTCTCAGACTCTAACTTAAGTCCGTATGCCATGATGTTAGGATAATCGCCAACCGGCACTGTTACCTCGCAGGTAGCCGTCTTGCCTTGGTCCTCGGTGGTAGCGGTGATAGTGGCAGTACCCGGAGCTTTTGCCGATACTCGTCCTTCTTCTGAAACGACGGCTACGTTCTCGTCAGAGGTGGTCCAGATGACGGTCTTGTTGGTCGCGTTCTGCGGAGCGATGGTAGCTACCAGCAGCTCGTTCTCGCCTGCATAGAGAGTGATGGCTGCTTTGTTGAGAGATACTTCGGTTACATCTACATTCTTGATAGTGAGAGTGGCTTTTGCGGTGAACTCACCTTCTGAGGCGGAGGCGGTTATCTCTACCGTGCCTGCCTTGAGTGCTGTTACCACACCTTCTTGGCTAACCAAGGCGATGGTCTCGTCAGACGATGACCACTCAACGGTCTTGTCTGAAGCATTGTCAGGAGTAATGGTTGCTTTGAGGGTGAGCTGATCGCCTACCCACATCTCTGAGGTGGCTGGCTCAACACTTACAGCCGTCACATCAACAACCGTCTCTAAGACCTTCAGTGCTTGTGCCTTGGGAGCTTTGGTGGCGAAAGAGTTGACAGCCTTAGGAGTAGCGAAAGCTTTGAACACCTCTGTCGAGGCTGAAGCAGCGTAAACATTGTCGGCTGCATCGAAAGCTATACCATCAACATTACCGCCTATCTCCGGAGTGGCATACAGACGAGTAAGGGTAGGAGCACCATCATCTTTCCAACCGATCTCGAACACAACAACTTGCTTGTTGGAGCTCACTGCCAACAGGTTCTTGCCGGCGTTCAGGTCCATAGCACCACGATACGACACATTGGCTGTATAAGGCAGATAGTCGGCTTTGTTGGCCTCGGTAACGAAGAAGTCGCACGAGTCGTTCTTGTCAATATGCATGAGTGGTGGATAGGGGTCGGCTGACCAGCGGTGTTGAATAACCCAGAAGCCGCCGTGACCATCCTCACGGATAGAGGTATCAAGATTGACAATCTTATGTTTCTTGCCGCTGAAGATAGTGTCGCCCTTACTTTCATAAGGTGTCTCATAGTTGCCGACGGCGAATTTCATGGCACCGCAGTTAGAGGTTGACACATTGTCGAGCACATAGATGACGCGGTCAGCACCCGACCCTTTCACATCGAGCGATGAGATCGCGGTGTAGTTGGTCTTGCGTTGTTTGACGGAGAGCACCTCTTTGAAGTCTGCCTTCGGGTCTTGAGGATCCATTGCCCATATACCTGAGGTGGCAGGAGCATCGTCAGTACCGGCGTTGTTGTCGGCGATGAAGACCACGCCTGTCTCATCTACTACCAAGCGTTTGGGTCCTTGACGATCGGCAGACCACTTAACGCCACCTTGATAGCCGTTTGCACCTTGGTTGGTCACATCCTGAAGCAAAGCATCGTAGATGAACACACCATGAGTCATTACTTTTGCGCGGTCAGAACCACCATCAGCACCGCCATCTACTCCCTCAGTCACATAGATACGACCGAAATAAGGGCTCTCGAAGCTCTTATCCACTGCTATACCCTGAGGCATGTAGAAATTGTACAGACCGCTTGCAGCGTCTGTCACTTCGGTTACCTCTGCATTGGCAGCTGCTGATGCTACCACTTCCCATGAGTACTCGCCAACAGCTACCGACGATACATCCAGAGTAGCCACATGCTGACCCTTAGTCAAGAGCTGAGCATCGGTAATAGGAACATTAAGTGCTACGCTGTTGTCGGCGTTGAGAAGATGGATCTCAAGTGCCGTAGCCGGAGCATTCAACAGGTAATCTACTTTGATGGTCTTGTTAGAACGCATACCGTGCGCCTTGAGACCCGAAGCGTAGATGTTCAGTTCGGCAGCAACTGACGACAAGGCAATCAATGCTGCTGCAAAAAGTACAAATACCTTTTTCATGATCTAAAAATTTTGGGTTAATATTGTAATTAGTTGTGTTCGTCTTATTTGACTATTTTCTCACCGTTGACTATATACACGCCGTGATCGAGTCCGTCGGTAGTCTGACCAACATACTTACCATCAACGGTATAGACGCCCTTCACTTTCACCTCGGTCTTGATGTTCTCTACACCATCGTGAATGACAGGTTCTTCTTCTTTGAAGGATATGCGAGTGTTGAAAGTGTTGGTGGCGGTAGGCAGCGAGTAAGCCATGAGTCTCTCGTTGACATTGCTTACTATATAGAGGTTGCCTGCAGCGTCAAACTCCATACTCCATACCACATCAGCCGACCTGCCCCATTGGATGACGTATGCTTGTGTGAGCGAAGGCACATTAGAGCTGTTGTAGTCGATGTCATAGACATAAGCCACTCCACCTGTTGATACTATAGCCACGCGGTTGCCGTCAGCCGTGACAGCCATACCGCCGTTGTGGCAGCCGGGCAGCGTGGCACCGAAGTTAAAGTCAACCTTACCTTGTGCGCTGATATGCGCCATGCTCGGCACTGCTGTGGTGGCGTGTCCGTCGGAGCGATACTGACTCATCCACCAGCCTCCGCGTTGGTCAGAGTAGAGCTGACCGTTACCGTTCTGGAAGTAAGAGCCGGTGTTCATGTCGTCGTAGAGACGCTCAGTGGCTTGCTGTGCCCAAGGCAGAGACTCCAGCTCACCTATATTATACTGCATGATGTTGGTATAGACGGTACCCAGAGAGTTGTTGCGGTCCATGGTATAGAGCACACGGTTCTTGCCCTTACCTTTGACCACACAGTGCATCAACGGGTTGCATACTACCTTAGCGCCTTTCTTCAAGGCTCCCGTATCTTCGTTACGCTTACCATCGAAAACGGCTACGAAATCGGAGTCGGGCTTCTGAGGATTCATTATATATACATTGGCTGAAGAGAAAGCGGAGGAGGTGATGAACACATCTCCGTTCTCTGCTACACTTGGACGTCCCACACCCATCTGATAGTTCGTTCCGTTGTTAGCACCCCATGCCACATTGCCTGTCCATGCCTTGTCACCTTGGTTGGTGGGGTCAGAGAAGTCGGAACCCAAGACATAGATACCGGTGGTGGTAGTGCGCTGCTCACCTAACCCTTCGGAGGTCAACCCGCCTGCCGTCTCGCTCACATAGATACGACCGAAGAAAGGAGACGACGGTGTGCGGTCGATACTGATACCGCGAGGTGAGAAGAAATGGAACTGCTTGTCGTCGGTAGAGAACTTCTGCGGATAAGCTATCGGTCGAGCCGAGGAAGAGATATTGATAGCGTCATACTCCTTGTCTTTGAAGGGGTTGTCGATGCTGTTCAGTCCTTTCTTCAGCGCTCCGCAGTCGTAGCTGTCGGTTATCTCACCTTCCGACTCGATAGAGATGATCACCGACAACGCATCTTCGTTCAGACGGAAGGATATCTTCTCGTCGGTGATGTTCACCTCACCGGCATAGATAGCAGCCACCGGTTTGTTGAGTGTGCGCAAGAGTTGGAACCCTTGTCCTACAGCCAACAGATAGATATTGATGTCATAACCGCTGATGAAAGGCATGGCAGTCATATAAGTGGCAGAGGCTTCGCCAAGGCCTGCTTCAGGATACTTGGCCGACACTACTTGTGCTTTATCGAAGCCGTTGGTGATGTCGAGCAGTTGCATACCCACTTGCTTGCTTTCAGCAGCACAGACGGGCAGTGCCATATAACTATGATGTGCGTAGAGGAAGAAGTTGGCACCGTAGGCACTCTTCTCTTCCACTAACTCAGGTGCTGAGAGCGGGGTGAGTGTAGTGGTGCCGGCTGTCCAATCGAAAGCTACGGCAGTAGCGTTGATCGATGGTGAATCGAAATAGACTTGTCCGTTAGGCATGATCATCGGGCGCACACCTTCCAACGAGAGGTCGGCTATCGAGAAGTTCTTCACAACGAACTCAGACATCTGCTTGGTGTCGGAATACTCAACGCCTACCACACCGTTCTTGGCGTTGTTGACAACATAGAACTTAGCTTTCCACAATGGTCCGCTGACCGCGAAGGCTTGTCCTAACTCTGCCGACTCATACACTTTGACGGGGTTGTGGTCGGTCTCGTCGAAGACATAGATAGCACCATCGATGGTGAGGGCGCAGAGGTAGTTGTCGGCAGTGAAGGCTATATCCACGGGCACTATAGCGTTAGGCATAGCGAGCATCTGTGCTTTGGTCATGTCGCCAAGGTTACCCACTCCTATCTTGGCTATCATACCCAGACTCAGAGCATAGAACGAGCCGTTGCGATAGATGACGCGGTCGAAGACGCCGGGAACTGCCTGCGTAGAGCCCACAGCCTCCATCTCATACTCCGACAGAGCCATGATATTGTCGTCGTCAGAGTCAACATAGTCGGGCACATCAAGATGGTTATTGTACAGCTGTATCTTAGTGCCTGAGATCTGGTTGGCACTTACGGTTACATCCACCGTCTGCGTCTTATACCCGTCTTTCTCGGCTCTCACCTTATACGATCCGGGTTCGAGGTCGTAGAATGCGAAGACACCGTTGTACCAGTCGTCGGTGATGAGCGACTGCAGCTCTTGTTCGCCTGCGGCATCGAGCAGCGTTACCTTAGCACCGTTGATAGGCAGCCATTGGTCGTCAGAGTTAGGCAGATAGAAGAACTTAGGCTGTCCGAGCACATCCACTTTCTCGTTAGCACTCTTCACATATCCTGAGACGGTGGCAGTGCCGGGCAACTCTTTCTGGAACCACTTATGGAAATATTGGTACATACGCAGAGCCTCGAGATGGCAGTAGTCTTTGTTCATCAGTCGGTGTGTCTCGGGAGCGTAGTCGTGGAAAGAGCCCTCTGAGAGGTGTCCGGGTACGGTGAGCGGACGGAGCACGCCGAGTCCTGCGAGCGGGTCGGTAGGACTGTCGCCGTAGAATGTGATGTCGCCGCGGATGAGAGGATTAGGAGTGGTCCAAGTGGTGAGGGGGTTATTGATCTGTACACCGCCTGCCATGGCTGCCATCTCATCAGAATGTTCGACGGTAGGTTTGCCTTGCTCGCCGTGATAGAGCATGAGCAGGTAGTTGGTCTTAGAGTTGAGAGCATTGGAGTGGATAGAGAGGAAATGGTCCACACCTTTGGTGTTAGCCTCTATGGCTATGGCGCTGAGGTCGCGGTCGCCACCAACCATGACGGAGTCTATCTCGTGCTGAGTGGCGTTGGGGTTCTTCCTGCGGAACTCATCTATGTCGCGTGCACCGCTGTCGTTGCGTTCGCGAGAGAAATAGACGGTGGCACCTGCATCTTGCAGCATCTTCCTGAGGAAGAGACCTTTGACGAAGTTCGATTTCGACTCCCAGTAGCCTGCCGAGTCGGTCCATACGGCGGGCACGGGTATGGTCCACACACTACGGTCGTTAGAGTCGAAGCCGCCGTGTCCGGGGTTGAGGTAGATCTTGACGCCTTCAAGGGCGGTAGTAACGCTGTTAGCAGGTGCTTTCTGTTGGGGCACATACTTTACCCTTGTTTGGTCGGTGAGAGGTGTGTCAGAGGGGTTGACCGGGCGCAGAGCCGTTATCTCGGTTACGAACACTTGTCCTTTAGCGTTGTTATAAGTGAGGCGTTTGCCGTCGGCAGAGGCAGAGGGGTACATAGGTGTCTCGGTGTCGAGTGTGAGAGTCTGGTTGACCGTGCCGTCGATGCTGCGCACCACAAGCTTAGAGGTCATCACTCGACCCTCGCTGTCGTCGGTCTCTTGCATACCTACCACATAGTCGTTGCCTAACCAGGATGGTGCGTTCAAGCGCCCGAGGCGAACGATATTATGCCCGTAGATATCGGTGATGGCGGTACCGTGATAAGCGGTAGAGAACACTATATGCTTGCCGTCGGGCGAGAGCGATGCCCAGTAGTAGCTCTCTTCGCCTAAAGGTGCGAGCAGATAATCATGTCCGTTCTCATGGAGCACTATGCCCTCGTCCACCACTGTGAGATAGACCATGTCGGTCATCTGCTTGGGCTCTTTGGGCCAGCGAGAGGGCATGGTAAGCCTCGCCTTGGAGGAGGTGGTGGTGTTGACGCGCTCGATAGAGGTGTAGCGACGCGACTGACGCAACTCGGACGGACGGTAATAGATCGAACGAGAGTCGCGCGAGAAAGTGAGACCGAAGCCCGCACTCTGTTCCGAGCTCAGCACTTGTTGTTTGAGTGTGCTCAAATCGTGCTTGATGATGCCGTGATAACTCTCGGTAGAGGTTACCAGGTAAGAGCCATCGGGAGCAAACTGTGGATGGAAAAAGCCACCTTGCTCGGTGGTGGGGAGCATGAGGGTGCTGCCTATCTCCACTTGTGCCTCAACCTGACAAACAGACAGAAGAAGCACCAAAAGACAAAAGTAAAGTTTTTTCATAGCGTATAATGTTGTGATTAGTTGTTAGATATAAGGTTCTGTTACTTGTCTGACGATATCCGTGTTCCGAGCATGTTGTATCTCACACCGTCGCGTAAGATATAGACTTGTCCGTTCTCAATTATTTTTCTCAATTCATGCTCTTCGTTCTGATTAGTTAGTTGCTGTAGTCCTGTGGGGTCTATGTCCTCACCGATGATGAGTGTGCGTGGAGCGGACCAGATATCGCCTGTGTTGGGTTTGCGTGTCTTGACGCGCCAGTAGTAAGTACCCATACCCTTGTAGCCGAGGTTGAGTCGGTTAGAAGCCGTGAAAGAGTTGGCTGTCAGCTCTTGTACGACAAGGAGTTGTTGGAAGTCGGGATCGGTGGCTATCTGAAGGATATAGCTGTCAGCTTTCTTCACCTCTTGCCATGTGAACACCACATCGTCCCAGTTCTCGTATCCTTGGTTGTTGAGTGGTGTGAGCAGGGTGGCGGGCTGTGCTTCTTCAAGGTCTTGTCCTAAGATACGCATGGCATACTCGTTGCCATAAGCGTCAAGCACACCCACACAGATAGTATAGGCATTAGCCCCTATGTTGTCGGGCAGGGTGAACTCGGTGGTGTAAGTAACGCCTAAGAGAGCATCACCAAGCGACCATAGGTGAGGTGTGTTCTTGAAAGAGTTAGGGATGGCATAGACCGAGAAATGTACCTTGTCGGCGTTAGCGTGCTTCCAGCGCAGCGTCTTTCCCTCCACCTCCATGTCGGTGACCATAGGTTGCTCCTCCGCCTGTTTCCAGTTGATGGCAGGAGGCAGACTCTTATACTTGAGCTGGTTAGCGAAGAAAGCGTTGCGGAAAGTGCGGTCATAGACCCAAGCTTTGGTGTTGTAGAAGAAGAAACCGAAAGCGTTGTCGGTGGACGAAGAGCGGTTGAGGTTCTCCTCGTTCTGCAACTCGGTGATGGTGAAAGCTTTGTTGACCTCCGACTTCTCGTTGTAGCGATAGATAGCCATCGACGAATAGAAATGGACGCCGAACTGATTAGCCAGGTCTGCCCACCATTTGCACAGTTTCTTATAGTCTTGCCCCGTACCTATTGCCCAATAGAGCTGAGGTGATATATAGTCGATAGTGCCGTCCTTGAGCCAAGCCACAGGGTCGCAATAGATCTCTTCGTACATGTTGCCTCCTGATATGCCGTAAGGAAGGGTGATGCCTTCCTTGCGTGCCACATAAGTGTCGGTGGTCCAGATGCCGAAGGGCGATATGCCGAAAGTAACCCAAGGCTTGACTGCCTGAATAGTGTCGTAAACAGCCTGAACCATGCGCCTCACATTGTCTCGTCGCCAATCGCCTACACTCATGTTGGCGGGCTTATACTTGGCAACGGTCTGTGCATCTTGATTGGTTGTACCTCCGTAGGGGTAGAAATAGTCGTCAAAGATGATACCGTCGATGTCGTAGTTGTTGACCACATCTCCCACCACCTCTTTCACTCTTGTGAGCACCTCCGGCAGTCCGGGGTCAAGCACTATGTTCGAGCTGTAATAGAGCAGCCAGTCGGGGTGCGAGTTCTCATAGTTGAGAGGGTTATCGTGTGCTCCTGTCCATCTAGCACCGGTGCGCGAGTAGCGATAAGGGTTCATCCATGCATGGCACTGCATGCCGCGTTTATGGCACTCGTCGATACACAACTGCAAGGGGTCGTAGCCCGGGTCTTTGCCGCGCGTGCCGGTCAGCACATCCGACCACGGCTCATACTGACTCTTATACAGAGCATCAGCATTAGGACGGATCTGAAAAAGGACAGTGTTAAGGTTGAGCGACTCAATAGAGTCAAGCAGGCGAAGCAACTCCTGCTTCTGCATACTCTGAGTCAGACCCTTAGCCGAGGGCCAGTCGATATTGTTAACAGATGTGAGATAAGTGGCACGCATCTCACGCTTAGGGTTCTGAGCATAAACAGGCAAAGAGAGTAGCAGAACTGCCGTCAAAGAAAGTAATAAAAGTGGGGTTCTCATGGTAAAACACTAAGTTTGTTGTAAAGCGTTGCAAAAATACAAAGATTTATGCACTTGCGCAAATAATTAAGGTATATTTGTGTATTTTTTCATGCATTATCTTGTCAATTGAGACAAAATTCTTAACTTTGTGCCCAAAATTCAGTTGCCATGAAAACACCTTTTTCTCACCTTTGGTCTGTCACACAGCTTCAACAGCGTCAGACAAGTTATCTTCTTCTCGTTCTGTGTTTGTTATTCTTTTGTTCGTGCGAAAAGTCTCAGAAGGCACCACTGAAGATGACCTTTGAGTTGCTTGGTAACGACCAAGAAACAGGTGTGTGCCTCAGTCGTATAAGTCTTGAGAACATATCGCAAGATACCGTCTTTGCCGACTGGGTCATCTATTTCAATCAGATGTCTATTGTCCCTCTTATCAACGACACTGCCGCTATTCAGATAGAGCAGATTGAGGCTTCTTATCATCGTCTCTATCCCACCGAGCACTATCGCCCGTTAGCCCCCGGGGAGAGGTTGAGTCAGACAGTAAGGCACAAAGGTGCTATCGTACGGCAGAGCGACGGTCCTCAGGGTCCGTTCATCGTCATCAACTCCAAGCCGATGACCGTTGAGTTGGAGAACATCTACTCCACCGACGGACATGAGTTCCAACGCAAAGTGGCACACTTCCCTTATGCCGACGGCGAATGGATGTGGAAAAAGAACGAGAGGTTCAGCTGTGCGGTCAACCTCAACGACTCCTGCTTCCATCTACTGCCTCAGCCCAAACACATCAGTTATCTTGACGGCACTACAAGGATCAACCGGTCGGCTATTGAGACCCTGGACACCACTCTCAAACAAGACGAGTATCTCATCGAAGCCGTCAATGACGAAGTGCGTCTGACCGGTCAAAGCCCTCGAGCACTCTATTACGCTCACATCACGCTCCGACAGATAGAACAAAGGTATGGCTCCATGGTCCGCTCTTTCACTCTCAGGGACTATCCTGACATCTACCACCGCGGTCTCATGCTCGACATCGCCCGCAACTTCACAAGCAAAGAAGAGATACTCCGTCTGATTGACCTCTTAGCAGAATACAAGATGAGCGTTTTGCATCTTCACCTCACTGACGACGAAGGTTGGCGCTTAGAGATACCCGGCTTAGAAGAGCTGACGACAGTCGGTTCCAAGAGAGGTTATACTATCGATGAAAGGGAGTGTTTGTATCCTATGTATTCGGGCGGCTGGGATCCCGACGAAAGCTCTTCTTCGGGCAATGGCTACCTGAGTCGAAAAGACTTTATCGACATCCTCCGATATGCCAAGACACGATATATCGACATCGTTCCTGAGATCGACATCCCGGGGCATTCACGGGCAGCTATAAAGTCGATGGAAGCGAGATATTTCAAATATATCGACAAGGACAAAGAGAAGGCTGAAGAATATCTGCTCAGCGATTTTGCCGACACCTCCGTGTATGTATCGGCACAGCACTACACCGACAATGTCATCTGCATTGCCCTGCCTTCCTGCTACACTTTCGTCAAGAAAGTGATTGACGAGGTGGTGTCTATGTACAGAGAAGCCGATGCCCCTCTTCATATCTTCCATGTGGGCGGCGACGAAGTGCCTCGTGGAGCATGGTTAGGCTCGCCTAAGGTGGCGGAGTATGTGGCGGCTCACCGCGACATTGAGTCGCCCTCATCGCCTAAGGTGGAAGAGTTGGAACAGGGAGCAAAGGTGAGCAGTATAGACGTAGCCAATCTCAAGGACGCTTTCCTTGAGTCGATCATAGCCATACTTGATGAATACGGGCTTGAGATAGCCGGATGGGAGGAGATAGCTTACCGCGGTGGTCATCCTAATCCGCGTTTTGCCAACCGTAACGCTCTCACCTATTGTTGGAACAGCGTGCCGGAGTGGAGAGGTGATGAGAAACCATATATCCTTGCCAATGTAGGCTACCCCGTGATGGTTTGCTGCGTTACTAACCTATATTTTGATATGTGCTACTTGAACCACGAAGAGGAGAGGGGACTTAGTTGGGGCGGATATATCGATGACTATCAGTCGTTCTTGCTCCGACCCGAAGACCTATACCGCTCGGTGGAGACCACCAGATTAGGTTTGCCTCGCGACCTTGACGCTTATGCCCAAGGCGACAAGATGGCACTCATACCCGACTCTGCTCACAACATCAAAGGCATACAAGCACAGATATGGTCGGAGACGATACGCAACAAGAGTCAGTTAGAGAGTTACCTGCTACCAAAGTTGTTAGGGTTGGCTGAACGCGCTTGGAACAGTGACTATCCATTCTCTGAGCGAGAGGAGCTGTTGCGCGCTTTCAACGCTCAGACATGGCAGATAGAAGTGCCTCGACTGGTGAGTCAGGGTCTGAGCGTACACCTCATACAACCCGGTATTCACCGCGCGGACGACGGACTGGTGTATATGAACACACCTATGCTCCCTTATCTTGATTGTGAGATACGCTACACTATCGACGGCAGTCTTCCTGATAAGCACTCGGAGCTCTATACCGCACCTTTCAGCACCTCAGCTCCGCTCATCAACGCTGCCTGCTTCTACAAAGGTCTCAAGAGCAACACCACACATCACCTTAGTCAGCAGAGCCGATGACGCGGCGTATATCTTCGTAGTCGAAGCCTCGCTGCACGCAGAAACGCACCACTTTTTCAGTGAGATGGGCGTCATCGGCATCCAGAGACGCGAGCTTGGTGTTGATAGCCTCACGGAGTTTCCTATCGTAGTCCTGAGGGTCAATACGGGACAATGCCGAAGTGATGACCTCATCATGGATATGCTTGAGAGAGAGCATCATACGCATCTTCTGTTTGCCCCACCCTTGATAGAGCAACTTATCGTGAACGAAAGCACGAGCGTAACGCTCATCGTCAACATAACCCTGCTCTACCAGAGAAGAGACGATAGTGTTGATCGACTCCTTGTCTCTACAGCCCCATCGATAGAGACGGTCGATGATGTCTGCCTTCGAATATTCGGCCTTGGCGCACATACTCTCAGCCTTAGCTTGAAGCTCTGCGATACTATAATCGGTCTTAGTTGTTCTCATAATGATATGTTTGTTCTCATACTCTGAAGTCTGTGTCGGCAGATAGTCTCACAAAACGCTGCTTACCCGCAAAATCGGTCTTTACACTTATCTTCAGTCCGTGCTTTTCTGCCATCGGGTAGAACAGGGGGAGCAGTGGCGGATAGGTCTCGAAGAAATAAGCCTTGGCCTTGTAGTTCTCCAGGATAGTGCGATAGAAGAGCAAGGGGTCGTTATCGCTGACAAAAAGAGCCGACCGCGGTTCGTACATGAGTACCGACTCATCAACCGTTGACAGCTCAGAGAGGGGTATATACGGAGGGTTGCTCACCACTATGTCGTACTGTCCGCTCTCTTTGAGCACATCGGCTGTGCGGAAGCTGACCGTCAGGTGGTTGTCGAGCATGTTCTGCCGTGCCGTCAAGACAGCCTGCTCTGAAAGGTCGGTGCCCACTATGTCCCATGCTTGGCGTTGGTGCTTGAGGGCTAAGGCAATGCACCCGCTGCCCGTACACAGGTCGGCAACGCTCAGCGGTTGGTTAGGGGTGTCGTCTAAGACCATGTCAACCAGCTCGGCTGTCTCGGGACGAGGTATGAGAGTAGAGGGGTTGACCTTCAGACGCAGACCGCACCAATCGACATAACCAAGGATATATGCCAACGGCTCGCCCTGCTTGAGACGACGAAGAGCATCGGGAAGACGCGGATAATCGACATCAATTTTCTCAACTGAGAATTTTTCGCTATCTTTGCCCATGATTAACATCGTGCGCGAAAAGCCTGAGAGTTCTTCAGCTAACCACAGAGCCACATCCGCTGCCTCAGACGGGGGCATGACGCTTGCCAGTTCGTTCTGAATATGTTTAACCAAAGGGTGCATACAAGCAAAGATGTTAGTCGCTGCAAAATTACAAAATCTTTTCGGTTTATGAAACACGAAGTATATATGTCTCGTTGCCTTGAGTTGGCAAAGAAAGGGGAGTTGTATGTAGCTCCCAACCCGATGGTGGGTGCTGTGTTAGCTGGTCCTGACGGTCAGATACTTGCGGAGGGTTGGCATCGGCAGTTTGGTGGTCCTCATGCTGAGGTAGAGGCTTTCCGGCAATACGATGATAAGAAAGAGCGTGGTCTCTTGCCTGCTCACTCGCTAAACGACTGCACTCTGTATGTCTCGCTGGAGCCTTGCAGCCATTACGGCAAGACGCCGCCTTGTGCCGACATGATCTGCAGGCGCGGTGTAGGACGGGTAGTGGTTGGCTGCTTAGACTGCAACCCCGAGGTGCGAGGTAACGGCATAAGGAAGCTTGAGCAAGCCGGCATAGAGGTCATCGTGGGCGTGATGGAGGACGAGTGTCGATGGCTCAATCGACGTTTCTTCTGTCTGATGGAGAAGCATAGGCCGTATGTCATACTCAAATGGGCACAGACAGCCGACGGTTTTTTAGCCCCTCTGAGCGAGGAAGAGAGAGAGGGCGGAGTAGCTCGGAGCGAGCAGAAGAGGCTCGTTATCTCCACTCCGGAGACCAAACAACTTGTTCATCGCATGCGGGCAGAGAACATGGCTATCATGGTTGGAACGAACACCGTCGTCAAAGATAACCCTCGTCTGCTCACCACTCACTGGAGCGGTCGTCACCCATTGCGTGTTACCCTTGACCGGCACTCGCGGCTGAGCAACGAGATGAACATCTTCTCCTCTGACGCCCCTACCCTGGTCTTCACCGACGACACCTCTTTCTCTCATGTGCTCCAAGAGTTGGCAGAGCGACATATCCATTCGTTGCTCGTTGAGGGTGGCGGTGAGCTGCTCACACATATCCTCCGCAGCGGTCTATGGGACGAAGCACATATAGAGGTTGGTCCTCAGCTGATAGGCAACGGCATAGCAGCACCTGAGATAAAGATGCCCGCCGAGCCTTACATGAGCATCAACGGGCAAAAACTATATTGCATCTATCACGACAAAAACAATGAGCGGTAAGGCCTTTTCTTACTGACCTACACCCTCTCTTTCTTTTGACTTGTGCCTTTGGGTGTAGCATTTTTCTCCTCATCTTTTTTATTGAACAGAGCTATAGCTCCCCAGAAGAGCGAGGTGGCAGCACTGACCATGAGGGTCAGTGCTGCTGCCGTACGGAATATCTGTCGTCGGTTAGTCATGACTATCGTTTGCCTGTCAGTTCTTTCACTTTGCGGTTGAAAGCGTCTGCCTTAATCAAGTCTTCCACCTTAAGGTGCATACGGTAGCACCAGAAGTGGCGCGGGTTGTCGGGCTGGTTGATACGCTCGGCATGCTGGTCTTTTAGACGTATGTCGCCATCGATAGCGAGCCAGTCTTGCAGAGGCAGGATGACCCACATAGCGGGCGAGTACATGTGCTGATTGAGGATGAACTCGGCTATCTCGGGTGTCATCTCTTTGGGAGCTTCGCCCCACCAGCCCATCTGCTCGTTGTAGAAGCGTTGTGTCTTCTCACGGTCTTCTTCCCACCATGCTCGTAGCGGGTTGGTGTCGTGTGTGCCGGTGGTGCAGACACTCAGATAAGGAGCATCGGCAGGATGAGCGAAGAGCTTCTTGGGGTCTTTAGGCATACGCTGTATCTCGAGCGAGAGGATCTGCAGCTCGTGCATCACCTCGGGTACGCAGTCGGGTACCATACCAAGGTCTTCACCACAGACGAGCATCTGAGTGGCGTTGATGAGCGTAGGCAGCTTGCGCATAGCCGACTGCTTCCAGAAATCGTTATGACGACGATAGAAATAGTCGTTGTGTATCTGCTCAAGAACACGTTTTTGGTCATCCCACAGCTCGTTGTAAGAGTGTGAGCTCATGAGTGAGATACGCGGGTGGAACAGGTGCGGGTTCTGCTGGTCGGGCACGAAGAGCACCTCACAATGCAGGTACATCAGTCCGTTGAGTATGTTCTTCTTAGCCTCTTGCTCTTCAAGCGGGAGGGCATCGTACCATTCTTGTATCTTCTTCTGAGTGTCGAACTCCTCTTTGAACCAATAGACATATCCGTCGTTGGTGTTGAGGAAATGCTGTTTGGCATACTCGGTGTCGTAGCCGAACACATCGCCTAAGAAGTTTGAGCGTATATAGGGTTTGACGAGTCGGTCATAATCGAGCTTGACGCCCATGCGCCAGATGTCGTCCATCGAGTAAGGCAGAGCCGGGCAGAAGTGTCCGGTGAGCCCCCACACGGCGGTCTTAGGCATCTGCCATATACGGAAGAAGCCGAGGATATGGTCGATACGATAAGCATCGAAATAGTCTTGCATCTTGCGGAAGCGTCTCTGCCACCATTGGAACCCGTCTTTTGCCATCACGTCCCAGTTGTAGGTAGGGAAGCCCCAGTTCTGACCTGAGATAGAGAAATCGTCAGGCGGTGCACCGGCAGAAGCGTTGAGGTTGAAAAGCTCGGGAGAGGTCCATGCATCCACCGAGTCGGGAGAGATACCGATAGGTATATCGCCCTTGAGAGCCACACCTATGCTATGAGCGTAGGCTATAGCATCGCTGAGCTGACGGTCGAGATGGAACTGAAGGAAATAGTGGAGAGCCACCTTGTCGTAGTCCTTGGCTGTAGGCGAAGCCAAACTGAGCATCTCACTCTCGTTGAAGACAGAGTATTTCTTCCAGTCGTAGAAATGCGGAGTGCCGTACTTGTCGCGCAGATAGCAGAACACAGCGTAAGGCACGAGCCATTCTTTGTTCTTCTCGAAGAAGCGTTTGTACTCTTCCGACGAGAACACAGCATCTTTCTCTGCCTTGTACAGAGCAAGGAAATACTTCATCTTCTCATCATAAACGACCTGATAATCGCTTATTGTTTTCTTGTTGAACTCCTCTTTGGTAGCCTCATACTTTTTCTTCTGTGCAGCCGTGAGCTTGCCCATCTTAGGAATATTGAGGTAGATGGGGTGCAGTGCGAAGACGCTCACGGCGTTATATGGATAGGAGTCGCGATTGGTGTGTAGCAGGGTGGTGTCGTTGATAGGAAGGGTCTGGATCATCTTCTGACCGGTGAGCGCTGCCCAGTCGGCCAGTTTCTTGAGGTCTTGGAACTCGCCTATACCAAAGCCCTCGTCGGTGCGCAGAGAGAAGACGGGCACTGCCACACCTGCTCCTTTCCAACGGGGCTGGGTGCGACGGAAAGAGCGGTCGTTCTGCATCACTACCACACCTTTCTGCAAACCCCATATATGGCGGTTCTCACCCCACTCAACATCTACCACACGACCCGTCTGAAGCTCGTAGATGACATACTTATACTCGATGATAGTATCTTCCGGCACTTTGATATCGGCTCTCCATACGGGGAAGTCTTTGTCGGACATAAGAAGCTTATCGTCGTTGTTCCACTCGCCAAGCTCCGGAATATTACCCACTATGGCCACGCCTTGTGTGGGGAGGATCTGCGGCAAGTCGATAGAGAAACGCAGGTTACCTCCGGCTTGCTTGGTCCTGCCACGATGCGGCTCATGATGACGGAGGAACAGAGCCTTGAGGAAAGCAGTGGAATAGAACGCTTTCTCATAGTCTGCCACTTGCCAGAAATCGTGAAGGACAACTTTCTTATCGGTAGCACGGAAAGAGATGGTGCGCTCATGACCTTCTTCATAGAGCAAGCGTCCATCCTCCAAGCGGATAGCATAACGATAAGTCAGGCTTTCGGCAAAATCAGAGACGGGCACCGTGATGGTCCAGAAATCAGAACCCTGACAATCGAGGATAAGAGGCTGCTGCTCGGTCCAACCAAGCAACTCGTTGTCGCTGACAACACACATCGACTGACCCCACATGGTGCGGTAATTGATACAAAAAGTAAGTGTCATAATATATAGATTTAGAGTTAATGTTCTTGTATGTGCAGAGTAAATGGTCTTGTGTTTGCAGAGTGATTGGTCTTTTGCAAACACTTACACTGCGAACGATTTCTCTGCAACTGCATGCAAAGTTAAAACTTTTTCTTGAATATAGCAAAAGTATTTAACTTTTTGTTAACACGGAACACACGGAAATCTTCTTCTACACGGATTGGTTTTAACGAACACGGAAGTACACGGAGGTTCACGGATGGTTTCTGTACGGATAACACGAAACTGACGAATGTTTCCTTCTACACGGATATCTTTTTTAACGAACACGGATTTTACACGGAGGTTCACGGATGTTCTTTTGTTCTGTACGGATAACACGAAACTGACGAATGTTTCCTTCTACACGGATATCTTTATTAACGAACACGGATGTACACGGAGGTTCACGGATGGTTTCTGTACGGATAAAGCGAAACTGACGAATGTTACCTCTACACGGATAACTCTTTTTAACGAACACGGATGTACACGGAGGTTCACGGAGGTTCTTTTGTTCTGTACGGATAACACGAAACTGACGAATGTTATCTTCTACACGAATATCTTTTTTAACGAACACGGAGGACACGGAGGTTCACGGATGCTGGTTTGTTCTGTACGAATCTCACGAATGACACGAATGTTATCATCTACACGGATAGTTTTTCTTTAACGAACACGGAAAAGCACGGAGGTTCACGGATGTTCTTTGAAGACGTTCCACTTTCAACTATTCAACTTTCAACTATTCACCTTCCCCTTGCTCTGAGGAGACGCATTCACATGCGTCTCTACACATTGCGTGCCAGAGGTTTCAGCATTCAACTTTTTAACTTTTGTTATCTGTTTCATCTGCTTAATCTGCGTCATCTGAGTGAAATTCCATTATCATCATCTGTGTCATCTGTCATGGCGAAGCCAATCAAGACAAAATAGAAAGAAAAATAATCTGTATAAATCTATATAAATCTGCTTAATCTGCGGTTAAAAAAGAATAGTATTTGCAGTTAAAAAAGAATAGTATCTGCTTCATTTGTGGGTGTTTTTATTATGCTATTAAACGAAATTCCCTACGGGAAAAGGAAATTAGGTTATCCGTCATTATACTATTAAACGAAATTCCCTACGGGAAAAGAGGGACCACTGCAAATTTCATTAGTAAATGCAACTTTTAGGTTTAAAAGGTTGCGTAAAGAGAATGTTGTGTAAAAAGAATGTAAAGAGAAAATAAAGAGAAAAAAAGAGAAGGTCGCGTAAAGAGAAAGAATAGATTTTTTCAGAAATATTTGCACAGTTCAAGAAAAAGCAGTACCTTTGCAGCCGATTTCCGATTAAACCATATAAGAATGGTTTAAAAGTGAGATAATATCGCGGAGTAGAGCAGTGGTAGCTCGTCAGGCTCATAACCTGAAGGTCGGT
>CAMHOK010000027.1 GCA_946186735.1 uncultured Bacteroidales bacterium
AAAGAGCAAAGACCGTTGCACTGAAAGAGCAAAGACCGTTGCACTGAAAGAGCAAAGACCGTTGCACTGAAAGAGCAAGGACCGCATAGCTCCCACGCCACCAAGAGCCTTCCGTGCTTTCCGTGTAGCATCCGTGTTCGTTAAGAAGAAACATCCGTGTTCGTTAAAAAAACATCCGTGTAAAGAACATTCGTGTTATTCGTGTTATTCGTACAGAAAAAGGAGTCTCCGTGAAACTCCGTGTAGCATCCGTGTTCGTGAAATAGAAAATCCGTGTTCGTTAAAAAAACATCCGTGTTGAAAAAGAGATTCGTGTTATTCGTGTTATTCGTACAGAAAAAATTCCGTGCCCTTCCGTGTAGCATCCGTGTTCGTTAAAAAGTAGCATCCGTGTTCGTTAAAAAAGAGAAGCAGTGTAGAAGAACATTCGTGTAATTCGTGTTATTCGTACAGAAAACATCCGTGTACCTCCGTGTAAAAAAATAAGGGGTGTTTCGTAAATTTTTATCAGAATATTGTTCATGTTTCAAGAATTTTTTGTAACTTTGCGGGCAGTGTAAAGTTTTTTGTCCGTGTAACGGGGTTGTTGATTGAGCTTGGTCATGTTTTTGCATTTATTGGTCGTCTATGCGAACTGATTATATTGGGGAGATACGGAACGATTGCCTTACTTTTTTATCCTATCCGAGCTCGCTGCCAACTCAAGTAAGCTGATAAACGACACATCAACAAACGATAACAATAAGAATATCATAATACTATGAAAACCATTATTAAAGATGTTCAAGGCCTTGTTGCCTCTCTCTTTCCGTCTATCCACCGTGTAGCCGCCCCCTCTCATCGCCGGCTCCGACTATCACTCATCACTCTACTCCTCACCCTCGGATTGGGACAGATGTGGGGATACACAACTTATTATTTAAAGAGCGATAATACTACATGGGATAAATCTGATAATAGGTGGGGATTCAACAATGATGGGACGACGACAACATATATGGCAAAAAACGCCAAATTAAAGCTATGGCGCACTGATTGGGGAGAAAATGGTTGGTTTGGAGTAGGAGATACTGATGGAGGTAATACACTCAAGGCCGGAGATGGGGGACTCCAATTTATTCAGTACAAACAGAATGTTAAGTACAATGGCCCTTCTGGTATGGTATGCTTCCATATGGATCAAACCAATAATCGGAATGACGCTCCATGGGTTTGGATAACTCGCCCAACTTTCTATCTCAAGCATAATTGGGGAGGTGGTTCTTGGACATGGCAGACCTTGACAGATAATGAGGATGGAACATACAAACTGACTAATACCTATGGAGGCACTTTGCTTAATTATGGAGATAACTCTTCTGACGGAGGTAGTGGATGGGGAGAGATTACAGCTTCTGTTACCGGTTCACCCGTTTCAGGAGACAGATGTTTGTTTGTGTTTGACGCTTCTGACAAATCTGCAACCATTACCAAACTATGTCAAATCACTTATGACGGCAATGGAAAGACCAGTGGTACTGTACCTTCTGCGCAAAGCGATAAATTGTATAACACCAGTGTTACCCTGTCTTCAAACGACTTAACAAAGACTGGTTATTTACACACAGGTTGGAACACAAAGGCAAATGGTAGCGGCACACATTATAACAAAGGTGCATCCATAACTGTAACAGCAGCCAACCTCACCCTTTATGCCGAATGGACGCCGATAACAATTTCAGATATAACTCTAACTCCATCATCAGGCACAACAGAATCGCATACACTTCGGATTAGTTTTACTACTAATGTTCCTACAGACAATAGTTATCAGTATGCCATTCGCGAGTTTGTCTCCAATGGTTCTTCTTATGGTGCAGGTTATCAAATAGGCGCTACATACATTAGCAGTAGTAACATAACTACAGGAGAAATGAATCCCAGCATATTCACCTCTTCTGGTACTTACAAGACTCAAATCCTAATACTGAAAGGAGGGAGTGTTGTGTATTCCAGTAGCGATATAACCTTTACGATTGCAAGTGCAACAGACCCTGAATGGTCAATGTGGAACGACAATACCAAACTTGGAGATTTTACCAATAACGGCGACGGAACTTACACTTTGATTGTCACTATACCTGCCACAGTATACAGTTTAACTCATTACAACAACGACAAAGGGTTTGTAGGAACACCCGGAGCAGAAACTCTTACAACGGAGCGTACACTTGTAGAAAACAATGGTCGCCTTGTATGGCAAGACGGTGCAGGCTCCTTCTGTATTACTATACGCAAAGACGGTGATACGTGGAAGATAAAAGCCAACAAACTGCAAACCACAATAACCCTCGATGCCAATAGTGGTACAGACGGAACAAGTCCTATTACGGCATCATACGGTAGTGCACTGCCGTCATTTACCAAACATAGCCGTACTAACTACACTTTAACCGGTTATTGGACAGAAGCATCAGGGGGGACGAAAATCATCAATGCCGACGGAACACTTGTAGCGAACATAAGCGGCTATACCAACGGCTCAAGTCAATGGATAAACACTTCTGGTGCCCTTACCCTCCATGCCCAATGGACTGAGAAGACCTACACCGTCAATGTAAGTTGCTCTAACCCTGCTGCTACCAGCGGAGCTATTGCTTATAATGGTGGAGGGCTTCCTGTTGATGGTAACATACAAGTTGGCAATGTTACTACGGTTACGCTCACTGCATCCGCGGCCTTCAATACGGGTTATAAAGCCGGCAGATGGACTCTCAGCGGAGGTGTCACACTTGAAAGCGGTGCTCTTACCGACCTGAATATCGGTATCCGTGCTACTGCTACCGGAACAGCCGTCTATACCTACGACGAAGACCTCGACACCGACTGGTACCTCAGAGGTGGATCTGCTTTCGGAGGCACGACATGGGAACAAGATTACCAGTTCATGAAAAAAACTGGCGAATCGACAACAAGCATAGCCTATTATGTCGTTTCTATATCATCTACCAATAATGTAGGTAACAATGGTAATTTCCAATTCAAGATAAGAAAAGGTAAAACAGGCAACACATTATATGGTCTGACTGCTGATGGATCATCATGGTGGTACTATCGGTCATCCGGAGAACAGACGATGAATACCGACGGTAAGAATATTGAGCTGCTTGCTGATGTAGCGGGCGACTATGAGTTTAAGATTGACTATTCAAATCCCTCTTTGCCAAAGATTACTGTCACCTACCCCCCATCGCTAACATGGTCGGCTGCGTCGGTCTATTCAGGCAATGCCACCATCAATGTGTCGGTTGAAAATATCGTATCAGGCAAGTCGCTTAAGTACGAGCTGTTTGCCGGAGCCACCACTACCGGTTCTCCGCTTCAGACTCAGACCACCCAAACCACCGGCACAACAGCTTCTACCACTTTCACCGTCAATCCGGCTTTTGCTGCCAACGAGATAAGCAAACAATATACCGTCAAGATAACCTACAACGGCACCCAGACCGCCACTTACACCAGCTATGTGGGACGCTTGTGGGATATCAACGTCAGTGACCGATGCGACTGGGGCAACATGAACATCTACATGTGGGACGACGCGGGTGCCTATCCGACTGCTTTCCCGGGCACAGCTCTCACACATAACTACGGCAAATGGTATACAGCCACCCTCGACGGACGCTATCCAAACTTCAAGTTCGACAAACAAGAAGGCACCGAGTCAAATAATCACACCGCATCAATAACAACTTATCCTTCCGGCAGATACTACTACCTCAATAATTGCCAAACGCTAAGCGAGGTAGTGCCTGCTGTGCCTACTGTCGCGCTAATCATTGTTGACGACCAGATAAGTACAGCTCAAATATCTCTCACCGGAAATATAACCAACTGCGGTAATGATGGTAAAACAGCTGACGATATGAAAGAGGTTGGCTTCTATATAGGCTCCACCAAATATACGGCAGAGTGCACCAATGGCACTTATTTCTACAAGACCATCACCGGACTGACTGCAGGCACTAATTACGACATCAAAGCCTATGCGCAGAACATCATAGGTGTAGGACAGACAGCCGTTCAGAGAAAATCAACACGCAACGACTCTCCCCAATCCATCAAGGTACGCCAGTCGAGCGGTAGCACACAGCTGAAGATATATGCATGGACCGAGATAGCTAACAATTGCGCCGGAGGAAAGTTAGAGAATGCTCCATTCCCCGGAGAGAACATGACCAGATATGGCGAGACCCAATGGTGGACTTTCGACCTTGACAACCGTTATACCCATTTCATCATCAGCCAAGGAACCAACGAAACAAAGAGCGCTGACATGAGCAACCCTGGTAGTGCAAGCAGCTTGTGCTACGACTTCAACACCTCAACACACGCTCTCACTACACGCGAATGTTGGGAGATAACCGGCATAGACGATAGTTACGACCTCTATACTTCTAAGACCCTGAGCATCACACCAACAGTGATCGATCCTGCAGGTGGTACTTGGAACTATAGATGGATGCGAAAAACAGGAAGTAACACTACCGTCAACGGATTAACAACAACCGGAGAAGTAAATACCGTTAATGCTGTTATCGCTTCTACAAGCGCTGAAGATGCCACATTCGAGTTCAAAGTTTTTACCTCCACCCCATCTAAAACATTAGCCACCAAAACTACCACCATCCATTCTCATGAGCCTATCACCATCACCACCAAAGTGCCGAACAATAATGGATGGAGCATGCTCAAGTATCACTACTGGGGTAGCATGAACGGTAATAGTGTAGCCGGTGCATATAAAGGAGGCGAGTACCTTATGGAGGCCGATGGATATAAGTACTATTCAGCCACTTTCGACGAGGTCTATCCTCTCAATTTCTTAGCATACGATGGTACCAACGACCTGCTCACCTATGCTGACGACCAGAAATACCGCATGACACTCAATGTGGAGAATGTTACCACCACCGGTTGCTATCTTATGGGTACTACCGACGCCGGCTCAGGTTCTAATGCAAAAAAGAAAAGTATGACTCGAGGCGACTACTGTCCTCCCACCCTTTATCGCGTCAGAGTGGAACTGCCCGAAGGTAAAGACTATGGTCCTGCCACCTGGCGAACACTTTATTCAAACGCCGCATCAGTGGGAAACAGCATATCTTACTTTGCAGCCTACGACGCCACCCTTACGCTCCAGAAATTAGAGAGCGGCAACTGGACTAACCTGCCAGTAGTTCTCTCCAAACCTGCCAACAGAGCCGAAAACGGCATCTATCAAGCTTCAGTAGCTTCCGATAACCTCTCAAGCATAACAGCTTACACAGGAGACCTCTACGTTCGCTCTTTCCTCGCAACAGGCGGATGGGAAGACTATCTCAATCCCGCAAAGGACAATGTGATGACTAAGTTCACACCCGAAAGCGACTACAACTACTACTGGGTTAAATATACAGGAGAAGACGAGAACAAAGTCAAAACTGTGAAGAACGTCTATGTTACTGTTGGTAACGCCATCAATCCGCAACTCACCCGTATCATCAACGATGGTGACGGAAAAGTGAACGACACCGGTAACGTGAAGGATATGAACATCCGTTATTCATACAACAGCCATAACAACATCCTCAACATAGCTGCTATCGGTGGTGCTGTTACAGCTGATCCTATCTTCCTCACCGTCTATGGTAAGAATGGAAGAATATACAAGACAAGTACCATCAATGAAGAGAACAAGACCTTACCCGGTTCGGAGACTAACCATGGTGAGAAACAAAAGAAATTCAACGATGTAAGTAACTGGGTTTATCAAGCTGACGTTTATGCTAATGTCACCAATGGAACAAACGTAACGGCAGCTGTCGAAGCTCGTCTCCCGTCAGGCGATTATGGTGGTACCGGTACAGTGCAGACCCTCACACCTGAAGATGGTCTTGAAGTGCTGGGCGACAAAACCACAACAGGTGTTTACAAGCTCCGCTTGCTCTACGACTATAAGACCAACACTATCACCACCGGATGGCTTCCTACCGATGGACAGAACATAACCAACAACACCGTTATCGAAGGAAACATGATCATCAACAGGAAAGAGAACAACTCCGTAGAGCAAATAAACATAACAGGAGATAAGACCGTTTCCGGATTGCATAAGTTGTATATGGCTTTGGAAGTAACCAAGAAAAGTTGCTTTACAGATAATATAGGTGAAGGTTATGCAGGTGGAAAACTTGTTTACTATTGGTTCTCACTACCTTACGACTGCCGAGTAGAGGACATCATGGGTGCCCCCGGCAAGTATCCCGACAACTGGGAGATATGGGAATACGATGGCGAGAAACGCGCCAAAGAGGGTCTGCTCGACGATGCCTCTTTCTTCAAGACCGTACCCTTTGATGGCGGCATACTTCACGCTAACAAAGGTTATTGTCTCGGACTCTATGTCCTACCCGGACATTTCCAAAACGTAACCATAGATGGCGAGATCATCTCTTCCATCTACATCTACTTCCCGTCGCGGGTGGAGGGTTATACCTTGAAAAACTCTGCCACTAAGCAGCTCGTGGTGCCCGAACAGTACGACGCCACATTCTTCACCCGTCGTCCTGACCGCGAGAAGTACGACCGCGACTGGAACCTCATGGGTGTGCCCAGCTATAACGACATCACCTCCGGCATCTCTGCTACCGACGCGGGCGTTAAGCATACACACGAAGCTGCCTCCGCTCCCGGCTTCATCTACGACTACGCATACACCGAAGGCACAGATGGCTCCAGCGAGAACAACAAGTATAAGTACATACCCGTCAACTCTAATGCCGCCGGCTTTAAGTACAAAGCGTTCTTCTCGTACATGATGCAGTACGCAGGCACTATCACATGGTCGTCTAACTCCATCGAGAACATACACGCGGCTCCGCGTAAGCCCGTGCGCACCGGCGAGCATCAGCTCACACAGGCCACCCTCAACCTGCAGCTCTTAGCCAAAGACGAGTGGTTAGACAACACCTTCGTCAGCCTCTTGCCGAAGGCTACCGACAAGGTCGATCATAACATCGACCTCGTGAAGATATGGAACAGCGGCTCCTCACAGCTATGCTCGCTCAGCGAAGATGTAGAGCTGGCAGCTAACTGCCTGAGCGTGGACTCGCAGACGGTGGACCTGCGCGTGTATATCGACAACACCCGCACCTACACTTTCCGTCTCGAAGAGAAGGTGCCCGACGGACTCATAGCACTGCTCGAGGACACTGAGGCACACACACTCACCGACCTCGGCTCCGACGCCTACACCGTCGATCTGATGCAAGGTACCTACGACTCACGGTTCCGTCTGCACCTCATCGTCGGCAGCTCCGACATAGGCACCGACATCGACCAACTCACTAACAGCATGAGCTACACCCTCTATGGTAACGAGCTCCTGCTCAACGCCCTCACCGAGCCCGTACGCGCAGCCCTCTACGACCCCGCCGGACGACTGCTCTACCAAGGCACCGTCAACCCGGGCAACACCATCAACCTACCCGACCAAGCAGGAGTCTATCTCCTCCGCCTACCCACACAAACCCTCCGCATCGTCAAGTAAAAGAGCGTATTCAACCGCAGAAATCTCTTATTCTATCGCAAATGGCATAATGAAACCTCACCGCAGACGACATAATGAAATCTCCCGCAGATTTAGCAGATTTATCAGATTAAACAGATATTTATGGCTAAGCCATTGCTGATTACCTTCCCCTCCTTATCTAAGGAGGGGAGTTTTTTTCACCGCAGATGGTCTTATTTAACCGCAGATTGAGCTGATTTATACAGATTTATACAGATTCTTTTCACTACAGGATTTCCCGTAGGGAATTTCGTTTAATAGCCAATGAATGAGCACCACACACTCCCTTTCCCGTAGGGAATTTCGTTTAATAGTGAATAGTTGAACTATCCAACCACCCCAACCCCTGACTAAGGTGTTCATGTCGCGCGCCGCAATTACTCCTTCGAATGTCCACCGGACATTCTCGGTGCGGCTCTATCGCTTCTCCTTATCTAAGGAGGGGAGCTCTCTCCTTCCGTGACCTTCCGTGATAGTCCGTGTTCGTTAAAAAAGAGTCTTCCGTGTAGAAGATTCGTGTAATTCGTGAGATTAGTACAGAAACAAAAGAGCTTTCCGTGTAGTTCCGTGCCCTTCAGTGTTCGTTAAAAAGAGCCTTCCGTGTAGAAGATTCGTGAGATTCGTACAGAAAAAGTTGAAATCCCACCCGCCCCCTCACCCCCTCCCTCCCAAGGGCGGGGGAGACCATGCGGCTGAGAACGCCACCCTAAACCTTCCGTGACCTTCCGTGCCCTTCAGTGTTCGTTAAAAAAGAGAAGCAGTGTAGAAGAACATTCGTGTAATTCGTGAGATTCGTACAGAAAAAAGAGCTTCAGTGACCTTCCGTGACAGTCCGTGTTCGTTAAAAAAGAGTCTTCCGTGTAGAAGATTCGTGAGATTCGTACAGAAAAAGTTGAAATCCCACCCGCCCCCTCACCCCCTCCCTCCCAAGGGCGGGGGAGACCATGCGGCTGAGAACGCCACCCTGAACCTTCCGTGCTTTTCGTGCTTTCCGTACATAAAAGCAAATCCGTGTAACTTCCGTGACAGTCCGTGTTCGTTAAAAAGCACATCCGTGTAGAATAAAAGTCAGTGTAGTTTCTGTGATTTGTGTAATTCGGAAATTATTTATACTTTTGCAAGTCAAAATGTAAGATGAGAAGATGAACGAAAGACAGGCTTGGTATGAAAAGGCATTTGGTCATATTGCTGCTGTTTTCTCTGTGTAGTGTTTGGGCGTCAGCTCAGCTGCACCCGTACATCACCCCCTCTTATTTCGAGAGTTTCAAGACTCGTTTCGAACGGGCTACCCAAGGCATGCTCATCGACTCTATGTTAGTGTTGGAGCGCGAGATAGAAACGGCTTTTCGTGATATTGAGGAAGACCTCAAGACGATGGATGTGTCTATCTCTAAGCAGTACTACAACATGAAATATGCAGAGTTAGAGTTGTATATCGGTGCTTATTACCTCTACAAACAGAAGCAGTACGACACCTCTATACGTTACTTGTTGGTTGCTCTCAACAACCCTTTTGGCAGCGATGCGGTGAAGAAGAGGACTAACCTTATACTCGGCCGCAACTACCAGTATAAAGCCATGGAGAAGCGTTTAGCCAATCGTTTTAAGGATGCTCTTGGCTATTCTGATATTGCTCTGATGTATCTGGCTGATGCTGCCGACACTCTCGGACTCATCGAGGAGCATGTAATGATGGCACAGAACTATGTCGAGCTGCTTGATTACAGCAACACGGAGGAGCAACTCAATATCGCTGACACCCTGCTCACTACCACCAAGCAGACTTTTGCTCGACCTTTTGGTATTGAGATGCTCTCGATAAGAGCGCGAGAGGCCGAACTGAAGGGCGAAGTGCCCCTTGCCATATCTCTGTTAGAGCAAGCCTACGAGGCTTATCAACGTTCCTCTTTTCCTATGAAGAATGAGCGTATGCAGAGCTGTGCCATGAAATTAGCACGGCTATACCGGCACCACTTGCATAACGAGACTAAGGCAGCGCAATGGGATCGTAAGCTAAGCCAACTCAAAGACGCACAAGACTCCGACAAGAGCAAGAGCGAAGATCAGAGGCTCAGCTATCTCAATCGTTTGTTGGCAGCCATGCGAATAGCTTACAAGGGACAGTACCAAGAAGGTATTGATAGCCTCGATGTGCTCATCCCTGACGCTCAGCGCGGCGGGATGGCGTCGGCTTTCATCGGAGATTGCTACAAAGAGAAAGCGTATTACTTGACGCGACTCCGTAAGAACGAAGACGCTATCACTTATTATCAGAAGGCGCTCGAGAGTTATGACGACCTGTTTGAGAACTATAAGTCTATCAGTGTCTGCCATTATCGTATCTCTCTCATCTATTATGCTGCCGACTCACTAAGCCGTTCGGTGGCGTCGGCTCAGGAAGCTCTGCGTTATGGGAAGAGAGCGTACGGCAAGCACAGTGAGGACCTGAAGAGCCTCTATACCTTGCTCGCTAATGTGCATGCTTTCAATGGCGATACGCTCGAGGCTAAGCATAACTACGCAGAGGCTTTTGATATCGTCTCCTCCGGCATAAGCTCTTCTTTCGCTTATCTCACAGCCAAGGATAGGGAGACCTATTGGAGCAAGCTTCAGAAAGATGTGTTCAACATGCAACCTTTCATGCTCAAGCTCCGCGATAACGACTCTGAGTTCACCGACCTGCTCTATGATGCCGCCTTGCTGAGCAAAGGTCTGTTGCTGCAGTCGAGCAGCGAGTTGCAGCGTCTGGCTTCACGACCGGACATGCGTCCTCTCCTCGACTCTATCGCCGACCTCCATCAGCGTGCCACCAACAAGAAACTCACGCCCGAGCAAGTGGAAGAGATTGAGACTCAGGCAGAGAAGCGGGAGCAGGAGCTAATGAGAAGAGCGCGTGGCGCCGCCGATTTTCTCTCTTTCCTTAAGATCAAACATGATGATGTTAAACGACGCTTGTCGCCTCGCACTATCGCTGTGGAGTTCGCGCAGTTCGCAGTGGGCAAAGACTCTCTTTTGACCGTCGCTTATCTTATGCATCCTCAGCGGGAGCATGTGCGCATGATACCTCTCTTCGAGCAGCGTGAGTTAGACGCACTGAACGACTCGCTCATCTATTCCACTCCTGCCTTTTACGACAAGCTGTGGCAACCCATACTTGAGCAAGCGGGAGAGGTGGACACTATCTTCTTCTCGCCCGCTGGCAGCCTATACTCCATAGCCATAGAGTATATGCCGGACCACACCCTCACCTCGCTCTCCGACCGACTCGCTGTGGTCCGACTATCGTCAACACGCCAACTGCTGCTCGGCAGGAAAGGTGATATACGCGGCGATGATGCAGTGCTCTATGGCGGACTGCGCTATCTGTTGTCGAAGAAAGAACAGAAACAGATGGCGGAGAAGTACAGGGGTGCGGACAACCCAAACAACCGGCTCGTAGCTGACTCTCTCAGTGCTTCCGACGATGCTCTGCGCGACTTCGTTGAAGGTCTCACTTTCCTCCCGGGCTCGCTCCGTGAGGTGAAGTCGATAGCGCCGCTCTTCGCTCACCCCACACTCAAGACGGGCAACGAAGGTGTTGAGGAGTCGCTCAAAGCACTATCAGGACAAGCCCCCACCGTACTGCATGTCTCCACCCACGGCTATGCCTTGCCCGTGCCCGACAACGAGAAGAACTCTCTCACGGCTCAGTTGCATTATTGCGGTCTGGCTTTCTCAGGAGCCGAGCGCGCACTCAACAACATGCTCATCGATAGTATCGACGACGGACTGCTCACCGCTTATGAGGCTGCCGACCTCGACCTGAGCGGCTGTCGCTTGGCTGTACTCTCCGCATGTAAGACAGCGGCAGGCACTATCACCTCCGATGGCGTGGCAGGACTCCAACGAGGCTTCAAACAGGCAGGCGTGGAGACGATGATAATAAGCCTATGGAACGTGAGCGACAAGGCAACCGAGATGCTCATGACCGAGTTCTATAAGCTGTGGCGAAAAGACCGACAACCCATGCGCACAGCTTTCGTGAAAGCACAACAACGAGTCAGAAAAGTTTATCCCTCACCGCACTACTGGGCAGGGTTCATAATGCTCGACTAAAACAATAACAGATTGAACACGATACACATCATGAAAAAGCTTCTTCTCTTTCTCTTCCTTATGTCGGCTGTGAGTATAGCCATCGCACAACAGACCTCGCCCATAGAGCAACTCGCTGATATCTGTCTTGCTCAGAGGGCAGAGCTGCTCAAGGTGCAGCCCGACCCCGACGAACATTTCAAGGCGTTAGAAAACTGTTATAGGCAGCTCGATTCGATGCAGATATTGGAGAACTCGCCATACCTGCACCCGAAGATGATGTTTGAAGACTACGATTTTGCAGGACATATAGTCTTCTCGCGCCGTTTTCTGCTCAACTACTTAGAGAACAATATCGACCCTCATTATACCACCGATATCCCTTTCGATACAGAGGCACTAAAGATAAAAGAGCAGGAAAGAGATAGGGTGAGAGGCGAAAGAGGTGAATACAACAAGTGGATACAATCGCAGAACGGACTCGTTGATAACCGCTTCCCGTTAGACTATTCTTTCTTTGCCGACCCCACTGACTACCAACTCCTGCTCATAGTAGAGAACAAAAATCTTGGTCTTCAACTGAAGATCTCCGAGGAAGAGAGCGGGCGTACCACCACCCTCACGACTGACAAGAACGGTGTCATCACTTATCGCCTGCAGGTGAAACAGAAAGACTATGTCCATCTGTATGTTAGCAACCCTGCGCCGGAGACCTGCTCCTTCATCATAGCCGTTAAGTAAGACCGCTGCGCTGTAAGACGGGTGAGTCGCATTGTAGTAGCTGTTAACTCAATCATGCAATGAAACATTTACCGACATACCTAATCTGTCTTTTTCTTGGGCTTATCGTCTTCCCTCTTAAGGCACAGACCGACCTTTGGGATGAGATACTTAAGATAGAGCAACAGTCGCCGACGGTGCTCAATCGTCGAGCCGTAGAGGTGCGTTACTCCTTGATGGCGCGACAGCTGCGCAGCAACAACGACGAGCCGGCAGCCATCAGAGTCTATGAGCAGGCTCTGAGCGATACATACCTGACCTCCGACCAGCATGCCAACCTCGCTATCGAGCTCGCCGCACTGTATAACAAGCAACTGCTATATAAGTCAAGTTACGAGCTGCTTCAGCGCTATCCTTTCTCCGACAAACAGAAGCAGGCATGGCGGTGGACCATGCGCTTGGCACAGACAGAGTTGTATAGGAAGCATTACCGTGAGGCTCTCTCGTTGTTCAACTCGTTAGCCTCTTCCTATCCCGAACTGATGAACGGTGCTGAGTTGCCTGCCAACCGCGGCTTTGCCTATATGGCTCTCGGACAGTTAGACAAAGCCATGGAAGACATAGAGATGGCAATAGCTAACAGCGGTAAGTCAAGAACAAAGAGCAAAGAACAGAGCTATCAACTCCTTAGCCTCTTAGCCGTGCTGAACATGCAGAGAGGCGATTATCCGAAAGCCTTCAACGATATCAACGAGGCAATGAGGCTCGCAGAAAAGGCAAACGGTACTGCTCACCACGACTACCTCGTGCTGTTGCGCAAGCGTGCCGAGATAGCACTCGCATGCAACGACAGAGAGTCGGCTACTGCCGACTTCACCCACTACTGGCAAGGCGAGAGAGACTATATATGTCGTAACTTCGCTCACATGTCCGAGCAACAACGCCTCGACTATTGGGCTAACCGCAAACCGCTCGTCTCTGAGGCTTTCGCCTTAGAAGACTATGCCCCCTCGCTCCTTGCCGACATAGCTATCTTCCGTCACCAGGCTGCCGTCATCTCCTTGGCGGACACCTCCGAAACTGACATACAAGCGCGTTTCCGCTACACCCCCAACGATATACGACGCTCACTCAAGGCACACGAAATGGCTATCGAGTTCGTCAAGTATAACCAACAAGGCAACTACCACTATGCCGCTATCCTCCTCCCGCCGCTCAGCATCAAGAGCGACTCTATCGTCTTCGTTCCACTGTTCAGCGAGGACGAGCTCATGTCTTTCCCTATAGGCACGACCACTCTGAGGCACGCACTATGCTCCACCTCCGCTAACGATAAGAACATGGTCTATACCTCCAAGGCTCTGTCAGAGATGGTGTGGGGTAGGCTAAGACCCTTCATCCGTGATTGCGAGGTGTGGTTCGCACCCGACGGCCTGATAAGTCTGCTGGCTATCGAGTATCTGCCTCAAGAGCATGAGCTCACCCTCCACCGACTCACCTCCACTGCTCTGCTGCCTCAACGCCGCGAGACGAAGAGAGAGACGACGGGGCAGAAAGCTCTGCTGGTGGGCGGACTCGATTATGATGAGCTCGACACCGACCTCGCTGACTCCACCTCTTCTCTTACCCCTAAGGCCTCTCTGCAGCTCCCGACGGGCACAGCTGAGCGACAGAGCGGTGTGCGCTACTACATGCGTGAGCGAGGGAAGATGGCATACTTCACTTACCTGCCAGGCTCGCGCACCGAGGTGGACAGCATAGCTCCTTTTGTTGAGCGTTGGGACAAGACCTACTCGGAGACCGAGGAAGAGCTCAAACAGGAGTTCGGACTCTTCGATGTGGTTCATCTCTCCACCCATGGCTATAGTTTGCAGGTGGATGTGGTGGAGAGCGAGGAGTGGCGCAAAGACTCTCTCCTCACCGACCACTCGCTCGATGCGGCAGGCTTGGCACTGAGCGGAGCTAACATCGCCTATCGCTACTCCTCGCGAGATGACGGTATGCTCACGGCTCGCGAGATAAGCCGGATGGACCTGAGTCGTGTGGACTTCGTGGTGACATCCTCGTGTCAGTCGGCACAAGGCGTGGTGAGCGATGAGGGACCGGCAGGTCTGCTGCGCGGACTCAAGCTGGCGGGAGCAGGCACCGTGCTCGCCTCCATGTGGCCCGTGGACGACAACGCCACCACCCTGCTCATGCAGCTCTTCTATTACCACTGGCACTCCGGACACGGCACCGATGGCAAAGGGTGCACCAAGACACAAGCACTCAGGAAAGCACAACAACAACTCCGTGAGACCGAAGAGCAGCAACTGCAACGGCGCTTCAATGCCTCTAAGCTCAGAGGTGAGACTCTTCAGACAACCATCACTCCCTACGACGCTCCTTACTTCTGGGCACCCTTCATCATCATCGACGACGTGACCCCCTAACAGCGAAGCCCCTATCAGCGAAGCGATCCAACAACGAAGTGGTCCAACAGCGAAGCGGTCTAACATCTAACATCTAACTATATGAACAAACATCTAACAACTATCTTATCTCTCGTGTTCTGCTGTCTGAGTCTGAGTGCGGCCCATGCCAAGACCGACAAACAACAACCCAAAGATAATGAGGTCAAAGAGACTAACTACGAGTATAGTGTCATCGTCTATGAGCACCCCTCTGACCATCCTTTCCGTCAGCAGGCTGAGGCTATGAGTACGGTCTCACAGCGTGGCGTGTTCAGCGCACTGCTGGACGTCTATCGCTCCACTTTCGCAGGGAAGATAGTCAATTTCTCGGCTCAGGTGCTTTCTGCCGGTGTCAACCTCATCGTCAAGGCTGCCTCACAAGAGCAAGAGAACTACCAACGATGGCAACAGATAACCAACAACGAGCTGCGCTTCCGGAAGGCTCTGCCTACCAAGACCGAGATAACCGACTTCTATCAAGCACCCTCACACATAGGTGCCATGGACCCCGATGGTATCATCTTCAAAGGACTGGGCTGTAAGCAGTCGGTCACTTATATGACCGACTCAGGCATAGTCCGCATACCCGTCCTTGAGGTGGTGCTGAGCATGGACACTACGATGAACGGACAACAGCGTATGTGCAACCATGGTAAGTTCCAACTGATAGTCGATTCTATCATCTTCAACCCGTTCTTGTGCAACCTGCCAAACGACTCGCTCACCGCTCAGCAGGTGCGTCAGAACATGCGCATACCCTTCGACTTCCGTCGTCGGACCGACCTGAGCTGTAGGCTGCAGATAGACATCTCTTCCTCATGGATGAACGAAGCTATACAGATAGTCAACGACCAACCCCTCGGCTCTTTCACCGTTGAGTTCACCATACCCGACTCCACCTTGCTCGACACCGAGGGACGGTGGAAAGGTTACTACACATGGTTCGCCGACCGCGACAAACGCAACCCGCGCAAGCGTGTGAGCGTGACGGGCGAGAGCTTCGTCGTGCCACGCTCTTTCATCAGTACTCAGCAGCAAGGCTCTGCGCTCATCTCTACTTGGGGAACAGGACAATATCGCGTGCAGATGAGCCTCGAGGAGTCGTGCCGCATCAACCGCAGCTATTACTACAACGGCAAAGAGCCTAATGGTAAGTGGAAAGAAGAGTGGAAACAGATGCGTCGCCGTCGCCACTACCCGGGCTTTTGGGACGAGGTGAAGACCGACTTCCTGCGCACCTTCGATATCCAACAGCACCAGTGGATACACACTCTGCTCGACCCTATACAATCGGCTATCATAGTGAGCGAACAACGATGGATAAACACCTTACTCAAGGTTGAAACACCCGTCAATACACCAACGGCCAACACCATAAGCAATAATGGGCAACCCAACAACCAAACAACCAATGCCGGCGGTCCTCAGACGCCTCAGGGTCAGCAAGGACAAGCTGGTCCGACGGGCACGGAAGGTCCGCGAGGCAAGTAAACGCCGACTCCGACAGAAAGCGGTGAGGGTTGCTCTGTGGAGCAGCCTTCTGCTGCTCGTTGTCTCTTACTTGGTCAACAACATGGCGCTGTTCACCGGCGAGCAACTCGATAACTTCGCCTTGGTGGCATTCTTGCGCTCACTGAGCAACAGCAACAACCTCTCAGCCTCATCGTCAGACGAGGATGAGATACTCTATATCAATGTGGCATACGACAAGGCTCTGACCCACTATACCTATCACAACGACCGGACAGGCAAGGATGTGGTGATGGGCACGGTGGAGATAACCGACCGCGAGAAGCTGCTGCGTCTGCTCACCCTGCTCTCTAATACCGACTACCGATATATCATCATGGATGTGCGTTTTGAGCGAGGCTACGAAGCTCTGCAGCAAGGACTCGACACCGCACTCTTCCGCCAGATACAGCAGATGAGAGACATAGTGATAGCCACGCACCCGGGAGTCGTTCCCATGACCGACATGCTCGACTCCGTCACCGCCTACAACGATTATTACTCCACCATCACCGCCACCAACTTCGTACGCTATAACTATATCCATCGTGGCCGACCTACCATGCCGTTAGTGGCATACGAAGAGCTCACCGGCAACACCATCACCCCGCATGCCGCCGGACTCTTCTACACCTCCGACGCACACCTCTGTCATAAGAGCCTCTTCCTCGGGTTCGACAAAGCAGGCACGGGCAGAGACAGCGAACAGCGACTCGGACACGACATCCTCTCTGTGGACAACGCACAAGACAGACTACAGAAAGCAGCCAAGGATAAGATAGTGGTCATCGGCGATTTCGATAACGACCTGCACGACACCTATGCCGGACGACACTCAGGAGGTAAGCTGCTGGCTACTGCCCTCAGAGCCTTAGAGAGACATAAGCACTATGTCAACTGGTGGCTCGTACTGCTGCTCTTCGGTCTCTACTCCACGCTCACCTATTCGATGTACAGCGACAAACGCTGGTTCGAGTATGTGCCACTGCTGCGCGACATGCACTTCCCGCTCGCAAAGTTCTTCCTCTCGTTCATCGGATACAGCGCGGTGCTGCTGTTGTGCGCTTTCTTGCTGGCACTGCTGTTTGACATCTACATCACTTTCTTCGTGCCATCACTATGGCTGAGCGTGCTCTCATCGTACATCACATATAAAAGACAATAAGAAACATAACTTCAACCATGAAACGACTCTCCTCCATCTTCCTGTTGGCGCTCTTCTTCCTCGCTTCTTCTCGTCCCGCTCAGGCTGAGACGTTCATCATCTCTTATCTCGATGCCGACTCGGTGATCGTTGATGGGCGCACCTGCCGCGTTGACAGCTCCTTCAACCTCACCTCGAAGACTCGTATCGATTGGGGTAAGGCAAGTCTGCTGGAGGCTTATAGCACCGCCACCGGACTGATGCGCACCTTTGCTTGCCCCAAAGAGGAGAAAGACCTCAAGTGGACAGAGCGACTGTACAGAAAAACTCTCGGAGCTTTTGCCGATTTCTACCCGCGGCTTCACCGACTACGACCTGAGCACCTACCTCTCCTCCACCTTCTACCTCAGAGACACTATCTTCGTGCGCGTGGACGATGTGGATATCATCACACAGAACATTGAGAGCCTCGATTCAAAACAGAGCCCGCAGAACATTCGCTCGACAGAGAGCATACCCCGATATATCCTTTCTTTCACTCTTGCCGACACCCTCATCACGCGTGTCATACCGCGCCGAGGCGACCTGTTGCTCATCACGCGCTCCCTCTTCGATAGCACGGAACAGTCGGAACAGTCGGAACACCGGTCAACGTCACCAACGATCGTCGCCACCGTGAGCGAGCACCAAGCAGAACCCCGGACAGTCGTCGCCACCGTGAGCAAACAGATAGGCGGAACAGAAACGACCCTCGCTACACCCGTCTTAATCCTGTTACACTGACCCCCCACTGTTGTTGCACGGACTGCTACTGTTACGCGGAAGGCTCTTTTTTCTACACGGAAGGCTCTTTTTTAACGAACACGGATACTCACGGAGGTTGCACGGAGGGTTCTCTTTCTGCACGGATGGCTTTTTTTCTGTACGAATCTCACGAATTACACGAATCTCTTTTTCTACACTGCTTCTCTTTT
>CAMHOK010000028.1 GCA_946186735.1 uncultured Bacteroidales bacterium
ATTTTCAAAAAAAATGTATTTTTTTTCAATTATCTGACATTTCTTCGTTTTGCAAGCTAACCAACATCATTCTACAACATCTGTCATGCCCACAAACGCGCCTAACAGCAACCTCCAAAGAGAGTTTTATTAGAGTTGATTTACTTCCTTTTTCGACAAGAGTTGTTTTACTTCCTTTTTCGGCAAGAGTTGTTTTACTTCCTTTTTCGGCAAGAGTTGCTTTACTCTATTTTAACTATACATTAATCAACGATGAGCATAGCGTCGCCATAATCGCCGAAGCGATAGCCCTCTTCGATAGCTACCTTGTAAGCATTCATCACCTGCTCATAGCCTCCGAAAGCAGCCACCATCATCAGTTGAGTGGACTGCGGGAAATAGAAGTTAGCCATGAAAGCGTTGCATACGGTGAAGTCGTATGGCGGGAAGATAAACTTATTGGTCCATCCTGAGTAAGGCTTGATATGTCCGTTGGTGCCTGCCACAGTCTCAATGGCACGCATCACATCCGTTCCGATGGCGCAGATATGCTTCTCCGCCTCATGCAGACGGTCGATCTTCTCTGCCAACTCTTCGCTCACCTCTATCTGTTCGGAATCCATCTTGTGCTTGGTGAGGTCTTCAACCTCGATATCTTTGAAGATACCCAGACCGATATGAGAGGTGATGAAGTCGATATCCACACCTTTGATCTCGAGTCGTTTGAGCAAGGTCTTAGAGAAGTGCAGTCCGGTAGCAGGTACAGCCACCGCACCCTCTTTCTTGGCAAAGATAGTCTGATAGCGCTCGGCGTCCTCTTTGGTGGCTTCGCGGTGGATATACTTAGGTAATGGGGTATGGCCTAACTCGAATAGTTTCTCACGGAACTCCTCACCACGATAGTCGGAGAGGAAACGCAGCGTGCGTCCGCGTGAAGTGGTGTTGTCGATAACCTCAGCCACAACGGTGTTGTCGTCATCGAAGAAGAGTTTGTTGCCTATACGTATCTTTCGAGCCGGATCGACCAGCACATCCCAATAGCGCATGTCGCGGTTCAGCTCGCGCAGCAGGAAGACCTCTATATGCGCATTAGTGCGCTCTTTGTTGCCATACAAACGAGCAGGAAAGACCTTGGTGTCGTTGAAGATGAACTGGTCGCCATCATCGAAATAGTCAACGATATCTTTAACCGACTTGTGTTCTATCTCGCCATGACGACGGTGCAGTACAAGCATACGAGCATCGTCGCGATAAACAGTCGGTTCTTGAGCTATAAGTGCTTCGGGTAACTTAAATTTAAACTGAGAGAGTTTCATATACTTATATTTATAATTATTCAGATAATCTATGATCTGCCATGGAGTCGAGCATCTGTTCGAACTGCGGGAAAGACAAGCAGTCTTCTACTCTCATCTGCCCTACCCTTGTACGCCTTAGTTCAATGAGGTGTGCTCCACAGTTCATGCTCTGACCGATGTCTCGTGCCAGGGCTCTTATATACGTCCCTTTAGAGCAGACGATACGTAGGCGTACTTGCATGTTCTTATCATCAAAATTGAGCAACTCGAGTTGATGAATGTTGACGGGTCGAGCTTCGAGGGTCGGCTCTTTGCCCTGTCGTGCCATCGAGTAGGCTCTCTTGCCGTCGATCTTGATGGCGGAGAAGGTAGGTGGAACCTGCATGATCTCACCTCTGAAAGTATCAAGACAGCTGCATAAGAGCTGTTCGTTAACATGGTCGGTTGAGAAGGTGTGGTCGATAGGTTTCTCTAAGTCGAAGCTGGGAGTAGTGGCACCTAACTGAAGGGTAGCGACATACTCTTTATCGTGCTGTTGCAGTTGCTCAATCATCTTCGTCTTTTTCCCTGTACAGACCACCACTACGCCTGTGGCAAGCGGGTCGAGCGTTCCGGTGTGCCCCACCTTGATCTTCTTCACCCCCAGACGGCGGCACAGAAGCCATCGCGCCTTTCCTACCACATCGAAAGAGGTCCAACGATAGGGCTTGTCAAATCCTAATATCTCGCCTTCAACAAAATCCATTGCTCATCAACACTGACTATAGACAATAGCAAAAACACCTACGATGACGCAATAGAGTGCGAACCACGAGAGTCTTTGTTTCTTTACCACCTGAATCATAGCGGTGCATGCCAGACAGCCGGTCAGGAAAGCAGCCACAAAGCCGACCACGAGAGCCGTTGTTGATATATCTATAGCGGGTGCTTCACCTTTCACCAGCTTGAGCGACTCGAGGAAAGCCTCGCCGAGTATAGGTACCATGACCATAAGGAAAGAGAACTGCGCCACCTCTTCTTTCTTCACCCCACACAGGAGTCCTGTAGCTATGGTTGTCCCGCTTCGAGACAAGCCTGGAAGGACTGCCACTGCCTGAGCGCAACCAATGATGAAAGCTGACTTATAATCAACAGGTTTGCCCTCTGCCCTACGCTTGCTCAGATACTCGCTCAAGAACAGCAGTGTGGCTGTGAGGAGCAGACATATACCAACCAACAGCAGACCATTGCCAAAGAACTGCTCAACCTTATCCTTGAAGAACACACCCACGATGAAGATGGGCACCATCGAGAGCAACAGCATGGCAGCATACTCTTTCTCTTTGTTCCATGTGAGCGTAGAGAAAACGCCAACCAAGAGCGACCATATCTGCTTGCGGAAGACGACTATAGTAGAAAGGACGGTGGCTGTATGCACGACAATGGAGAACTCAAGGTTGTCGGCACCGGCAGTGCCAAGCAGTGCCTGACCTATCTCAAGATGGCCTGAGCTGGAGACGGGCAAGAACTCGGTGAGACCCTGCACCACGCCGAGAATCAATGCTTGTAACCACGACATGACTTATTCTTTTTTCCGAGGTTGATAAAGTATCGACACAATCATTGCCACAAAGCCGAAGAGCGAGATCATCGGACCTACGGTTATTCGGCGGACAGAGAAGATATCGGGGTTGTAAGTGTCTGAGCTCGGAGCACCTACCATCAAAGCAAAACCGATGATGATAATAAGAAACGATACTCCGATAAGGATGATATTTATCTTGTCAAGATTATATTTCTTCATACTGAAAAACTATTATTGATCAAACGAGATAAAGGTCGTTGGTTGTCATTCTGATATAGCTGTTGGCAGCTATCAACGACGAGACTATAGTTATGAGCAGTGAGCTGAGCAGGACGATAGCTGAGATGAGTAAGATATTGGCGGGGGTGAGTTGCAGCAAGACGATGTTCATGCTTCGAGCCAAATAATAGAGTAGTGCCACGAGCAGCCCGATAGCTATTATCGAGGCAATGATGCCGAGCAACATGTTCTTCCCTACTATTGGTCCTTTGATTGCCCATCCTCTTGCTCCCACCAGCTTCATTGTGTTGATGATGAATCGGCGCGAATAGACCTGCAGACGGATGGTATTGACGATGAGCGATACGGCAATGAACAAGAGCAGGACGGCCATACCAACGATGATAAGCGAGTACTTATTGACGTTATCATCAATAGCCTCCACCACTTCGTGAGGATAGATCACTCTCTCTACCGAGGGGAAGACCTCAAGCGTACTCACCACCTGTTTGAGACTATCGGCTTGAGCATAGTCGGCAGTCAGGAGCACATTGAAAGAGGCGTGAAGAGGATTATCAATATAGAGCGTAGGGTCTTCACCGAGAGCCTCGATATATTCTTGCAGAGCTTGCTCGGCTGATATATATCTGTACTCTCGGGCAAAAGGTGCATTATCCATCAGTCGGCTTATGCGCTTCACCTCATTGCTATCTACATCCTGCTTGAGGACAACATCCAATGCCACTTGCTCTTTTATCTGCGTGGAGAGTTGGTGAGCCGAGAGGAGCAACACCGTCTCTATACCTATAAGGAACAACACCAGCGACAACGAGATGGTCGTTATCACATACATGTTGGAAAAATGTCTGCGTCTGCTCATAGTACCTGCTATTTTCTGACTACATCATACTAACAAACATGAATCGAGCGTATCTTCTTACCCCCGATTCATGTGTTTGAGAGCTATTTGTTAAGCATCAATACTCCCACAAGTCTTGTTCAAAGTTAAGGAGTTCGTCAAACACTCTCTGCTGCTCTTTCTTTATATCAACCTCGGTATTGGCATACATAGGGAACATACGATTGTACATATTGCTGTCGCCTACGAGGTATGAGCTGTAAAGCTTCTTGATGAAGAACTCGTCGAAAGTCATTCGAGCATTATCGTTAACGCGAGGGATCATATATTGGCGTGCCAAATATGGTCTGAGTGCATCGAACGGAACCCAGAAGAGAATTGATTGCAGCAGAGCATCCATCACCTGATCGGGCTCAGTGTTAGTGATCTTGTCAGAGTGGAGCGGAGCTATAGCCAGAATCTTTGAATACAGACGCGAGTTATGACGGTCGAAAAACACTATCTCTTGAATCAGATACTTGATCTGGTTCTTGGCGAAGTTCTCGTATGGGAAGAAGTTGAACTTGAGAGCGTCTGCCGTCGGGTCGTAATGCAGCACCATTGCTGACGAGCTGGTGATGTCGTAGTGGGTGGGGTCGTCAGAATAGTCGGCGGTCATGTCGTCTATCATGAGCATACCCGGTATATCTGTCTTGCTCAGAGGCTCATCAAACATAGGTTTGATATGGTCGTCTGACTTAGGATATACCTGCATTCCGTCTGTCATAGCATCCAGAATGACCTTCAGCAGACTTCTGTACTGCGGGTCATCTGACTTGGTGGGGAAATACAACTGATAGTTTTGCTTATAACGCATATCTATGATACGATATACCACTCTTGACCACACGATATCATCGGCGCGGTGGAAGATAGTAATCAGAGAGTCTGCAGCATCGTTCAACTCGGTGGTCTCTATTCTCACTATACCTTTCTCATCGAAGAAAGGATAGATCTGGTGTTGAGCGTTAACTGTTAGAAAAGCCAGCAGAAGCGTGACTATCGCTAATGTCTTTTTCATATTACAAAATATTTTAGTTCACTGTTAGAGGTAAACCGCGAAGTGTTACGGTTCGTCCGTCAGGACCTTTAGCTTTGATATCAACTATATTGACGGGGGCTCCTTGTTTGAGTTTCTGCATCTCGGACAGTTGAGTGGTCGTAAACTTATCGCCGTTAGCCGGAACAAGTTTACCCGAAGCGAACTGCACTTTGAACGACTCGATAGTGTACTTCAAATCCAACAAGGCGTCTTGTCCGAAGCTTGCAACGACACGGTTGTTGGTGTTCAACAGAGTGTTACGAGGTATGTTACCTCCGTCATATAGTTTGTCGCCTGCCGAGAAATAAGCTCCCGGTTTGGGCAACGGCATTATTCTATACTCTTGTGTTCCCATGGTCAGCACTTTGCCGTCGAGCTCTGCTTGAACGGTGAGCACCACCTTACCCTTCTCGATGGTCGGTTTGATGATGTACATGTTTCCGTTGCGTGAGACGCCGGCACCGGTAGCCGACACCTTAACCTTGTCGTTTGGCACTCCGGGAACGGAGATAGAGAACTTATTGTCGTATCCGCGATACATCACATTAAGCTCCACGTTCGACATTGTAGCCGAAGGCTCGCCAACGGTATATCCGTCTTCGAACTCATAGACCTCCATCTCACTTCCGTCGTTCGACTGAAGCTCTATCTGACCTTTATAGCGGAACGTACCGGTAGAGTTGCAAGAAGCGCGATAAACGCCTGTTGAGTCGAGCTTAGCTCCATTGACGAAGTAGCTGGGGCGTGCTGTTGAATCGACAGCAGAGAGAACGATCTGTGCGCTATATTGACCGCCACGCATCACATAGGTTGATTGCGGGATGACAAAAGCTTTGAGTTTGTTAACGCGATAGTCGCTGGCGTCGGTCTGGTTCATGAGGAACTGTATCATCTCGGTCTCTGCCGAGCGTATGTCGTTCTGCATCTTGGTGAGCAGGGTAACACTGGCTCCTACCGGCATACCTTCGAACACCACATACTCCCAAGGTATTGAATCGCCATCGTTGTTAACGCCGCCGGCTGTGGTGAACATGCTCTCAAACTCTTCTTTCTTGACACCGTCAGAGAAGTCGATAAGCATGTTTCGGAAATCGACGAACATCTGTTTGAGCTCAGCACCATGACCTTCGTTGATGGCATACTGCGATGTTACATCGAGGTTGTCGCGAGCTTCAATATTGCTCACACGCGGGTCTTTCTGCGCTTTCTTCTCGCCATCAGCCAGAACAACGATATTATACTTGAACTCATTGATATAGTTATACATCGAGTCCGACTTAGCTGTGAGTGCTTGTGCTTTCGAGTACCACTCGCCCACCTTCTGAGCATTCTGTTCGTTGGCAGCGCGGAAGTTGGCCATCAGCTCTTTGTTGCGACGATCGGTGGCATCCATGGTCAAGTGCAAACTATCATCAACAAGCCTAAAACCATTAAGAATATCTGTACTCACGTTCAACGCCAACATGGCGGTCAGAACGAGGTACATCATACCTATCATTTTTTGTCTCGGGGTCTCCGGACAGTTTTTTGCTCCACCCATACTTAAAGATGTTTAGTATATTGGATTGTTTTGAATCGAGTTAGTATCAGGGAACGGTTTGTTGTGGTCTTATGACAATGCGTTAAGCATATTTCCATAAACCTTGTTGAGGTCGGCCACTTGTGTCTGCAGTTTCTTTGCGTTGGTAGCGAAGGCTTCGCTTGCGCTCATTCCCTCTTCTACTGCTTTCTGCATCTTCTGTGTGTTAGCCGCCATCTCAGCGTAAGCTTGAGCTTGTGCTTGGATATTCTTGAGTTGGAGTTCATAAGCAGTGTTCAAGCCTTTCATCTGCTGCTCGTAAGCACTGTTCATGGTCTTCATCTGCTGAGCAAAAGTCTGATTGATAGCCTCTATCTGCTGCTTACCTGACTGTTGCAGTTGGGTTGCCGTCTGTTGCATGGCAGCTCCGAACTCAGCCGATTGAGCTTTGGCTTGGCTGAGGTTCTGTCCGATGGCTGCGTTCTCGGCATTGATCTTCTGCATGTCAGCGTTAGCCGTCTGATAAGCCGATACCAGACCTTGTGCTGAGGTAGCGAGCGACTCTTGTACTCCTGCAAATCCCACAACAGCCTTGCCGGCTTTCTGCATGTTGTCTGCCAACACATTGCCGGCAGTAGCCACCTCGGTCAGTTGTGTGAGTTGAGAAGCTGTCTTAGCCAGTCCTGCCACACCATCCTTGAGTGCTTTCATCTCGTCGTCACTGAGAACAGGAGCTTGCTGTTTATCTGCATTACCAATGCCGCCTGTCACCTCTTTGGCTTCGTCACCAACGAGTTGAGGGAACACATTCTCCCAGTGATATGTAACATGAGGCTTCTCGAAAATACCTATGAAGAAGAGGAACGACTCGGTGAACATACCTGCCATAAGAACGTAGCTGGCTCCGGGCCAGTGGAGAATCTTAAACAAGGCTCCGATGATTACGACGGATGCACCTAAACTATAGACCATCTGAACGGTGTATGCGTGTCCTGCATACCACTCAACGACTTTGTCCCACCAACCGCGGTTTGCTTTTGTTGTGTTAGCCATTTTTGTTGTGTTTTATTGTTAATGTTTGGTTATTTTTTTCTTCTGATATTTTTATTCTTCTGAACCTATATGTGAGCGTACGCAGCGGAATCCTATGTAAGGACGCGACTCATACTGATACTCATAGGTGCGGGTAGCACATTGCAGGTAGTAAGATATGTCTTTCCAGCTACCACCTTTGATCACCTTGCGTTTCATCACATTGGGGTCATCTTTGCGTGCTCTGTACTGATGGTTAGGGTTCAGGTCGTTAACCACCCAGTTAGATGTAGTATTGTAAGCACTGATGGTCCACTCTGCCACGTTGCCTGCCATGTCGAACAATCCGAAGTCGTTCGGGCGGAACTGCGCCACCTTCATGGTTGCCGTACCGGTATCGTCTGAGTAGCTACCACGATAAGGTTTGAAGTTTGCCAAGAAGCAACCCTTGGAGTCGCGAGCATAGTTGCCGCCCCACGGGTAGGTTGCCATCTTCCTTCCGCCGCGTGCTGCATACTCCCACTCTGCCTCGGTAGGCAGACGATAGCGTTGGGTGGTCGGGTCGCCGTGGTCATGCATATAGTCGGTACGCCAGTTGCAGAAAGCGTCTGCCTGCTCCCATGTAACACCTACTACAGGATACTCTGAGAAGCCCACATGCGAGAAGTACTTGAGCAGGAGCGGTTCGTTGTAAGCATATTCGAAATCGCGCACCCAAGTCATGGTATCGGGATAGACATTGATGATCATGTGAGTGAGCAGGTCGCTGGGCTGAGTGAGCTGACGAACGATAGTGCTGTCGTGAATACCGTTATGCTCATCAATCCAAGCTGTATCCACGCGTACGCTGGCTCCTTCAGGATAGCGTCCTTTAGACACATCGAAACGGTTGCGAGGAAGAGCAGCCTCGTCGTAGTTCTTCCAGCTGTAGCTGTAGTGCAGACGAGAGTTGTTGATCTGGCCGTCAGAGAAGAACAGAGGAGACAGAGCTTCTTTGACATCTTCGTCAACGCTGTTCCATGGAATCTTCTTCTTCCAGTTGATAGCATAATTCTCCTCGTCGAAATCTTCGTACTTAGGCTGGATGGCATACTCTGTAAAACCGGCATCAACAAGCAGTTTGTATGCAATAGAGTCGCGAACCCAATAAACAAACTGTTTATACTCGGAGTTGGTTATCTCTGTCTCATCCATCCAGAAAGCGTCGATGGTTACCATTTTCGGATCATCGGGTTGGTCGAAGATAGCCGATTGGGAGTTGCTTCCCATCATGAAAGCACCTTTCTTGATATATACCATACCATAAGGCGCTGCTTCTTTGAAATTGCCTTGAGTACCTACTCCTACCAACTCACCCGCCGGCTTAGAGCAACCTGCGAAGATAATCGATAGAACGAAAATCGGCAGAACATGTTTGAATTTCATAACAATTATTGATTTTCTAATTTTATATATTTCTCTTAACTTGTTAGTTTACAAGTATCTTACACTTTTGTATCTGTTGGTATGCTTCTGTTTGAGGATATCGAAAGAGTATGACAGATAGATCTCGTGGGAGCCATAACTCTCCAATAGCAGTTTGGATGTGGGCAGTTCGTAAGTGTATCCCAACTGCAGTCCGTCAATAATATCCACTCCGAGCAATATTGCCACGTTGCTTGCCACTCTGTACGACAATCCCCATCTGTACTTATCTTTGAACTCACAGAGCAACGATAGGTTCAAGTCCCAAGAGGCGAAGTCAGTCATGAGCATCGCGCTGGGCTTGAGTTGCCAATCTTTCTGGCGGAAGCGGTAGTTATATCCACCTGACACATACATCGTTCCTCTCAAATGTACCGTTGCATTGTCTCCCCAATGAACGAGAGGATGCGTAGCGTGCGAGTAGCTTATTCCCACATTCCATTTCTTACAAGTATAGTAAAGACCGACACCCATATCAAACGCCATACCTGCGGTTGATGTGAGCGGGATCCATTGGTCATCTTTGTCATGATAATCGTCTCGCATATCTGCCAGATTGACGCTATCACCTTTGAAGCCGACGCTCACGAATCCCAAATCAACTCCTGCACTCAGATAACCCGGACCTAACTTCTGTCGATAAGCATACTGCACATGGAAAGTCATATTGGTGAATAATCCGAATCGGTCATTCACGAACCTCACACCTGCTCCATGCCGTGTCTTACCTATCAAGAAAGGCGAAGTTAACGAAAAGATAGTAGTCATGGGGGCATTCTGTATCCCCGTGAACTGCATCCTGTGCATGCCATAGACTTTCATCATATCGCCTTCACCCGCCGCCGCGGGGTTGAAGGACATCGGCATGTACATATATTGCCCCATCTGCGGATCAAATTGCGCATACAAAACTGTAACACAAAATGTTACCGACAAAAGAACAACATATCTTTTCATTCATTATACTTTCGTTTCCTTATACTTTTATTTCTTAATATTCCTCCTCATCAAAGAAGAAATCTTCCTTACTCGGGTAATCCGGCCAGAGGTCTTCTATTGTCTCATAGACCTCGTCATCATCCTCAATTTCTTGCAGATTTTCAATCACTTCCATGGGAGCACCTGTACGTATGGCATAATCCAACAACTCGTCCTTTGATGCTGGCCATGGAGCATCCTCAAGCTTAGATGCAAGTTCCAGTGTCCAATACATAACTTTCCTCCTATCATTAAAATAAATTGCGTATTTCAAGCTATTTTTGTATAGGCATAACGCTACTATTCAAAAATACCGCGCAAAAGTAATATATTTTTTTCAAACAAGCAATAAAATTAGAGTTTTTTCCACAAAAAAATCTCACATTTATCCTTTTGCGCCATACTTTTTGACGCGACAAAGAAGAAATCACTCAATCGATTTACAAATTGCAAGGCACTTTTTTCATATTCCTCAGGTTTGTTGCCTTGATGGTTGAGCAATCTGACCATCTGTCTTTCCAACCTACGGCAGACCGTGCGACATACATGTGCCAAAGCCACTCTCTCGTTGCCGGCAGGCAGGACAAAACTATGCTCTTGAGGCAAGTCTTGAGAGAGAAGGTCTATTTGATGCTCCATATAACTCACATCTTCCTGCTTGATAAAGAACGCCTTAACCATCTCAAGTCTATCGGAGTCGGGTTCGGTGGCAAGCACCGTACCGAGGTTAAAAAGCTTGTTTTGTATGAAGTTGAACGTCTCATCAAGTTCCTTGTCCTCACTCTTAGCTCTAAGCAAGCCGATGAAGGAGTTGAGTTCATCAGCCGTTCCGTATGCTTCTAACCTGTCGTCAGCCTTGCTAACGCGAGTGCCGCCCACAAGCGAAGTCTGACCTTGGTCTCCTGTCTTGGTGTAGATCTTCATGATGCAAAAAGGTTAATAAGTTGAATAGTTGAATGGTTGGATTTCTTATATTCTGAGTCTGTACTCGCGTTTCTCGAACTGCTTATCGAAAAAGACGATACCTATATGGTAGCAATCGAAAGTGGCGCTTACTCCATCAATGTCTCTGAGTGCTTTCCATGCTCTGTACATCTCCTTATTATAATGTATATCGTCAACGATGATGATTGTTCTTGAATGTGCCAAAGAGGCGAGCCCGGAGAAGTAGTTGACAGTCGCATCGTAAGTATGGTTGGCATCGATAAAAGCGAGGTCAAGTGTCTGCTTCGACTCTCTTTGCTTTTCAACAAACGCCGGCAGAGTAAGATTGATGTCTCCGCTTATGACTTCAATGTTTCTTAGCCCCAACCTTTTCCATACGTCCTCAGCTATTTTGATGAGCTCGTTGCTCCCTTCGAAACTGAAGACCTGAGCCTTACTTGCCACCGAGGCGAGATAAGCGGTGCCTATTCCCACATTCGTGCCTAACTCAACCACCTGCCGCGCATGTATATGATTGGCTATCTTAAAGATGAGTTGGTGTACTCGGCTCATCTCCGCAGACCTTGCCACCACATCACACACTCGTCTTGGTCCGGAAGGAGCAGTGCCATAGTCTTCCACTTCAATGATATGGTTGTCTCTGAGTAGTCGTTGTCGCTCTCGCTCTATGGTCTGAAAGCAATAGTAGCGGTTGGAGTCATACATCACATGCCTTACCAGGTCGTAGAGGAAAGGCGAATGGATGCCGTGTCCGAGAGTGTTGTTCGCCGTGAGTCGATGCCTGAGCAACGAAAAGATGCGATATGTGATAGTTGAAAACGTTGACATTGAGCTCTATGAGCGTTAGCCTCTTGCTATTATCTCTTTTGCCAGTTCAGAATAGTTAAGAGCACCTGTGCTCGTAGGGTCATAATCGAGGATACTCACTCCGTGACTCGGAGCTTCGCTCAGACGCACATTACGCGAGATAACCGCATTGAAGACAAGCGGTCCGAAATGTTTCTTCACCTCCTCGTACACTTGGTTAGATAGTCTCAGACGCTTGTCATACATGGTCATCAAGAACCCTTCAATCTGCAGGTGCGGATTGAGGTTAGACTTGATGATCTTGATAGTATTGAGCAGTTTGCTAATGCCCTCGAGAGCGAAATACTCGCATTGAACGGGTATGATGACCGAGTCGGCTGCGGTGAGAGCATTGATGGTGATGAGTCCTAATGACGGACTACAGTCGATGATGACATAGTCATATTTATCTTTTACCGGCTCAATCATTCGCCGGATAATAGTCTCTTTCTGTTCAAGATGAATCATTTCTATCTCAGCTCCGACGAGGTCGATATGCGATGGCAGTATGTCAAGATTGCGGCAGGTGGTTGTGCGGATAGCTTTCTCTGCGGGCACGGCATTGATCATACATTCGTAGATAGTATATTTGATATCTCTGATATCAACACCGAGTCCGGACGAAGCGTTGGCCTGCGGGTCGGCGTCAATAAGCAAGACATGCTTGCCTGCCTTAGCAAGGGCTGCCGACAGATTGATAGCACTGGTGGTTTTACCTACTCCACCTTTCTGATTGGCTAAAGCTAAAATTTTCATGTCGTTAGTGTTTAATGTGTTCTATGTTCAGTTGTTTGGACAACAAGGTGTCTATCTTTGCGATGATATCGTCAACCTCTATCTCCTGACATCTAAAGTTGCCATACACGCAGTAGTTCCTTCCGTGATTAGTGCATGGTCGGCATGAGAGTGGCAGTTCAATCTTATTGCTCTCGTCCTGCTTCCAGCCGTAATAGCCGGTATGTGTATGTGTCCCGCACCATACTGTAACCACCTCTCGTCCCATGAGCGAGCTAAGATGCTGATTGGCAGAATCCATACCGAGCATAACATCAAGATGTCGAATAAGTTCCAGTTCTTCAGCCAAGCTTAGCTTGCCTGCCACGCTGATGGTCTTAGGATAGAGTCCCGCCCACTGTTCGAGCATCTCGCACTCAGCCTTACCTGCCCCGAAAAGGAACAGCTTGACATTGGTTCGCGCAGATAGCACATCGAGTATCTGCTTGGTCTTACGATAGGGCAGCATGTTAGTCTTGCTCTTGGCAAAAGGTGCTATCCCTATCCACACCTCTCGTTCAGCCGAAGCAACGCTCGTTTCGTGCCTACCATATAATTGGAAGAGGTGCTGCTCGATATCGCGTCTGGCAGGCAGACTGACAAACTGAGTGTCAGATTTGAGCGAAGCTTCAGCAAACACCTGCCTATACAGTTCAAACAGACTTGGCAGAGGTTCGCTACGATAGTATCCTCTTTGCTTAAGCCTGAGCTTACGCCAACGCAGTCTCTTCACTCGATAAACGCGGACACCTCTGAACCGAAGCAGTCTGCATAACATGCGAGAACGAGAATCGTTCTGCAGGTCAATAACATCGTCAAAAGGAGCGTATCTACTTTTCAACTCCTCAAAGAGGCGGAATACGGACTTCATAGCTCGATGTGCGTCGCTCGACTTGTTAGGCTTGTCGTCTGCATATCCCTCCGTCTCAAGAAAATCAAGGTTGGGTATGGCAAAGAACATGTCGCTCAAACGGCGTGCTGACACAAAAACAAAATGGTCAGCAGGTTGAAGTCCGGCTACCGATTCCACTATAGGCAAACTCATTGCTACATTACCAACACCGGAGAATAACAAAATCAGATGGTTCATAGCGTTCGTTAGAATAGTTAGTGCCCGCAGTCAGACAGCTGACAAGGCTTATCGGTAGAGTGTGCAAAAATAGTTTGTTTATTTGAATTATGCAAGAAAACGAAAAAAAATGCGAAAATATTTGCACAATTCGGAAACTTGTTGTACTTTTGCACCCGCGTTTGAAAAATACGCAATGGTGCCATAGCTCAGTTGGTAGAGCAACGGACTGAAAATCCGTGTGTCACTGGTTCAAATCCCGTTGGCACCACTCAAGACTTCATCTTCCGATGAGGTCTTTTATTTTTATCTATACATGCTTTTTCCTTTTCACAGATAAGGTGTATTGAAAAAAAGAAGTGGCAGACGAAGTTTCGTCTGCCACCGCTCATTATTCTTTAGAGTATTATCGAGCAGCAATAATCGTTGCGAAGTCGGGTGCTTTGAGCGATGCGCCGCCTATCAGACCTCCGTCAACATCGGGGTTGCTGAACAGCTCTGCTGCGTTCTTAGCATTGCATGAACCGCCGTAGAGGATAGTGGTATCGTCGGCTACCTGCTTGCCATACTTCTCAGCCACGGTCTTACGGATATAAGCATGCATGGCTTGTGCTTGTTGAGGAGTAGCGGTCAGACCGGTACCAATAGCCCAGACAGGCTCATAAGCGAGAGTTATTTTGCCAAACTCCTCAGCCGAGAGGTTAAACAACGAACCTTCCAACTGATCTTTAACGACTTGCTCGTGTATGTTAGCCTCACGCTCTTCCTTCACCTCTCCAATGCAGAAGATGGGTTTGAGACCGTTGGCCAAAGCCAGTTGCACTTTCTCGCGCAGGATATCATAATCCTCGTGATAATATTGACGGCGCTCTGAGTGGCCGATGATGCAATACTGTGCTCCGGTAGAGCGAACCATAGCTGCACTCACCTCTCCGGTATAAGCACCCGAAGCCTTGTCGGCACAGTTCTCTGCAGCCAGACGGATGCAAGTACCTTCAATCATCTGAGCAACAGTGGCCAGGTGTATAAACGGAGTGGCGATAACTACTTCGCACTTAGGCTCTATACCTTTGAGTTGCTCTTTGAGTTCGTCAACCAAAGCAACTCCTTCTTGCAGGGTCTTGTTCATCTTCCAGTTGCCTGCTACCATTTTTGTTCTCATATACTCTTATTTTTCAGATTATTATATCTCTGTTTATCTCTTAAGTCTTGCTCCGTCGGCTTCGGGGTCTTGAGGACGACGCGACTCGTGTCCGAAGCGCTCGTCGTGACGCGGATAGGCTCTTTTCTCGCCGCCGTTGCTTTTGTTGTCACCTCTGTTCTGACGGTCCTGACGGGGACGACGTTCGGGTTCTTGATAGCCTTCGGGCTTCTCTTTGAGTGCGCGAGCCGACAGACGGAACTTACCGGTCTTCTCATCTATCTCAAGCAGCTTGACATCGATATGGTCGCCTTCTTTCAATCCTGTCTCTTCCATCGTCTCATAGCGTTTCCAATCGAGCTCAGAGATATGGAGCAGACCTTCTTTACCCGGCATGAACTCAACAAAGCAGCCGTAGGGCATCACCGACTTAACGGTTGAGTGATAGACCTCACCTACCTCAGGCATAGCTACGATAGCCTTGATCATTGACACAGCCTTGTCGAGGCTCTCTTTGTTGTTGGAAGCCACCTCTACCTGACCGCCTTCTTCTATCTCGTCGATAGAAACGACGGCACCTGACTCGGCCTGTATGCCTTGTATGATCTTACCACCGGGGCCAATAACTGCACCAATGAGCTCTTTGGGTATAATGAACGACTGTATGCGTGGAGCATGAGGCTTGAGGTCGGCACGAGGCTCGGGCATCACCTCAAGCATCTTGTCGAGGATATACATACGACCTTCGTGGGCCTGTGCAAGAGCGTTCTCAAGAATCTCATAGCTCAATCCGTCAACCTTGATATCCATCTGACAGGCGGTCAGACCATCGCGGGTACCGGTAGTCTTGAAATCCATATCGCCAAGGTGATCTTCATCACCAAGGATATCAGAGAGGATAGCATAGTTAGTACCTTTGTTCTCAGAGATGAGTCCCATAGCTATACCTGAAACAGGTTTCTTGATAGGTACACCGGCATCCATGAGAGCCAAGGTGCCTGCACAAACTGTAGCCATTGAGCTGGAGCCGTTCGACTCGAGGATATCGCTCACCACGCGTACGCAGTAAGGGAAGTTGTCGGGCACCATGTTCTTGAGTGCACGGCAAGCAAGGTTGCCATGACCTATCTCACGACGGCCCACACCACGCTGGGCTTTAGCCTCGCCTGTGGCAAAAGGAGGGAAGTTGTAATGCAGAAGGAAACGATCGGTGCCCTGTATAAGAGCCTCGTCAATCATCTTCTCATCGCGTTTTGTTCCCAGAGTAACGGTTGAGAGCGATTGTGTCTCACCACGGGTAAAGATACTCGAACCGTGAGGTCCGGGCAGCGGGCTCACCTCGCACCATATAGGACGGATCTCAGTGGTCTTACGACCATCAAGACGCTTACCCTCGTCAAGCACGGCACGGCGCATAGCTTCTTTCTCTACATCATGATAATAGCGGTCAATAAGCGGAGCCTTGGTCTCTAACTCCTCTTCGGTGAACTGAGCCTTGAACTCCTCGCAGATAGCCGAGAAAGCTTCTTCGCGATGATGCTTGTCGGTATCAGCCGAGGTGGCTTGTTGATAGGCTTTCTCATAGCAAGCGTCATGAACAGCCTGGCGCAACTCCTCATCGTTCTCCTCGTGGCAGTACTCACGCTTCTGAGTCTTACCATAAGCCTCCATCATCTCCAGCTGTGCTTGGCATTGGGGCTTGATAGCTTCGTGAGCCACCTTGATAGCCTCGAGCATCTCTGCCTCCGACACCTCTTTCATCTCACCTTCAACCATCATGATATTGTCAAGAGTGGCAGCCACAACAAGTTCTATATCTGCGTTCTCACACTGCTCAAAAGTAGGATTGACGATAAACTCACCGTTCACTCTTGCCACGCGCACCTCTGAGATAGGTCCTTCGAAAGGTATGTCAGAGCATGCTAAAGCAGCCGAAGCAGCCAAACCGGCTATCGACTCAGGCATATCAACACCATCAGCTGAATAAAGAGTAACATTGACAAAAGTGTCAGCATGATAGTTCGCCGGGAAGAGCGGACGCAGAGCGCGGTCGATAAGACGAGCGATAAGAATCTCATAATCCGAAGCCTTACCCTCGCGACGGGTAAAACCGCCGGGGAAACGGCCTGCAGAAGCGAACTTCTCTTTATATTCTACTGTCAGAGGCATGAAGTCCGTGCCCGGCATCGCCTCTTTTGCTGAGCATACGGTAGCAAGAATCATGGTATTACCCAGCGTTGCCATCACTGCACCATCAGCCTGCTTTGCTAATTTACCAGTCTCCAGAGTAATGATACGACCATCAGGCAGACTGATTTCTTTTCTTACAATATTCATTTTACTTAGTTTTATTTTGTTATAGACTCAAAAAAATCGCGCAAAGTTACTGCTTTTTTCTTACTTGAGCAATACCTTGCGCGAAATTAGACTTATTTTACCCGTTAAAATCAAGTTCTTTCATCTTTTTATCAATTTTCTCAGTCGTGAGATCAATCCCAATGCTGTCGAAGCTATGCTAAGCGAAGTGGCGGCAGGGGTCAACAGGTTCTGTATGGTGGACACAACACGCCGGGCACGACTATAACGATCGTGCAAACGGGCATACTGTTTTTGTATCCGCCTCTCTTGCTTGCCAAGTTGACGAGTGAGTTGCAGACGCACCTTACGGATGTCGTCACGATTTTGTATCTGACTTAACTCTATCTTCTCCATTTTGTGAGGACTGACTTTTATTCTCCGTCTGACTCTGTCCGGTCTGTTCGCTCGGTGCGAACAAGAGCTGACTGAGCCATCCGACAAACTTATTGATAAACAAACGCTCTCTGAGCAAATAAAGAACAACGGCCGCTATGATGAGCACTCCGGCGAGCACAAGACAACTCACCGACACGGGCATCACTTTCGCCATCCAACTGACCAGAGCAACCGAGAGATAAGCCAATGCTCCGAACACCAAGAATAGCATAACGAAAACCAAGACCAACATACCCAAGATGCTCGACAACTTGTCGAGCAACTCGAGACGAAGAAGGTCGTATCTGGTACTCAGATACGCTTTGGCATCCTCAAGCAATTGGTTATAAGTACTGGGCTTCTGTTCCATATTTACTTAGTTTCTTGCTCTTCTTCAGCTTCTTGCCCTTCTTCTGCTTCTTTTTCTTCTTCAGCCTCTACTCCAAGGTCAACCGATGACACTTTCTTAAGTACCTCATCAACCAATTGTTCTAAACGCTCTTTGGAGAGATTTGGCATCTTCTCGCTGATGAGCTCTTTGATCTTCTCACGAGTCTCTTTCCCGCTCTTAGGAGCAAACAAAATACCAATGGCAACCGCCAGGATATAGCCGATAGCGATCTTTGCT
>CAMHOK010000029.1 GCA_946186735.1 uncultured Bacteroidales bacterium
AATCTCCCACAGATACCACAGATTTCTCAGATGAAACAGATTCTCTTTCGTTCACTAATTTAACTAATTAAACGAATTTTCTTTCACCGCTGATTGTCCTATTTCACCGCTGATTGAGCTGATTTATACAGATTTATACAGATTTTTTCACTGCATGATTTCCCGTAGTGAATTTCGTTTAATAGCAAAGAGGTAAGCACCTCACTAACCCTTTCCCGTAGGGAATTTCGTTTAAGATAGACGACCCACCACATACGACATAATGCCACCTCACCACAGACGACATAATGAAATTAACCGCAGATTTAGCAGATCTATCAGATTTTAACAGATTCTTTTATGGCTACGCCATTGCCGATTATAACAGATAAGCAAATAGTTGAAAAGTCGAATAGTTGAATTTTTATTGATATAATGCAAGCACAAATTATTACTATAGGCGATGAGTTGCTCATCGGCCAGGTGGTTGACACCAACTCTGCTTTCATGGCAGAACAGCTTAATAGTTACGGTATTGAGCTCAACGAGATAGTCTCTGTTCACGACAATGCCGAGCAGATCATCTCAGCTCTTGAAGATGCTCTTGGTCGTGTGGATGTGGTGCTGCTCACAGGCGGTCTGGGTCCGACCAACGACGATATCACCAAGCTCACTCTTTGTCGTTTCTTCTCAACTCGATTGGTTGAGAACGAAGAGGTGAAGAAGCATATCTCTGAGCTCTATGCTTATCGTCCTGAGGTCTTCAATCGTCTCACGGCTACTCAATGGCAGGTGCCGGAGAACGCTCTTATCCTGCCCAACAGTGTCGGTTCGGCTCCGTTGATGGTATGGACCATTGAGAAGGACGGCAGGAAGCAGTGGGTATGTTCTATGCCGGGTGTGCCTTATGAGATGGAGATAGCCATGAGAGAGCAGATACTGCCTTACTTAAGTAGGCAGATGGGTGCGCAGGCTCATATCGTTCATCGCACCGTTATCGTTTATGGCATACCCGAGTCGAAGCTTGCTCTACAGATAGCCGATTGGGAGAAGGCGCTTCCTAAGTCGATGCACCTTGCCTATCTGCCTAAGGATGGCATAGTGCGTCTTCGTCTGTCGGCCTACTCAGGTGTTACCGACGAAGAGGTGGAAGCTCAGATACAAAAGCTCCTACCCTTGTTAGGCGATAGCGTGTTAGCAACACAAGATCTGCCTTTAGAGGTGTTGGTGGGAGCCGAGCTCAAACGACGCAGACAGACCATCAGCACGGCTGAGAGTTGTACTGGTGGTAAGTTAGCCGTCCTGCTCAACCGACATGCCGGCAGCTCAGAGTTCTATAAGGGTAGTGTGGTGGCTTATGCTAATGAGGTCAAAGAGAATGTGCTGGGCGTGAGAGAGCAGACGCTCAGTGAGTATGGTGCAGTGAGCGAACAGACCGTCAGAGAGATGGCTCAGGGCGTTAAGCAGCTGCTGCAGACCGACTATGCTATCGCTACCTCAGGCATAGCCGGACCGAGCGGCGGAACAGAACAGAAGCCCGTTGGAACGGTGTGGATAGCTGTGGCAACACCACAAAAAACCGAGGCACAATGCTTCCATTTCGGCAAGCTCAGAGACAAGAACACCGACCGTGCTACTCTGGCAGCACTCGTAAAATTGCTAAAGATTTTGCAGAGTGAATAAAATTATGTAACTTTGCGCGTTTTTAATCATTCATAACTATGGCAGACGGAAAGAAAATTGCAGCAATCTCGATTACTTCTATCATTGTTGTTGCCCTGCTTGTTTTTGCAGGTTGGTTCTGGTTTAAATTCTACTTCGTTTTTGGCGAAGGTGTTAAAGCCGGAGAGTTGAACTATGTAGTGTATAAAGGCTATGTCTTTAAGACATACGAGGGTCGCCTCATTCAAGCCGGCTACAACTCGAAGAACGAGAAGAACACTATTCAGTCTAACGAGTTTAAGTTCTCGGTTGATGATAAGCAGATTGCCGATGAGCTGATGCGTTCGACAGGCAAACAGGTGGAGCTTCATTATAAAGAGTATAAGGGAGCTTTGCCATGGAGAGGTGTGAGCGAGTTCGTGGTTGACTCCATCATATCTATCAAGCAGAAAAATGAACCGCTCAATGTGCCTATCTTCTAAACGAAGGCGCATACGAATTGATAAAGCTTACATTGCTTCATAGGCGAAGGGTCTCGTGGAGGTCTGAGCGCGTATGAAGATAGTATATATTGGGTGATGCGGAGTTGTCTCTTTTCACCCTTGGGTTTAACACATAATCAATTCTTTTTTATGGTAAAAGAAAATTTTGTCCAACTCTTTGAGGACTCGTTTCGTCAGAACTGGGATTATCCGGCTTACACTGATTACGAAACAAAGTATGAAATGACTTATGCTCAGGTGGCAGAGCAGATAGAGAAGCTCCACTTGCTTTTTGAGCAATGCGGTCTGCAACGCAACGACAAGGTGTCGCTCATCGGTCGCAACTCGGCTCACTGGGCAGTAGCTTATGTGGCTACAATAACCTATGGTGCCGTCATCGTTCCTATTCTTCAGGATTTCAAGGCCAACGATGTGCACCATATCGTCAAACATTCTGATTCAAAACTCCTTTTCACAGCCGATTATATCTGGGACCACTTAGATGAGAACGAGTTGGGTGCTGTGCGTGCTGTGGTGTCGCTGACTAAGTTCAAGCCTTTAGCCGTCATCTCTTCGGCTCTGCCCGTTATTGACGAAGAAAGTGGGCTAAGGATGCAGCTCTCGGCTGAGATGATCTCGCCTGAAGCCATACAGCAACTCTTCGATCGTAAGTATAAAGGCGCGTTCACCCGCGATAAGATCAGCTATTATCATAAGGACAACGAGGAGGTAGCGTCTATCAACTACACCTCAGGTACCACCGGTTTCTCCAAGGGTGTGATGACCACAGGTCGTGCCTTGGCTTCTAATGCTGTCTTCGGACACAACGCCTATGCTCTGCACTCTAACAAGAAACTGCTCTTCCGTGGCGACCGCATGGTCACTTTCTTGCCCTTAGCACATGCTTACGGCTGCGCTTTCGATTTTCTGGGAAACACCACCACCGGCGGACACACCTATTTCATCACTCGTACTCCTACACCCAAAGTGCTCTTGGCTGCTTTTGCCGAGATCAAACCGACCCTTATCCTCAGCGTGCCTCTCATCATCGAGAAGATCTATCGCAAACAGATACAACCGATGATAGCCAAACCGCCTATGAGCTGGGTGCTCAAGGTGCCTTTCCTCGACTCTGTGGTACTCACCCAGATCAGCAAGAAACTCGTCGGAGTCTTTGGCGGCGCCTTCGAAGAGGTGATAGTAGGAGGAGCGGCTATGAATGCCGAAGTGGAGGCTTTCTTCCGCAAGCTTAAGTTCCCCTTCACCATAGGCTATGGTATGACCGAGACTGCACCGCTCATCTCTTATGCCCACTGGACCGAGTTCAAAGAAGGATCATGCGGACGCATACTCGACAACATGGAGGTGCGTATCGACGACAAGAACGAGGAAGGTATAGGCGAGATAGTCGTTCGCGGCGACAATGTGATGCTCGGATATTATAAGAACGACGAGGCAACCAAGGCTACCTTCACAAAGGACGGATGGCTCAAGACAGGCGACCTGGGTATGGTTGACAAAGACGGGTTCATTTTCATCAAAGGTCGCTCTAAGACAATGTTGCTTGGTCCTTCCGGACAGAATATCTACCCCGAAGAGATCGAGGACAAACTCAACAACATGCCTTTCGTCCTTGAGAGCATAGTAGTGCAACGCGAAGGACAGTTAGTGGCATTGGTTTGTCCTGACAAAGATGCGTGCGATGCAGCAGGTATCACCGCCGACAAACTGCCCGAGGCTATGCAAAGAGTACGCAAAGAAGTCAACTCGCTGCTCGCCAACTACGAGCAGATAGCAAAGATAGAACTGCACCCGCAAGAGTTTGAAAAGACTCCGAAGAACAGTATCAAACGCTATCTGTACAACTAAATTATGCTGAAAAACATATTTTTTTGATTTTTTTTGCGTAATTATTGCACGAGTTATAGAAAAATGTATTAACTTTGCAGCCGATTTTGTGAAACAAAGTCAAGAAGGTGGAAACAACTATAGTTAACATAAACCGTTTAATTAAACTTTTTTAGAAAAATGAAAAAGATTTTCATGGTTCTCGCAGTAGCTGCTGCAATGGTAGCATGCGGTAACAAGCAAGCTGAAAACACTGAGGCTCAAGAGGCTGAGGAAGTAAAGGTAGAGTGCTGTGAGGCACAAAAGGCTGAGTGCACCGAGGCTGAGAAGGCTGAGTGCGAAGCTGAGAAGACTGTTAAGGAAACTGCAGTTGAGGCAGCTGACGATGTAGCTAAAGAGGCTATCAATGTTGCAGCTGACAAAGCAAAAGAGGCTCTGAAGAAATAATTTCTCTGAACCGAAAGAGTAAGAGGGTGTGTCGGAAGACACTCCCTCTTCTTTTCTAATCTAATATCCAACAGCAACGCGGTCTAACAGCGAAGCGGTCCAACCTCTAACAGCAACGCGGTCTAACCTCTAACTTCTAACAACATGAACCTCTGTATCGACCAAGGCAATTCGCGTATCAAAGTGGCTCTCTTCCGCGAGGATGGGTCTATCTTGAAAACATTCATGTATAAGACTTTCTCGTCGGTGGAGATAGAGCGTCTCTGTTCTCTCTATCCTGTCACCAACAGTATCATCTCGTCGGTTGGTACTATCGATGCGGCTGTGGTCAATCATCTTGCCCGTCGGTCCGACAAGTTCATCCTCTTCGACCATAACACCCCTATCCCTATCCGCAACCTCTACGACACACCCCATACTCTCGGGCACGACCGACTCGCAGCCGCCGTCGGAGCTGTCGCTCTATGTCCGAGAACGAACCTACTGATTATCGATGCCGGCACCGCCATCACCTACGACTTTGTTAACGATAAAGGTGAGTACCTTGGAGGTAATATAGCCCCGGGCATCAAGATGCGTCTGACGGTACTTAAGCAGATGACCAAACGACTGCCGCTCGTTGAGGTAGAAGAGAACCAGTTGTTGCCGCTCTTTGGCAAGAACACACGCGATGCTATCTCGGCAGGAGTCATCAGAGGCATCGTGTTCGAAGTGAAAGGGTATATGCGCACTCTTGGCGAACAGTTGCCTTCGTTTAGCACCTTCCTTACGGGAGGTGGGGCAGCATATATCATGCAAAACCTGCAACAAGAAGTCTGCTTTGAGCGGAACTTAGTGCTCAAAGGACTCAATCATATACTTCAGTTTAATTCATAATTTATAAAAAAAGTACTAAGCACTTTCGTGTTTGGTATTTTTTTTGTATTTTTGTCGGCTGAATGCGATTAAGAAAGAAAATACTCATCCTTGCTGTTCTGCTGTCGGCCGTTTTGTCGGCTCAGAACAATACCTCGTCGCCATATTCCCGATATGGCTATGGCGAGTTGAACGATAATGTGCCGGGTGCTTTCCGTGCTATGGGCGGAGTGGGCTTGGCCATGCGCGATCATAAGGTTATCAACCCTTCTAACCCTGCCTCTATATCATCGGTCGATTCCATGACCTTCATGTTCGACCTTGGTGCCAGTGCTATGTGGTCGAACTATACCGACGGGTTGGGCACGCGCAACCGAGCTAATGGTAACCTCGAGTATATCAACCTGCAGTTCCCTATCTGGAGTCCGTATATTGCCTTCTCGGCAGGAGTGCTCCCCTATTCGATGGTGGGCTATAACATGAAGCTTGCCCACACTGTGAGTGAGAATTGTCACGATACCGTTACTTATTCCGGCACCGGCGGGTTCACACAAGTGTATGGCGGCTTGAGTGTCAATCTCTTCGACTGGGTGGCTGTAGGAGTAAACCTCTACTATATGTTTGGTGATGTAACCAACATGCGTGATTTGAAGTTCGCTGAGACGGCATATCTGCCTATCAGCGAGACATCTAATCTGCATGCCAATGATATCCATCTCAGATATGGTCTTCAGTTCTTCCACACTTTCGGGCAGCACGGCTTCGTCTTAGGTGGTGTGTTCGAGAATAAATCGTCGTTCAACTGTTTGCACACGGTGGTAGAGACCACTACCTTAGATATAGTGGATGTACCTCAAGGGTATGACCTACCTATGATATACGGTGGAGGCTTGACCTATATCTACGACAAACGCCTCACCATCAGTGCTGAAGGACTCTATACCGACTGGGCAAAAGTGAGGTATGCGAGTCAGACAGGAGTGTTGCGTTCGCGGCTCAAGCTCTCTTTCGGAGCCGAGTATGCACATCGCCCGGGGGCAAGAAAATATTATCAGAACATGCTCTTCCGCCTCGGAGCAAGCATCTCCGACTCGTATATCAAGAACATCAACGCCAAAGATTTCTCAGTATCTGTCGGAGTGGGGTTCCCGCTTCGCAATTCCGCTACGATAATCAACACATCGCTCGAATATAACCACAGAGGCACCAACGCATTGGTCAACGAGAACTCACTCAAGCTTACCATCAATGCCTCAATATCGGAGACATGGTTCTTCAAGCGTAAGCTGTAACTATTCTGCAAACATCGGCTCTTTCTTGCAGTTTGGCACAATAGTTGATAAGTATATTCAAAAAACACGATTATTAATTCTTAAAATTCATACGACAATGAGACTCAAAACTTTAGTTATTTTGGCTTTATGTGCGGCACTGCCGGTCCTCGGATTTGCTAAGGACAAAAAGCCCAAACTGAAAAAAGGTAAGGCTCCGGTAGAAGAGACTACTATTCCTCAACGCAAGGCTCCAGAACCTAAGGAGGCTGAGCCGGTTATCACCGACGAGTGTCTGATGAACATCTCGCTCTTCCAAGAGTCGGTAAAGAACAAACAGTATCAGGATGCTGTTGAGCCGTGGAACCAAGTATATTCAACTTGCCCTAATGCCAACAAAGCTATCTATACCTCAGGTCAGAAGATACTCAAATGGCAATTGGAGAACGCTTCCACTGACGAGGAGAAAGCTGCTATCAAAGAGAAGATAATGAAGCTCTTTGACGACCGTATCAAATATTTCGGTGATGATCCGAAGTATCCGAAAGCATATATCCTGGGTCTTAAGGCTCTCGACTATGTTGAGCTCTATCCTGAAGATAATGTCCGTCTGACCGCCTATCCTTGGATCAAAGAGTCGGTTACGACGCTCAAAGAGCACTCGCAGATACCTATGCTTGACCTCTTGGCTTCAGTGAGCAACTCGGTATATAAGTCCGATCCGGAGAAGTACGGCGAGCAATATGTAGAGGATTATCAGATGGTGATTGACTATCTCACAGCCATTTCGAAGGATAAGACCAATAAGAACTCGGTTTATGCTAAGCAGTATAAAGACTATATCGACAATGTGTTTGCATCGTCGGGTGCTGCCAACTGCACTAAGCTTGATGAGCTTTGTCAGACCGCCGTTGCCGAGCACTTGAACGACATAGAGACTCTCTCGAAAGTGATCACTCTGTATAAGAAGATAGGTTGCACCGAGTCGGATGTCTATTTCACTGCAGCCGAGGCACAGCATAAGCTCCAACCCACCGAGGAGTCGGCTGTAGGTTGCGCAAGGATGTGCACCAAGAAGAAAGACTACGACGGAGCCATTGCTTATTATGAGCAGGCTGTTCAGATGGCAGAGGATAACTTCGACAAAGCCGACTACCTCTACTACATAGCAGTGTTGTATTCGACCTCTGCTTCTACTTATTCGAAAGCTCGCGAGTATGCCCGCAAGGCTCTCTCTTACAACGATGGTATGGGTAAGTGCTATATGCTTATAGGTAAGCTCTATGCCAGCTCTAAGCCTTATGCTAACGACGCTAAGGGACGCATCCTCAACAAGACCGTCTTCTGGGCAGCCGTTGATAAGTTCCAGCAAGCTAAGCAGATCGACAAGATGTGCACCGAAGAAGCTAACCAACTCATAGCTACTTATAGCCGCTATTTCCCCAGCAAAGAAGAGCGCTTCGACCTGCCCCAAGAGTTCGGTTCGGGAAGCTTCACCGTAGGTGGATGGATAGGCGAATCGACAAGAGTGAGATAAACATTTATGCATCAACTTGCATATCATACCAGACTAATGAGCATCATCTTCGTGGTGGTGCTCACTTGTTTTTTCTCTTGTAGGAAGAAGACGGTCAAAGAGCGGGTCGATGCTGTTACCGACAGAGCGGCCATACCTGTCCTTGCAGCCGACTCGGTAACCACTCTTATCTCCGATTCGGGTGTGGTGCAGTATAGGATAAAGACTAAGCGCTGGGAGATATACGACAAAGCAACGCCCCCATATTGGGAGTTTCCTGAGGGTATCTACCTTGATAAGTTCAACGAGCAGATGGATGTTCAGGCGTCGCTTCAAGCCGATTATGCTCACTACAACAGCCTCGACCAGATATGGGAGCTGCGAGGCAATGTGGTGGCGGTCAATCTTGAGGGTGAGCGTTTCGAGACACCACAACTCTTCTGGAACCAGAAGACCGAACGCGTCTTCTCCGACTCCGTGATACATATCACACGGGAGACATCAATAATCACAGGGGTGGGCTTCGAGTCGAACCAGAACATGTCGAAATATACTATCCTTCATCCTACCGGAGTCTTTCCTATCGACGAGGAATAACACTCTATCTTAGGAATAACACTCTATCTTAATAATGTGCTAACTCAATCTCAATAATGTTATTAGACCATCAAGTGGCACTCATCACCGGTGCCTCGCGCGGCATAGGTCGCGCCATCGCCCTTAGGTTTGCTTCAGAGGGTGCTGACATAGCTTTTATCGATCTTAAGGAAGACGAGCAGATGCTCGCAACGCTTAGTGATATACGAGCCTTAGGGGTCAGAGCCAAAGCGTATGTCGCAGACGCGTCTGAGTTCCTTACAGCTCACAACATAGTCAGTGAGGTGATAAACGATTTTGGTCGTATAGATATCCTTGTGAACAATGCCGGTATCACTCGCGACACTTTGCTCCTTCGTATGTCGGAGCAGCAGTGGGACCAAGTGCTGACGGTCAACCTCAAGTCGGCTTTCAATTTCTCGCATGCGGTGGCTCCTCAGATGCTTCGTCAGCGCTACGGGAACATCATATCGCTCTCGTCGGTTGTAGGTGAGCATGGTAATGCCGGACAGACCAACTACGCTGCCTCGAAAGCAGGTATCATAGGCCTGACCAAATCGATAGCTAAAGAGTTGGGCGGGAAAGGGATACGTGTTAATGCTATCGCGCCCGGGTTCATACTGACGGATATGACCAAGGCTCTTGGCGAAGACCGACTCCGTGAGATAGAGAAGACCATACCTCTGCGTCGGGGAGGAGAGGTGGAAGAGGTGGCAAAAGTGGCACTCTTCCTCGCCTCCGACCTTGCCTCGTATGTTACGGGGCAAGTCATCAGTTGCTGCGGAGGAATGAATAGCTAAGACGCGTGTCCTTTTGAAGAAAATGAAACCCCAATCGGTCTGTGACTGATTGGGGTTTGTATTACATGCGCTGATCGTCATTTTATCACATGCGCTCCGGCATCTCTATGCCGAGCAGTCCCATAGCGCGGTTGAGCACCTCGGCTATACTCTTGCTCAGGAGTAAGCGGAAGCGTCTGACGGCTCCGTTCTCCTCGCCTAAGATGCTGTAGTCGTGATAGAAAGAGTTGAACTCAGCTGCGAGGTTGTAGCAGTAGTTGGCTATCTCTGCCGGCGAGAAGGCAGCTCCTGCCTGTTCGATGGCTTGAGGGAACTCGGTGAGTCGCTGAACAAGACTTATCTCTTTGTCGTTGAGCACAACATCGTCTTTAATCTCGCCTATCTCATCTTCGGCTTTCCTTAGAACGGAGTTGATACGGGCGAAAGTATATTGGATGAAAGGACCGGTGTTGCCGTTGAAATCGATCGACTCTTCAGGATTGAAGAGCATGTTCTTCCTCGGGTCAACCTTGAGAATGAAGTACTTGAGAGCTCCGAGTCCGACCTTGCGTGCTATCTCATCAGCCTCCTGAGAGGTGATGTCGGTGAGTTTGAGCACTTTGTCGGCGCTCACTTCTTTAGCATCAGCAATCATCCGGTCCATCAGTTCGTCGGCATCAACCACGGTACCTTCGCGGCTCTTCATCTTGCCATTAGGCAGTTCGACCATGCCGTATGAGAAATGTACGAGGTCTTTGCCGAAGCTGAAGCCGAGTCGGTCGAGAAGGAGACTGAGCACCTTGAAGTGGTACTCTTGCTCGTTGCCCACGACATACACCATCTTGTCGATCTTATAGTCTTGATAGCGCAGCTTGGCAGTGCCGATGTCTTGTGTCATATACACTGATGTGCCATCGGAGCGGAGCAGCAGTTTCTCGTCTAACCCGTCGGAGCGCAGGTCAGCCCATACAGAGCCGTCGTCCTTGCGGTAGAACAGCCCTTCGCGCAGCCCTCTCTCCACCTCTGCCTTGCCGATGAGGTAAGTGTTTGATTCGTAATAGATCTTGTCGAAGCTCACACCGAGACGGCTGTAGGTCTCGTCAAAGCCTTTATATACCCATGCGTTCATCATCTCCCACAACTCACGCACCTGTTTGTCTCCCTGCTCCCAGCGGCGCAGCATGTCTTGTGCCTCGAGCATGAGAGGAGCCTCTTTCTTGGCTTGCTCTTCGTCCATACCCTGCTCGCACATCTGTCTGACCTGTGCACGATACTCTTTGTCGAAGCGCACGTAGTAGTCGCCAATGAGGTGGTCGCCTTTCATGCCGGTGGACTCGGGTGTAGCACCTTCGCCCCATTTGAGCCAGGCGAGCATCGATTTGCAGATGTGTATGCCGCGGTCGTTAACGATATTGGTCTTCACCACTGTCCATCCGTTAGCCTCTTGTATCTTAGCTATGGAGTAACCCAGCAGGTTGTTGCGCACATGACCCAAATGGAGGGGTTTGTTGGTGTTGGGCGACGAATATTCGACCATCATCAGTTGTCCGTTGTCGGGCTTGAAGCCGTAGTCGGGTGTGAGATGGATGGTGTTGAGGGTGTCGATCCATACAGAGTTGGACAAGCTGAGGTTCAAGAACCCTTGAATAGCATTGTAACTCTCTATCTCTTTGGTGTTGCTAACGAGCCAATCGCCTATCTCTTGTGCTACTTGTACGGGAGCTTTGCGAGCTATCTTGACAAACGGGAAAACAACCAAGGTGAGGTTGCCTTCAAACTCTTTCTTGGTCTTCTGCAGCTGAATCATCTTTGGCTCTGCGGTAAACGAATAGAGCTTTTCTACAGCTTTAAGGATGTGTCGGGTGAGTATTTGTTCGAGCATAATGTAAAGATATGTGCCATGCACATTGAGTTTGATTATTAGGGAGCACAAAAGTACTCAATTTTTTTGAATTATACAAGTTGTCAGTTCTCGTTTGGCTGTTTGGTAATTTTTTTCTACCTTTGTGGGCATTATTTACGGATAACAATATGTACTTATTCTACACCCCTGATATAGCTCACTCGTTGAGTCTGAGCGAGGAGGAGTCGCAACACTGTGTGCGCGTCTTACGATATGGCAAAGGCGACGAGATCCTCCTCACCGATGGTTGCGGATATACTTATCGCGCCGTCATCACCAATCCTCACCCTAAACATTGCGAGTTTGAGGTGCTCAGTAAACAGTTGCAACAGCCGTCTCACGATTTTCACTTGCACATAGCCATTGCTCCTACCAAGAACATTGAGCGGATGGAGTGGATGGTGGAGAAATGTACGGAGATAGGTGTTGACGAGATAACACCGCTGCTGTGCCGGTTCTCTGAGCGCAAGCAGATACGGCAAGACAGGCTCGAGAAGATCATACTCAGTGCTGCTAAGCAGTCGCTCACTCCTTATCTGCCTAAGCTCAATGAGCTGACTGATTTTCAGTCTTTTGTTAGGTCTGTGGATGAGCAGACGCGTTTCATCGCTCACTGCTATGAGGCTGACAAGCGAGAGCTGAAGACAGAGATACGGAAGGGTCAGTCGTGCGTTGTCCTCATCGGTCCGGAAGGCGATTTCTCGCAGCAAGAGATTGAGGAAGCGATGAAGGCCGGTTTCGTGCCGGTGTCGTTAGGGCGCTCAAGGCTGAGGACGGAGACGGCAGGGGTGGTAGCTTGCCATACTGCGGTGCTCATGAACCAAGACGACTGAGACACCGTAGAGCAGAGCATATAGAGAAGATATTAACCTCAAAACATAGTCATTATGAACAAGAAACTTATTCAGAGCATCGTCTATGCGGTGTTAGTCTTTGCGGGCATCACTATCCTGATGTCCACCTGTTGCACTGTGGTTGATACCTCGGAGGTAGGTATCCGTTTTAAGAAGTTCTCCCTCACTGAACAAGGCAAGCTGGATGCTGCGCCTGTAACGGGTTGGGTGTTTTATAACCCTATAACAACGAGCGTCTATACTTATCCTGTCTATGTGCAGAGGGTTGATTATCGTCCGTTCACCGTTACCACCAAGGATGCGGCTGTCTTCGAGATGGATCCGGTGTTGGCTTTTCGCGTCAACAGAGACAAGGCTGTTGATATCTTTGCTAAGTATCGTAAGCCCTTGGAGGATATAGAGGCGGGTTATATGCGCACCGTCATCTACGACGCTTATCGTATCACTGCCAACAACACCTCCGACGAGTTGATGGCATCGCGTGCACAGTTCGAGGCAGAGGTGAGGGTTATGTTAGAGCGCTCGCTCAACGAAGAGGGGTTCTTGGTTGAGGAGTTCACCTCTCAGATCACTCCTCCGGAGTCGCTCTCGAAAGCTATTGAGGCTAAGAACCAAGCCATACAAGAGGCATTGAAGGCAGAGAACCTTGTCAAGCAAGCGGAAGCCAATGCCAAGATTGCTATAGCCAAGGCCGAAGGTGAGGCTAAGGCGCTGCGCATACAAGCCGATGGTGAGGCCTACTACAACCGTACCGTCGCAGCTTCGCTCAATCAGTTGCTCGTGCAACAAGATGCTATTGAGAAATGGGATGGTAAGCTGCCCGAATATGTGGGAGGCAACAATATCCCGATGATCAACTTAGGCAAATAGATCTCAACTTAAGCTCATAGCGTAGCCGTTCAGTTGATTATCTTCAGGTGCTTGAGTGCCTTTTCTATGCCGTTGTCGTCAATATCAGTGGTGATATAGTCGGCAGCGGCTTTTGTTGTGTCTGACGAGTTGCCCATTGCCACTCCCAAGCCGGCGCGCAGGAGCATAGGAGCATCGTTGCCGCCATCACCGAAAGCTATGGTGTGGGCTATAGGTATGCCGAAATGCTTAGCCATGAGAGCAATGCCGTTACCTTTGTCGGTGCCTCGGGCGGTGATGTCAACAAAAGCCGGGTGCCAACGACCGACTGAGCACTCCGCTTCTATAGTGGAGAGCAAAGAGTCGTCGGTAGCGGGTATGAAAGGTGTGAGTTGAAGCACTTTCTTGCCGACGATATCTTCTTTCTTTGCCCCATATTGGAGCACGCGGATGTTGAGTTGCTGCTCGAAGGTGAGGCGAAGGATGTTGGTGTCGTTGATGACGTACATGTTCTCGTCAGTAACGGCGATACACGAATAGCCATGAAGGAGCGCATCGTCAACCACTGTCTGAACGATAGAGTGGGGGAGGATGTCGTGCGAGATGACCTCTGTGGGGGTGAAACAGTAAGCGCCGTTGATGGTAACGAAGCCATCGAAGAGGTCGAGCACAGAGCCCACACTGCCTATTATGTGCGGCGGACGACCGGTGGCTATGAACAGCTTATGTCCTAAGCGCTTGGCTTCAACAAGAGCACGACGAGTAGAGTCAGGCACTGTGTGTGTCTGAAAACTGAGCAATGTGCCGTCAATATCAAAGAAGAGTGCTCTGGTCATTGTAACAAGTGTTTGATGAAAGTAATTAGTGTTTGATGAGTTAGTGTCTTGTTGAGTGCAAATCAAATATCATGCCATAGCCGTATCCTGCTCTCTTGGCATAAAAAAAGCAGGATGGACTGACCATCCTGCTTGCTTAATCTGACGAACACGTCTTACTTAGCGGGTTTAGTTTCAGCGTCCATCGATGCTTTGAGGTCAGCCAGTACGCTCAGATCACCAAGGGTGGTCTTTTCGAGTTGCTGTTGAGGAGCCTGAGCCTCTTTCTTCGGGGCTTTCTTAGCGGGCTTCTCTTCTACCTCGCGCGGAGCTTCCCATGTACGCAGGTGGCTCAGCAGGATACGCTTAGCATCTTTGTTGAACTCGATAACCTTGAAGTCAAGGGTCTCACCTTTCTGTACGGGAGCCTTGTCTTCGGTAGCTAAATGACGAGTTGTGCAGAAGCCTTCAACACCATCTTCAAGAGAAACGATAGCGCCCTTGTCGTTGATGTCGAGGATCTTGCCGCTAACAACGGTGTCAACAGCGTAACGCTCTTCAAGAGCATTCCACGGGTTCTCTTCAAGTTGCTTGTGGCCTAAGCTCAGACGACGGTTCTCTTTGTCGATCTCGAGAACAACAACCTCGATGTCAGCACCTATCTGGGTGAACTCGTTAGGATGTTTGATCTTCTTGGTCCAGCTCAGGTCAGAGATGTGGATGAGTCCGTCAACACCCTCTTCCAGCTCAACGAAGACGCCGAAGTTGGTGAAGTTGCGAACCTTAGCAGTGTGCTTGGTGCCTACTGCATACTTCTCCTCTACATTTGCCCATGGGTCGGGTTTGAGTTGCTTGAGACCGAGCGACATCTTCCTGTCTTCGCGGTCGAGAGTGAGGATGACAGCTTCAACCTCGTCGCCAACCTTCAAGAAGTCGTTAGCTGAACGGAGGTGCTGGCTCCATGACATCTCGCTCACGTGGATGAGTCCTTCAACGCCCGGAGCTACTTCAACGAAAGCTCCGTAGTCAGCCATAACGACTACCTTACCTTTGATGTGGTCGCCCACCTTAAGGTTAGCGTCAAGAGCATCCCATGGATGAGGAGTGAGCTGCTTGAGACCTAATGCGATACGTTTCTTCTCTTCGTCGAAGTCGAGAATAACGACATTGATCTTCTGGTCGAGTTGAACAATCTCTTTCGGATCGCTCACGCGGCCCCAGCTCAGGTCGGTGATGTGAATCAGACCATCTACGCCGCCAAGGTCGATGAAGACACCGTAGTTAGTGATGTTCTTAACCGTTCCTTCCAGCACTTGACCTTTCTCAAGGTGGCTGACGATCTCGCGCTTCTGTGCCTCGAGCTCAGCCTCGATAAGAGCTTTGTGAGATACAACAACATTGCGATATTCTTGGTTGATCTTAACAACCTTGAACTCCATAGTCTTACCAACGAATACGTCGTAGTCGCGGATAGGCTTAACATCGATCTGCGAGCCGGGCAGGAAAGCTTCTGTACCAAGTACATCTACTATCATACCACCCTTGGTCTTGCACTTGATGTAACCCTTAACGATCTCGTCGTTCTGAAGAGCCTCGTTAACGCGGTCCCAACTGCGAGAAGCGCGGGCCTCTTTGTGTGAGAGCTCTAACTGACCCTTGGTGTCTTCCAAGTTCTTGATGAACACCTCTACTTTGTCGCCAACCTTAAGGTCGGGGTTGTAGCGGAATTCCGAAGCAGGAACAATACCGTCGGATTTGTAACCTACGTTAACAACTACTTCGCGTTTGTTGATCGACATTACAGTACCTTCTACCACCTCTTGATCTTTGATGGCGTTGAGGGTGTCGTCATACTTCTTGAGCAATTCTTCGTTTTGTTTGCCTTGAGCTTGTGCTTCATAAGCATCCCAGTCGAAGTTCTGGAGCGATTTGTTTTCTTCCATTTGTGGAAATCAGGTGATTGGAGATAACCAAACGGGGTCCCCTCAGAGCTTTGCTCGCAAGGGGTGTCAGACGGGGTCCCCTCAGAGCTTTGCTCGCAAGGGGTGTCAGACGAGCAAGGTCTTGCCCATGAATAGCGGTTTTCTTCCAATCTTTTTTAGGGGTTAAACTTATGTTATGCCTTTTCTCAGTAAAAAAGCGTGCAAAATTACTGATATTTTTTTACATACACAAATAGTTGGCTGAAAAAAAAACGGGGTCCCCTCAGAGCTTTGCTCGCAAGGGGTGTCAGAAAATCTTTTTTATCCTTTTTGTGCTTTTGCGGAAAATTCTTATCTTTGCATATTGTTTCGTTATTGTAATTATGTCAGAGAAAAAAGCTCATCGAGTCAAGCTGGGGCCGCAGAAGGGTGTCAGGTCAGCTCGTGATATGAGCACTTTGAAGAAAGTCTTGTGGGTGCTTGTGTCGCTACTACTGGTAATGGTGGTGGCGGTGGTTGTGTCGGTGGTGGCGATGTGGATGAAGGGCACTCTACCTACTCGCGCTGAGTTGCCGCGACTGAGAGACAAGTTCTTTTATCATATCGATCGCTACATGCCCTCGCGTCTGCCCGAGGCAGAGGTGTTGGGTATAGATGTGTCGCATTATCAAGGCACTATACGATGGGATGAGTTGTCGTTCCATATCGACAAGGCGCGTAAGATGCACTCCTCGTCAGGCAAACGCACCAAGTTACGGGGCCCCCTCAGAGCTTTGCTCGCAAGGGGTGTCAGAACGGTTGAGGTTGATTTTGTTGTTTGTAAGTGTACGGAAGGGTCGGCTTGGGTTGATCCTTTCTACTCGGTTAACAAAGATGGTGCTCGTCAGCGCGGGGTGATGTTCGGAGCTTATCATTTCTTCTCACCCTCCTCATCGGCTCGCCGCCAAGCCGAACATTTCATTCGTCATGCCAATCTGCATAAAGGTGATATTGTTCCTATCTTAGACGTGGAGGAGTTTAAGAAGTCGTTTCCTTCGACCGATAGTGTGCTTGTGTGGCTCAAGTATATGGAGCGTTATTATGGAGCCAAGCCGCTGATCTATACAGGTCAGAATGCTTTCAATACCTATTTTGCCAATGACAAGCGTTTTGCCGATTACGGCTTTTGGTTAGCTCGTTATGGAGGACTTGAGCCCGACCACCATCATGTCTTCTGGCAGGCTATGGAGAACGGCAGAGTGGGCGGAATACAAAAGATGGTAGATGTCAATGTGTTCCGAGGAACAAAGACCGATCTGAAGTATAAATATACCATTCGCTGAAAGGCATGGATATCGGGTGGAACACATAGAGTAAACTTGCTGTTGGAATAAACGTGTTATTACAGTATGCCCATTTATTATTCGATACTTTTGATTTTTTTTAATTTTT
>CAMHOK010000030.1 GCA_946186735.1 uncultured Bacteroidales bacterium
CAACCGACTCATGATGCGCTTCTCCGACTACTCGAAAGAAGAGGCTCAGATGCGCGAGAGTGTGAGCAGCCTCATCAAACAGCGCCGATCATCCATGCCGCTGATGTATGGCGAGTACTTGCCCCTCATCGTCGAGAAAAACCTCTTGTGCTTCAAAAGAGTATATTTAGGACAAGAGACCATCGTTGCCATCAATACCGCAGACCAAAAGCAGATGGTTGAAGTAGAAGGACAGACCTTCGAAGTAGAGCCGCTTGGATATGTAATCAAATAAACTCCACTAACTCCCCTCCTTGATAAGGAGGGGTAGGGGAGGTAGAAAGAAATAACCAAATATCAAACGAATATGAAGAAACTTTTTGTTATTGCGCTTGCGCTTCTGTCGCTGGTCAGTTGCCATAAGCAACCGGCTCTGCAGACCGAGCACACCGATTGGGCTTACAATGCCACTATCTACGAGCTCAACACTCGTCAGTTCACCGAGGAAGGCACTTTTGCAGCCGCTGAGGCTGAACTGCCAACACTCAAAGCTTTAGGAGTGGACATCATCTGGGTGATGCCTATACAGCCTATCGGCAAACTGACCCGCAAAGGTACGCTCGGAAGTTACTATTCTATCATCGACTACTGTGACTTCAACCCTGAGTTCGGTACTCGTGCCGATTTTGAGAGCTTCGTCAAGAAAGCTCATGAGTTGGACATGTACGTCATCCTTGATTGGGTGGCTAACCATACAGCACCCGACTCTGAATGGACCAAGAACGAAGGTTGGCATTATCGCGACTCGTTAGGCAACCTTATGGTACAGTACGATTGGACCGACATCTCTAAGCTCAACTACGACAACCAAGACATGCGTGCCGCTATGAAGAAAGCAATGCGTTGGTGGATGGAAGAGATAGGTATCGATGGTTTCCGTTGCGATGTGGCAATGGAAGTGCCAACCGATTTCTGGGAGGATACTTTCGCAGACCTGAGGAAAGACTTCCCGGGTATGTTCACCCTTGCCGAGGCTGAGGTGCCGGAGCACTGCCTCAAGGCTTTCGACATGTACTATGGTTGGGAGTTCCATCATATCATGAACAGTGTGGCACAAGGTAAGAAGACTGTTGAAGATATGTGGAGCTATTTTGCAAAGGCCGACACTATGTTTGTTGATAAAGCTATTCGCATGAACTTCACCTCCAACCATGATGAGAACTCATGGAACGGCACTGAGTTCGAGCGTATGGGCCAGGCTTCGAAGACAATGGCTGCGCTTACGTATTTCGTTCCCGGTATGCCGCTTATCTACACCGGACAAGAGTATGCCAACAACCATCGTCTGCAGTTCTTCGAGAAAGATTGTATTGAGCGCAACCACGCTGATGAGTTCCAGATGTATCAGGAGCTTAATGCACTGCGTAAGGCTAATGCGGCATTGTGGAGCCCCGAGTTAGGCGGTAAGATGGTACGCATTGATAATGATAACGATAAGATATTCAGTGCTTATCGCCAGGTAGAGATGAATGATGGCTCGCTGAATACCGTCATAGGTATCTTCAATATGTCGGCTCAAGAAGAGCAGGTAGTGCTGAAGATGGGTGAGCTGGCAGGCAACTATACTTGCATCTGCGGCATACCCGTTACGGTAGGCGAGGAGGATAAGATCAGCCTCAAACCGTGGGAGTGGCTTATTTATTATAAATAAGACCGCTGCGCTGTTAGAGATAAAGATAGTGGTGAGAGTTGCCTCTCACCACTATTGTTTTTATACTGATAGAGTCAGGTGCACAACCTTTACCCTTTCAGAATGTTGACGCACTCTTCGGCTGTCTGAGCGTTGTTGAGTTTGGAGTCGATGGGGCATTGACCTGTCTTGTCGCGGTTGAGGATCATCTCTACCTCTTCGTTGGCAACGACCTTGATGCCTGCGTTCTCTAACATCTGTTTAGCCGGTGTGCAGATGAGGTTGGTGTGCAGCTCTTTGATACCTCCTACAACCATGATAGCTGCTGCAGCCTTGCCTACCATCTTATCTGCCACTACAGCCCCTTTGAGGCGCTCAGGAGAGTCGGAGAGCAGTTGGAGCAGGTCGTTGACGCCTCTATCATCGTGTGAGGTGGTGATACCTTTGTTCCTTACAAGCAGGCTCAGCGACTCGTTGTTCAGGCGTGAGAGCATCTCTTCGCCATCGATATTGACGATAGTGTAGGCACGAGAGCCCAGTCCTATCTTAGCTGCATGCTCGATAGTGTGTATGCCGTGTCGAGAGTTGATACGCTCGATGAGCGCCTTAGCATCGTCGCCTTGTGTTGACGGATAGTTGAACACGAGGTCCACGCATGCCTGGTCGAGTGCCACAGGGTCGAGCGAGGCGAGTATGCCTATGTCGGCCATCTCAGGGTCAGCAGGGTGGGAGTCGCAGTCGCAATCAACAGAGAGGTTGTTGACCACATTGATATAGACGATGCGCTCACCGTTGCCGAAATACATGTGAACGGCCTGTGCGGCAGCTGCCATTGACTCGAGGAACCCGTCTTGGTTGCCCGTGTGGAGCCAACAGGTGACAGGATCTTCGGTCACACCTGCCGAGTGGATATATGCTTTGCCGTTAGCTGAGGCTACACCTATCGATTGGTTCTTGAGCACTCCTCCGAAGCCGCCCATGGCGTGACCTTTGAAGTGAGCAAGGTTGATCATGTAGTCGTAGTTCTTGAGGTGGGTACCAACGCGGTCGTAGTGTATCCAAGTGCTGTCCTTGACAGGGATCTGGAAATCGCCTGCCTCGTCCATGATGTCAACCTGAGCTATGTCAAGGAACCCATGATCTTTGATGGTCTTCCAGTGCTCTTTGGAGCTGTCGCGTTTGCCTTTATAGGCGGTGTTACACTCAACGATAGTACCATCTACTTTCTTGACGAGCTGCTCGATGAGTGCGGGCTTGAGGTAGTTGTGTCCGCCGGCTTCGCCTGTAGATATCTTAACGGCTACGCGGCCTGTGGCTTCTCTGCCTAAAGCATCGTAGATCCTGACAAGAGCTTCGGGAGATATCTCTTGTGTCATGTAAACGATCGACTTCTCGCCCGTGGTGTCAATAGGTGAGGGGGTGGCAGTCGATGAGGTCTTGGGATGGCAACCGGAGAGAAGAAGGAGTAGGGCTGCCACGGGTAGGATGTAGTGTTTCATAAGGATGTTTGTATTGTGTTAATTGTTGTTGTTTAGAATCGCCATTCGAAGCCGCCGAGCACAGTGGTCTTAGGCATGGGGAAGCCGAGGTTGATCTCATACTCTTGAGCCAGCATGTTCTCGGCTTTCAGTTGTGCCCACAACCCTTTCCAGATGCGATAGGAGGCATGTGCGTTCCATAGGACGAAGTTCTCTTTCTCAGGGTTGTCGCCAACAGCTTTGTATAGTCCGAAGATAGCTTGAAGCGATGTGCCTATGGTGAAGCGCTCGTGATGGTAGTTGAGCGCGACGAACGCTTTGTGCTCGGGAGCGGCTATGGTAGGGTTGTGCATGTAGAGGTAGCTGTAGTTGGCAGCGAGAGTGAGACCGCGTATGATCTCGAAAGAGAGCTCGACTTCGGCACCTGCGTTCTTCAGTTCGCCGGTGTTGACGTTCTTGGGCGTTCCTTCGATCATGCGAGTCTCGATGTTGTTCTTGGCGTGCAGGTAGAAGATGTTGGCTCCCAACCTTAGTCTGCCGTCCACCAGACTCTGGCGGTAAGAGATCTCGTAGTTCCACATGCTCACGGGCTTGAGGTCGGCGTTCTTGGGCTTGTACATATACATCTCCTTGATGGTGGGGTTACGGAACCCTTTGCTCACCAAGGCTTTGAGCTCGGTGTTCTGTGGAAGGATAAAGCTCAGTCCGGCTTGTGGAGCGTAGGATAGTCCGCAGCGTGAGTGCCAATCGAGTCGTACACCGGCATCAATCACCATCCATGAGAGTGCGTGTTGGCGAAAATCGAAGTAAGCGGCGAGCTCATACTCAGCTTTTCTGACGAGGTCGGTTTGGTTGCCGTTGCTCAGGTCCTCGTTCCATGCATGTCCGCCGAAGTGTTGATAATCGAAGCCGAAAGTGGTGGTGTTGCCTTGGAAGAACTCCACTGTCTCGTAAGCCGACAGACCAGCCATGAAGTCGGTGTGGTTATAGTCGGCAGTGAGTGCAGGTGCACCTGCCTGATGACCTTCGTTGATCTTATGCTTGCCGCCGTTGTAATAAGCACGGATAGAACCGGAGTAGTGTTCATACTTGTTGTTCACTGAGAGGGCGGTCATGCCTCTGAGCACATCATATCGACTGTCGAAGATAGGCGCTGTGATGGTGCCCGGGTTGGCTGTCGAGAAATAGGCTATGTTGCCTGTCAGACTTGCTCCCCAGTGTTCGTTCCAATCGTATCCTACTCGTGCAAAACCGTTGTATTCAGAGAAGGACATGTTGTCGCGATGTCCGTCGGTGCGTGAGTAGTTGAAGCCGGCAGCCATGTTGAAGCCCTTGCGTCGGAGAGTGGTGTTGATGCCGGCATCGAGGGTGTAGTAGCTCCCTCCACGCAGGTGAACACCGCTCATGATAGTATCTCTCTTGGGGTTGTGTGTGGTGATGTTGATCACTCCTCCCATGGCGTTGCTACCATAGAGCATGGTGCCCGGACCGCGTATGACCTCCACGCGTTCTGTCATGTAGGTCTGATAAGCATCGCTGATAGGGTGTCCGTACAGACCGGCATACTGTGGCAGGCCATCGATGAGCACGAGCACATCGGTGTTAGGCGAGCTGCCTATACCGCGGATCTTGATGCCACCCGACCCGCCGGTGCTCACGCTATAACCTAAGACACCGCGGGAGGTAATGAACATGCCGGGGACTTGATCCATGAGGGTAGGTAAGACATTGGTGTTCTGCGCTTGAGTAAGTTCTTCCTCGGTCAGAACGCTAACAGTGAGAGGAAGCAGACGTATGTCGGTCTCGCTGCGAGTACCTGTGGCAACAACCTCAGGCAGACTCACATTCTTGAGACTGTCAGTGTTTTGGTTGGCAGACTCTTGTGCCCATGAGTCAGTTGCTGCCGCTATAAGAAGGAGCAGTAGCAACAAACAGTTCAACCTCTTTTTCATAAAAATGTTGTATTTGTGTTTTGGCTTACTTATACAAGAATCGCTTGATGGATTTCTTTGGTGTTTTTTCAAACTCTTCTTTCTGCAGCTCTATCTTGAAGATCTGGCTGTACTTAGGCAGTCGTTCGTTGAGTTGTTTGAGGTTCTCTTTCATCAGGTCGAGCAGCGACTGCGAGAACTCCAGCTCACCGTTGAGCTCAGGGAAGACGAGTGCCACGAGTTTACCTTCGCGTTCTACTACCACCGACTCCAACACACCTTCCATGTTGTTGAGTTTGTCTTCAATCTCTTCGGGATAGATGTTTTGTCCGGAGGCTCCGAGTATCATGTTCTTGTTGCGCCCTTTGATGAAGATGTTCTCTTTCTCATCGATGATACCGAGGTCGCCTGTTCTGAGGAACCCGTCTTTGGTGAAGGCGTCTTTGGTGGCTTGCTCGTTCTTGTAGTATCCCATCATCACATGCTCGCCGCGCACTAAGATCTCGCCTACCTTATGGTAAGGATCGTCAGAATCGATGCGTATCTCATTGAGAGGTAGAATGTGTCCGGCGGAACGCGGAACGAAGTCCTTGACCAGACAACCGCCTATGAGCGGTCCGCACTCGGTCATGCCGTAGCCCACAACGAAGGGGAAATGTATGCTCAGAAGCAGCTCTTCCACCTCGGGATTGACGGCAGCTCCGCCGACGATGAAGTATTTGAGCTCGCCTCCGAAGGCTTTCATGAGTTTGTTCTTCACCACTTTTCTCACTGCCGGTCCGATACCCATTGGTGCGTTCCATAGAGCACGCATCACTTTCTTGTTGGTAACAGGCATCACCGATTTCTTGCAAATCTTCTCGATGACTAACGGCACTGTTACTATCATATAAGGTTTGACTTCGGCAAAAGCTTTGAGCAGGAGGGTGGGTGTAGGTGTCTTGGCAAGGAAATAGATGTGGCAGCCTCCTGATAGCGGGAAGAGGAACTCGGCGAGCTGTCCGAACATGTGTGCCAGCGGGAGCATTGACACGAGTCGTTGTCCCGGGTGGTTAGGCAGACATGTGTGTCCGGAGTAGAGGTTGCCGCTCAGGCTCCGGTAGCTGAGCATAACACCTTTGGGTGCACCCATTGAGCCTGAGGTGTAGTTGATGAGCATGAGGTCATCGTAGTTATCGTCACGGTAATGAACATCGGCAGCCGAGAACCCTTGTGGATACTGTTCTGCAAAAGCCTTGTCAATATCGTTGATGGAGGTGATGCCCGTTCGCTTCTTGTCGAAGATGATGGAGAAATCGGTGAGCGAGATGATGACCTCGAGTTGGGGCATCGACTGAATGATGGTCTGCTCTTCTTGCGGCATGTTCCTCCACACATACGGTCCGACGAACAGAGCCTTGGCGTCAGAGTGGTTGATGAGTCCTTGAATGTCGGAGGCGTTGAAGTCTTGCAGCAGACTGACGATGACGCCCTCATAGGCGGCGATAGACAGATAAGCTACTGCCCAGTGTGAGCTGTTTCTGCCACAGATGGCGATCTTGTCGCCTTTCTTTATTCCCAATAGCTTGAACATGACGCCCAAGCGTGCTATCTCTTCGGCAAGCCCGCCAAAGGTGTAGTTGACAGTACCATTATAGTCTGTTAGCGCATCTTCATTCCAAAGGGCAGGGAAAATCTCGTTGAAATATGTGAATATGTGCTTTGGCATATTGTTCAGATTATCTTTGACAACTCTTTGAGCTCAGCGATGGTTGTATCGTTGAGCCTGCTCTTGATGGTTATTTGAGGTTCGATGATGTCGATGTTCTTCATTGAGCCGAGCATCTCTCTCATCACTCTGGCGGCAGACGGAGCCCATGAGCCGTTCTCTATGAGAGCCACTCTTTTGTTCTGCCATGCTTTGATCTGCAGGTGATAGATGAGGTCGTGCATAGGCGGGAAGAGAGCAGCGTCGTATGACGAAGCGGCGAGCACTACACGGTCGAACATGAAAGCATCTTCTACGGCGTACGACACATCCTCGTGGCAGAGGTCGATGACCGACACCTCTTCGCCTTTCTCGCGAAGCATATCGGCTAACATCTCGGCTGCCTTGGCTGTTCCTCCATGAGCAGAGGCGTGGGCGATGAGCACTCCATGTTTCTCAGCCTCATATCGGCTCCATGTGTTATAAAGAGCTACACAGTCATTGATCGTCTGACCGAGCATGGGTCCGTGGAGCGGGCAGATGAGCGAGAGGTCGAGCGTGGCAGCTTTCTTCAAGAGGGTCTGTACGGGTGCACCGTACTTACCGCAGATATTGAAGTAATAGCGTCGCGCCTCGCATGCCCAATCGGTATCTTCTTGGTCGGTAAAACCGGTCTTACTCAGTGCACCGAACTTTCCGAAAGCGTCGGCAGAGAAGAGTATCTTCTCTTTCTGCTCGTAGCTCACCATCACTTCGGGCCAATGGACCATAGGAGCGGTGAAGAAACGGAGCGAGTGTTTGCCCAGCGGGAGAGTGTCACCCTCTTTGACAATGATAGTACGGTCGGTGAGGTCAGCTTGTGGGAAGAACTGAGTGAAGAGTTGGATAGCTTTTTGTGTAGCCACCACTTTCATCTTTTCATGCTGCTGCAGCAAACGATAGGCAGCGGCTGAGTGGTCGGGCTCCATGTGATGAACGACGAGGTAGTCGATGTCTCTTCCTTGCAGCGCCTCTTTGAGGTTGGCTTCCCACGGGTCAATGAGGTGCTCATCGGTAGTGTCAAGCACCGCCACCTTGTCGTCGATGATGACATACGAGTTCATCGCCATACCTTCGGGTACGGGATATTGGTTCTCGAAAAGCGGAGAGTTGACATCGTCAACACCGATGTAATAGATATCGTCAGAAATACGTCTCATGTGTTTGGTTTTGTTTCAATTGAAATAAAGGCAGAGAGATAGCAGGTGCATGCACCCGCTATCTCGTCGTTAGAAATGTTGTTTTCAGATGGCTTCGAAGTCGCTTTTTGAAAGGCCGCACCATGGGCATACCCAATCTTCGGGTATATCTTCGAAAGCTGTGCCCGGAGCGATACCGCTATCCGGATCACCTATCTCAGGGTCATAAACATAACCGCAGGGGCATTGATACTTTGTCATAATGATTATCTTTTTGTGGTTAATAAATAAATCGCTGCAAAGGTAAGTAAAAAACTTTGTTTACACAATCTTTGCCGGTATGAGTTTCTCGCGAATCTTCACATAGATGATTGTTTCTTTCTTCGAGAACTCTGTTTTTACATATCCCATACCTATACCTGTCTTTGTGCCGGGCAACATTATACCTGATGTAACATGTCCTATCTTGTTACCCTCGGCATCGCACAGCTCGTATCCGTTGCGCGGGATACCTCTCTCTTGCAGCTCGAAGTGAACGAGTTTGCGTTTGACACCTTCGGTCTTTTGTTTGAGCAGGTAGTCGCGGTCGATAAAATCTTTGCCGTCAACAAACTTGGTTATCCAACCCAGTCCGGCTTCGATAGGTGAGGTGGTGTCGTCAATATCGTGTCCGTAGAGGCAATACCATTTCTCGAGTCTGAGTGAGTCGCGTGCTCCGAGTCCGATAGGTTGGAGTCCGTACTCTTTGCCTACCTCGAACAGTGCGTCCCATATCTGTTTGCCATGTTCGGGAGCGAAATACAGTTCGAAACCTCCGGCGCCTGTATATCCGGTGTTGGAGATGATGACGGGTCTGACACCGGCGAAGCTCCATTCGCGGAAGCTATAATAAGGTATTGACGAGAGGTCGATGTCTGTGAGCTTCTGCAACATCTCAGTAGCTTTGGGACCTTGAACGGCGAGCTGCGCCATTCTGTCGGAGGCGTTCTCAAGGTTGACACCATAGGTGTTGTGCTCGTTAACCCAGTTCCAGTCTTTCTCGATGTTGCTGGCATTGACAACGAGCAGATACTTGGTGGTGGAGTACATATATACAATCAGGTCGTCCACTATGCCGCCTTTGCCGTTAGGGAAGCATGTGTATTGGGCCTTGCCGGCTTCGAGCTTGCTCACATCGTTAGAGGTGATATGCTGAAGCAGGTCGAGAGCTTTCTCACCTTTGACCCATATCTCACCCATGTGCGACACATCGAAGACGCCTACGCCTTGGCGCACGCACAAGTGCTCGTTGTTGATACCGTTATATTCGATAGGCATGTTGTAGCCTGCAAACTCAGCCATACGCGCACCAAGTGCTATGTGTATGTCTGTGAAAGGTGTTGTCTTTAACATGATATGATTGGTTTTTGGTTATTGGTTAATCTTTTTCAGGTGTTACTCTTTCTCAGAAACGAGATAGATGATGTTGAGTACTACTTGCATAGCCTTCTCCATGCTGCGTATAGGCAGATATTCGAAGCGTGAGTGGAAGTTCTCTCCTCCGGCGAAGATGTTGGGGCAGGGTAGTCCTTCGAAGCTCAGTCGTGCTCCGTCGGTTCCTCCGCGTATGGGCTTCACCACGGGATCAACACCGGCCTGCTTGATAGCCTCTTTGGCAAGGTCAACCACATACATGACAGGTTCTACTTTCTCTTTCATGTTGTAGTATTGGTCGCGCAGGATGATCTCTGCCGTACCTTCGCCATACTCTCTGTTGACTTTGCGTACCAAGTGTTCCATCTCTTTCTTTCGGCTCTCGAAGCGTGCACGGTCATGGTCGCGTATGATATAGCTCAAGACGGTCTCTTCCACCGTTCCTTGCATACCCACTAAGTGATAGAAGCCTTCGTAGCCTTGTGTGTGTTCGGGCGTCTCCCAACGGGGGAGCATGACGGCTAACTGATAGGCTATACGCATGGAGTTGAGCATCTTATGATAGGCGGCACCCGGGTGCACATTGACACCGTGAACAATGATCTTGCATGAGGCAGCGTTGAAGTTCTCATACTCCAACTCGCCTACGGCTCCACCATCCATAGTGTATGCCCAATCGGCTCCGAACTTCTTAACATCGAAATGGTCGGCTCCCTGACCTATCTCTTCGTCGGGGGTGAAGCCGATGCGGATCTTGCCGTGCTTATACTCCGGATGGGCTATGAGATATTCCATAGCACTCACTATCTCGCTCAGACCGGCTTTGTCGTCAGCGCCGAGCAGTGTCTTGCCGTTGGTAACGATGATGTCCTGACCTTTATAATTGAGTATCTCAGGATATTTCTTGGTCTCAAGATAGATCTGCTCTTCTTCGTTGAGCAGGATATCGTCGCCTTGGTAGTTGTTGACGATACGCGGTTTGACGTTCTTGCCTGAGGCGTCGGGCGAGGTGTCCATGTGCGCGATGAAGCCGATGACGGGCAGGGGCTTGTCGGTGTTGGCGGGGAGAGTGGCCATGATATAGCCGTTGTCGTCTAACTCAACCTCGTCAAGACCGATAGCCTTGAGCTCGTCGGCTAAGAAACGAGCAAACTCCATCTGCCCGGGGGTAGAAGGAGTCATGCCTGTATTTTCGTCTGAAGTAGTGCAGAAAGACACATACTTGAGAAAACGATCAACAATATTCATATTGTTTGTTCTTTTTATTTCTTAAACAGAGAGAAGAGTGAAGTGATGCTGTTGGCAGCTGTTGAGACCGATGATGCTACTGTGCCGACGGTGTTAGCGGTGGTAGCCACGGTGTTGCCTATGTTAGAGGCAGTGGTCTGTGCTTGCTGAGAGGTTTGTGTGGTAGTGTTCTGCGTTTTTGTCTGTGCGTTGCTCAAAGCTCCTGCGAGTACGCTGCTCAGAGCGCTGCCTGTCGTCTGGGTGCCTTGCTGAACCATGCCGGTGAGGGCTGAGGTGAGCGACTGAGTGTTGGTGTTGCTCATCAGTCCGGCGAGCTGGTTGGTGACACTCATCGAGTTGTTCTGGTTGACATTGAGTGAGCCTACTATCAGACCTTTGGCGAAAGAGGTGAGATACGACTTGTCGGTCTTGTACTCTTTGAGCTGCGAGCATGAGTTGACGAGCTGCAACATGTTGATGAGGTTGTTGATGTTAGAAGCATCCAGCTTACCATCAGCCTTATACTGGGTATAGAGGTTGTCGAGAGCCATACCGGCTGTTTGTCCGTAGTTGACTGCCTGGGTGGCGTCAACGGTACCGGTGGTGGCGGTAGTGGTGGTGTTAGCGGTTGATGAAGTAGAGGTGGTGCGGCTTAAAGCGCTGCATGATGAGAGCATAGCTACTGTCAGAAGCGATGCCAGAATGACTTTTGTTTTCATTTCTTTTATGGTTTTAATTGTTTGTTCTCAAAAAAATCGGGACAAAGTTAGTGTTTTTTTCTAAAATGTCAAAAAAAAATTGTACTTTTGCGAGCGATATGTATAGTAAGGAAGAAATAGAGCGTCGTGCGCAGGCAGCCGAAGAGTTGTTTGCGAGGGGTTTCAACTGTTCGCAGGCTGTTGTAGCTGCTTTGTCAGACCTATATGATATGGACGAGCAGACGGCTCTGCGTGTGTCTGCTTCTTTTGGCGGTGGTACAGGCAGGATGCGTATGACTTGTGGTACAGCCAATGCGTTGTTCCTTCTTGCCGGAATGCAAACGGGTAACACCAAGCCCGACCATCCGGAGCTCAAGATGCCTAACTATGCTTTTGTGAGGAGTCTGGCGCAAGAGTTCGAAAAGCGTCATGGCAGTCTTATTTGTGCAGAGCTGTTGGGGCTCAATGGTCTCCAACCCAAGCAGAAGATGCCCTGCAAACAGATGACAGGCGAGGCCGTCAGACAATATCTCACAGCCTTAAACAGCATGGAAACGACTTCAGAACATTAAATATAAACTACTTCAGACCCCTAAATACTTTCAATACCTTACCCAAAACACTTTCTTTTATGTACGATTTAGCAATCATCGGCGGTGGTCCTGCCGGTTACACAGCGGCCGAACAGGCTTCTTTAAACGGACTGAAGACCATACTCTTTGAGAAAGAGCAGTTAGGCGGTACCTGCCTCAATGTGGGCTGTATCCCTACCAAGACTCTCTTATATAGCGCCAAGCAGTATCATAATGCTCTCAATGCCCGCAAGTATGGTGTTGAGGCTCAGGCTGTCAGTTTCGATTATCAGAAGATGCAGCAGCGCAAGCAGAAGGTAGTGCGCAAGTTAGTGGCTGGTATCAAGCAGCGCCTGAAGAACGATAACATGACCATGGTTAGCGGTAGAGCTGTGGTGGTGAGTCATGATGAAAAGACTATTGTTATTGAATGTGGAGGCGAAAAGTATGAGGCACAGCGCTTGCTTATAGCTACCGGCTCGAACAACTTCGTTCCTCCCATCCCGGGTATCAACGGCAATGCGGATGTATGGTCATCCACAGAGGCTCTGAGTGCCACGGAGTTGCCCGCAAGCATAGTGATAGTGGGAGGAGGAGTGATAGGTATGGAGTTTGCTACTCTGTATCATGAGCTCGGAGTTAAGGTGACGGTAGTGGAGGCAATGCCTTCCGTTCTGCCGCAGTTAGACCCTGAGTGTGTCAGTCTCTTGCTTGATAAATATAAGAAAAGCGGCATCGATATCCTCACCTCCACCAAGGTTCTTGCTATTGACGGAAAGAAGGTTATATGTGAGCCCCAAGGAGGTGAGCGATTGACTATTGAGACCGACAAGATTCTCATCTCGGTAGGCAGAAGAGCTAATCTTGACGGGCTTGATAACCTCAAGGTGGATATGGAGCGCGGTGCCATAGTGGTTAACGATATGATGCAGACCTCCTGCAAGAATATCTTCGCTGCCGGTGATGTAACAGGCAAGATCATGCTTGCGCATGTGGCCTCGCGTCAGGCAGAGGTGGCTGTAGGTTATATGCTCAAGCTCATACCTCTTCAGCGCATAGCTTATAACGCCATCCCCTCGGTTGTCTATACCAACCCTGAGATAGCCTCGGTAGGTCTGCAAGAGCGCGACTTGAAAGGTGAAAACTGCGTCTTACCTATAGAGTATGAGGTTAAGAGTCTGCCCATGACTTTCTCCGGTAGGTTCGTGGCGGAGAACGAGGGCGAGACAGGACTATGTAAGATGGTAGTGGACAAGAAGAACAAGACCATCCTTGGCGTTCACATGATAGGTAACCCCTGTTCGGAGTTTGTGGCAGCCGCCTCTTTCGCCGTGCGTATGGGATATACCGTAGCCGAGTTCAGACAAGTGGTCTTCCCGCACCCCACAGTGAGCGAGATACTCAAAGAGACAGCGAACATCGAATAAAGACATCAACCGTAACCACAAAGATAACTTCAAGTATAACACCAAGATAAGCCTGTATGCCTCGTGTCCTCATAGCCATGTCGGGCGGGATTGACTCCTCCGTTGCAGCCATGCTCCTCTTAGAGCAGGGCTATGAGTTGGTGGGCGTCACTTTCCGCACTTTCGACTCCATCAAAGAGTCGTGCTTAGCTCGCGAGAAAGGGTGCTGCTCGGTGGAGAGCATCATGGAAGCCAAACATCTGGCAGAGCAGTTAGGCTTTGAGCATCATATCCTCGACTATCGTCAGATCTTCCGCGACACCGTCATACGCAATTTCGTGGACGAGTATATGCATGGTCGTACACCTAATCCTTGTGTCTTGTGCAACTCGCATATCAAGTGGGGCGAGCTGCTGAGGGCTGCCGATACTTATGGTTGCGACATGATAGCTACCGGTCATTATGCCCGCATAGCTAAGAGAGGCGGGCATACTTACCTGAGGAACGCCGTTGATACACGCAAGGACCAGACCTATTTCCTCTGGATGCTCACTGAACAGAACCTTGCCCGCACTATCTTCCCTTTAGGAGGGTTGGAGAAGACGGAGGTCCGTCAGATGGCTGCCGACTACGGCTTTGAGCGACTGTCGAAGAAGAGAGATAGTCAGGAGATATGTTTTGTACCGGACAACGATTATCGCTCTTTCCTTCAGAGCGAGGGTTGTGAGATGTGCAAGGGTGTGTTTGTTGACAAAGAGGGTAAGGTGCTGGGTTTCCATGAGGGTTATCAGAACTACACTATCGGTCAGCGCAAAGGGTTAGGTATAGCGCTTGGTACACCTGCTTATGTCACTCGTATTGATGCGTCTGACAACAAGGTCGTGCTGGGTTCGCACGACGACCTGCTCACCTCTCGTGTGGTGGCTCATGACCTCAGAGTGCGCGATGAGCAGTGGCTAATGAGTGACAGGAGTGTGAAGGTGCGTATCAGATACCGCTCGCCTCAGGTGGAGGCAATGATTGATGAGATTGACAGTGAGAACCATACTATTGCTATAACCACCAAAGAGCCTGTCTGGGGTGTAACACCGGGGCAGTCGTTGGTTATCTATAAGGACGACCTGCTGGTAGGAGGAGGAGTGATAGGCTGAAGAGTTGAATAGTTGAAGAGTTGAATTTAATCAGTGAATATATGAATCGTGGTTTAGTTGTATTATTGCTTAGTCTGAGTGTTGTGTTTGTCCGTGCTCAGCAGATTGACGAAGAGTTGCTTCTGTCGTTGCAACAGAGTTATCAGGAGACGCCTCAGCAGAAAGCTCTGAGAAATGCCGTGTGTGCTAACGATATCAGGAAGTTGGCCCTCAATCAAGACAACCTTGGTGAGATGAAGACAGAGTTCACCTATCGCGTACCGCAGAAGGGTATCACCGACCAGAAACAGTCGGGTAGGTGTTGGCTGTTCACGGGACTCAATGTGTTGCGAGCTCATGCAATAAAAGAGCATCAGTTAGATAAGTTCACTTTCTCGCAAGCCTACTTGTTCTTCTACGATCAGTTGGAGAAGTCAAACCTGTTCTTACAATCGGTTATCGACACTCGTAAGTTGCCTATGGACGACAAGAAAGTGGAGTTCCTCTTTAAGAACCCTGTTTCTGACGGCGGCACTTTCACCGGAGTGGCAGACCTCGTGCTCAAATATGGTTTGGTGCCGTCGGAGGTGATGCCCGAGACCTTCACCACTAACAGCACCTCGCGTTTTGTGGGACTGCTCAAGACCCAACTTCGAGAGTATGGAATGGAGCTGAGGAAGATGAAAGGTGCTGACCAACAACTCGTGGCTTGCAAGAACGAGATGCTACAGACGGTCTATCGTATGCTCGTCATGGCTATGGGCATACCACCACAATCGTTCACTTGGAACGACAAGGAATATACACCTATGACTTTTGCGGCAGAGTATGGCAACGACGAGCTGATGCACCATTATGTCATGCTCATGAACGACCCTACGCGCGAGTATTACCGCATGTATGAGATCGACCAAGACCGACATGTGTATGAAGGGCACAACTGGCTGTATCTGAATCTTCCGGTGGAGGATATCAAGCAGATGGCTATCTCTTCGCTCAAAGACTCGGTAGCTATGTATTTCTCGTGCGATGTGGCCAAAGAGCTCAACTCGGAGCGCGGTCTGCTCGACCTCAACAACTACGACTATGGAGCAATCTTCGGTACCTCTTTTAATATGGACAAGAAAGATCGAATAGCCAGTTTTGCTTCAGGTAGCAGTCATGCCATGACTCTGGTGGCGGTTAAGATTGAGAACGACAAGCCCGTGAGATGGATGGTGGAGAACAGTTGGGGAGAGAAGAGCGGGTGGAAAGGACACCTTATTATGACCGATGAGTGGTTCAACGAGTATATGTTCCGCTTAGTTATTGAAGACAAGTATCTGCTTGACTCTTTGCGACCTATACTCAAGACCAAGCCTATTAAGCTGCCTTGCTGGGACCCTATGTTCCAGGTTGAGGAATGATTTTTGTTCATAACAAGACAATTAACACATAAAAACACAAAGATATGAAACGAGTATTTACTATTCTTTTGGCGATAGGGCTGTTTTCGTGTTTTGCCCTTCATGCCGAGCGTCGCTCCATGAGCGAGGTGATGAGTCTGGCAAACAGTGTACTACCTACTCAGAAAGCTAAGCGCTGCCTTTCATCGCGTGAGGTAAACAACAACTCTTCTACCGAGTCGTTCTATATCCTCAAGGCTGAGGCAGAGAGGGGTTTTGTTATCGTCTCTGCCGACGACCGTATGCCCGCTATCCTTGCTTACTCAACCACCGAGTCGTTCCCTGACGACATGCCCGAGCATGTGCGCGCTTTTCTTGACACCTACAACCAAGCACTCAAAAGGGTAGAGGAGGGTGCTTCTGCTGACGAGGTCTTTCCTATGTTCTCTGCCAAAGAAGAGGATTATGCAGAGTCGGTGGAGCCGTTGTTGGGCGACATACTCTACGACCAAGCAGCACCTTTCAACCTCAAGTGCCCCACGGAGAGCGGGAGAAACAC
>CAMHOK010000031.1 GCA_946186735.1 uncultured Bacteroidales bacterium
ATTCGTTAACGATGGCTCATCGGTCTTGCAAGTATCATTGGTCTCAGATGTGCCGGAAAGAGACTGCGACTTTATCAACAAACTGTGTGAGGTCTTCCTGCTTCAGAATGTGGAGCGGAAAAATGCTGTTGCCGACAACTCAATCCGTTTTATCAACGAACAACTTGATATATTACAAGAATCGCTATCTGTCAGCGAGGGCGAGATGACCTCTTTCCGGCAGAAAAACAAGTTCATCGACGTCTCATCCTATGCAGGAACACTCATGGGCAAACTCGAGAACTACGAAGCGCAACAGATGTCGCTCCGACTCAGAGAGACTTATCTTGATTATCTTGAGAAGTATCTGAAAACCAATATGAGCAATGAGGCCATCATGGCTCCCTCGTCGCTCAACCTCAACGAGCCTATGCTCTCTGCTCTCGTGCAACAACTCAACGACTTGCAACTGCAACGAGCAGAGCTCTCAGAGAAGAATGTATATTATGCCAAATATACCAACGATATCAATAATGTCAAAGCTGCTATTCATGAAGTTATCAAATCAATGCATACCGCTCTCGAGATTGAACGCGAAGACCTTGCTAATCGCTTCAGTGATGTAGAGAAAGATATTCAGAAGCTGCCGGAGAAAGAGTTGCAGATGGTGTCTATCGAGCGCAATTATCGTATCGATGACAACTACTATACCTTCTTCCTTCAGAAGCGCGCCGAAGCCGAGATCCAGAAAGCAAGCAATACTCCCGATAACGATATTCTTGACAAGGCTCGTACATTGATGGTGACAAACGGAGGTGCGAAGAATAAAGTCAGAACGCGATATATGGCATTCGGACTGCTCATACCGCTCATTCTTATCATACTCTTCGAGCTGTTGCAGAACAGAATACGCAACCCTAAAGAGGCTGACTCCATCTCGCGCTTCCCGCTGATAGGTTCGCTCCGACATGCCAAGTCGCAAAACCCGACTCTCGTACAGTCGTCGCCTCGATCATCATACGCTGAGATGCTCCGAACAATACGCTCAAGAATAGAGTTTATAGTACAGAGAAAAACAAAGATATCAATCACTATCACTTCTACACAATCGGGCGATGGTAAGACGTTCTTGTCGTCAAACTTAGCATCACTATATGCTATGATGGGCAAAAAAACAGTGCTCGTTGACCTTGATATACGCAAACCTAATATACACGACAAACTGGGTATAGACAACGGATTGGGAATCACCAACTATATCATTGGTGAGTGCGGAATAGATGATATTATCATTAGAGATACTCATTTCAAGTTCGATATTGTAAGAGCAGGTACCGTTCCACCCAACCCGGGTGAACTGATCCGTTCCGACAAACTGCAAGAGTTCATTGACCAACTCAAAGAGGAGTATGACTTCATCGTTATCGACTCGTCGCCTATCGGTCAGGTACCTGATGCCAGCGCACTTATCGAACAAACCGACATCACTCTCTATGTCATACGCTGCATGCAGACCAACAAGAGCTTCTGTAAGGCAACCTTGGAACAACTCTATCAAGAATATCCTACTAAGATCAAACTCATACTGTCCGACATACCAACCGAGAAACGACCTTTAGGCGGCTATTATAGCGGCTACGGATACGGGAAGTATGGCTATGGCAATAGATATGGCTATGGATATGGGTATGGTGCTTATGGCGGTTACGGATACGGAAGACACCGTAATAAGAATAACCACTATTACACCGACGAAGAAGAAGCATAAACAAGTTAAACATAATTTTTAAGATGGAAGCAAAATACAATCCTTCTGACATTGAAGCCAAGTGGTATGAATATTGGCTGGAGAATAAGTTTTTTCATTCTGAACCTGATGAGCGTGAGCCATATACCATAGTTATCCCTCCTCCAAATGTAACAGGTGTGTTACACATGGGGCACATGCTCAACAACACCATACAAGACATTCTCGTTAGGCGTGCGCGCATGATGGGTAAGAACGCTTGCTGGGTTCCCGGTACCGATCACGCTTCTATTGCCACAGAGGCTAAGGTGGTCAACAAACTGTCGCAACAAGGAATAAAAAAGACCGACCTTACCCGTGAACAGTTCCTTGAGCACGCATGGGACTGGACTCGTGAGCACGGAGGCATCATCCTCAAACAGTTGCGTAAACTGGGCGCATCATGCGACTGGGACCGCACCGGATTCACTATGGACGAACAGCGCTCCAAAAGCGTCATCCGCGTCTTCTGCGACCTCTATGAGAAAGGACTTATCTATCGCGGAGTAAGAATGGTCAATTGGGACCCCAAAGCACTCACCGCTCTGTCCGACGAAGAGGTGATCTTCAAAGAGCATCATGGCAAACTGTATTATCTGCGGTATAAAGTAGAGGGTGAAGACGGCTACGCCATCGTTGCCACTACACGACCGGAAACAATCATGGGTGATACTGCCATGTGTATCAATCCCAACAACGAGAAGACGGCATGGTTGAAAGGTAAGAAAGTGATTGTACCGTTGGTCAACAGAGTCATCCCTGTCATTGAGGACGATTATGTGGATATGGAGTTCGGTACCGGCTGCCTTAAGGTTACACCCGCTCATGATGTCAACGACTATATGTTAGGCGAGAAATATAACCTGCCGTCTATCGATATCTTCAATGATGATGGCACCCTTAGCCCCAAAGCCGAGCTTTATGTCGGTATGGACCGATTCGATTGTCGCGAACAGATAGTAAAAGATCTTGAGGCTGCCGGACTGCTTGAGAAACAAGAAGATTATACCAACAATGTAGGCTTCTCAGAGCGCACCAATGTGCCCATCGAACCTAAGCTGTCAATGCAATGGTTCCTCAAGATGGAACACTTGGCTCAAATAGCCTTAGACCCCGTCATGAACGATGACATACAATTCTATCCCGCTAAATACAAGAATACCTACAAACATTGGCTTGAGAACATCAAAGATTGGTGTATCTCTCGTCAGCTGTGGTGGGGACATCGCATACCTGCATACTATCTGCCTCAAGGAGGTTTCGTCGTTGCCGAAACCGAACAAGAAGCTCTTGAGAAAGCAAAACAAAAGACAGGGAACGAGAACCTTACTATCAACGATCTGAGTCAAGACCCCGACTGCCTCGATACTTGGTTCTCGTCGTGGCTGTGGCCTATATCGCTGTTCAACGGCATACTTGACCCCAACAACAAAGAGATAGAATACTATTATCCTACCACCGACCTTGTTACCGGACCCGACATCATCTTCTTCTGGGTGGCAAGAATGATAATGGCAGGCTACGAATATAAAGGAAAAATGCCTTTCCGTCATGTCTATTTCACAGGTATCGTGCGAGATAAGTTAGGAAGGAAGATGTCAAAATCCTTAGGTAATAGTCCTGACCCGCTTGAACTTATCAATAAGTTCGGTGCCGACGGCGTGCGCATGGGAATGATGCTCTCCGCTCCCGCAGGCAACGACATACTCTTCGACGAGGCTCTCTGTGAACAAGGTCGCAACTTCAATAACAAGATATGGAACTGCTTCCGCCTGATCAAAGGCTGGGAAGTAAGACAGATGGAACAACCCCTGTATGCTCAGTTGGCTACAAAGTGGTTCGAAGCTCAGTTGACTAAGACCGCTAACGAGATAGAAGACCTCTTTGGCAAGTATCGACTCAGCGAAGCTCTGATGGCTGTATATAAACTCTTCTGGGACGAGTTCTCGTCATGGTATCTGGAGATGATCAAACCCGCATACGGTGAGCCTATCGACCAAAAGACCTATGACTTGACTCTGCATTTCTTCGACCTTATGCTCCGCCTGCTTCATCCCTTCATGCCCTTCATCACCGAAGAACTGTGGCAGAACCTGCAAGACAGAAAAGCAGGCGAAAGCATCATGGTGGCACCATTAGAACAACTTGGTGAGGCTGACGAACAACTCATAGCCAAGGTGGAAGAGCTCAAACAAGTGGTAGCTGCGGTGCGTAACATACGTCAACAACGCAACATACCACAGAAAGAGAAACTCACTCTGAGCCTTATCCAACACGAACAGACCAACGAACTGACAGCTGATCAGAAAGATGTTGTTGCCAAGCTGGCCAATCTTAGCGATATCAATCTCCTACAAGACAAACCCGCCAACGCATCGTCGTTCATCGTCGGAGTGGATGAGTATGCTGTAGCTCTTGATAACTTCATCAATAAAGACGAAGAGATAAGCAAACTCAAAGCCGAGCTCTCTCACCAAGAAGGGTTCCTTGCAGGAGTAATGGCAAAACTCAATAATGCTCGATTCGTTGAAAACGCCAAACCCGAGGTCGTGGAAAGAGAAAGAAAGAAACTCTCCGACGCCCAGAGCCGTATAGCTGCTATCAATCAGAGCATTGAAGCGCTGAGCAAATAATGTTGAATATGTAATATGTGAGTATATATGACTCGTAAAAATCGTTTATCACTCATCTTGATTGCACTTGCACTGCCTCTTGTCATACAAGCGGCAGGCAAGCAATCAACCTACGAAGAGTATATCAAGAAATATAGCCATATAGCCAAGCAACAGCAAAAGAAATACGGCATACCGGCATCCATCACCTTGGCACAAGGACTGCTCGAATCTGCAGCCGCTCAAAGTTGGTTGGCTCAACAGTCTAATAACCACTTCGGTATAAAATGCGGTAACGATTGGACGGGAGAAACCATACTTCACGACGATGAGCAAAAACAAGAATGTTTCAGGAAATATAAGAAGCCTGAAGACTCGTTCGAGGATCACTCGCTCTTTCTTAAAAGACCCAGATATCAGAAACTCTTTGAGCTTGCTCAAGACGATTACAAAGCATGGGCACACGGACTCAAACAATGTGGTTATGCCACCGACCCGAACTATGCTAACAAACTAATCAAACTGATCGAAGACTACGAACTCTATAAGTTCGATAAGAAAGATTGGAGCGAGAGTGATACAAAAGAGAAAAAACAAGAAGAACAGCAGCAACTTGAAGACGATGAGATAAAAGTAGATAATTCGGCAAAGAGCAAATCAAAGAAAAACAGCAACCTCAAGTCTATTGACCTCTATCATGAGCACAAACTCTATAAGCACAACGGACGCAAGTATATTGTGGCTAACTCAGGTGAGACTTTTGCCGGTTTGGCATACGAGTATAACATCACCGAAAAAGCCCTCCGTCGATACAACGATGCCACCGACGGACGAGAACTGCGCGAAGGCGATAAGGTCTATCTCTTTCAAAAACGTAGTCGGGCAGCTGCTAACGAAGCTTTCTATAGAGTCAAACGAGGCGATACAGCGTGGTCGATAGCACAAGATAAGGGAATAAAACTAAGCACTATCTATAAACTCAACGGGATACCCAAAGGACTGGAAGTAACTATCAACCAAGAACTCAAACTCCGATGATACTGCCAACAGAAATAGATCAGATCACCATCAGTCAGATGCGAGGACAGAGAGCCGAATCAATTGGTTCGGTGCTTACTAAATATCTGCAAGGATATAACCTCGAGACTCAGCTGCTCGAAAAAAGAGTGGCTGAGTTGTGGCCGCAAGTGATTGGAGACAAACTTGTTGCTTATACCGGTAAGCCCGAAGTAAAACAGGGAATACTCTATGTGTCAGTACCATCGGCGCCGTTAAGGCAAGAGTTCTTTATGGCAAGACAAGAGATAGTTAGACGAATCAACGAAGCTGTTGGAGCTCAAGTGGTCAAACAACTGCGACTCAGAGGCTGACAAACAATCAAAGAGTATTAAAACAATGACATACCCAAGCGATTTCGAACAGAAAATAGATTTTAATGTCATACGCTCCCGACTAAAAGAGAAATGTACATACTCACAGGCTAAAGATATGGTTGAACAGATGACTTTCTGTACCGACTTCAACCGTGTCAGACTTATGCTCACCCAAACGCAGGAGATGGTTAACATCCTCAACGACAAGAGTCTGACTTATCCTAATGAGAACAAATATGATCTGAGAGATGCTCTCAAACGCATCAGAATAGACGGGCTCTATCTGGATGAGAGAGAAGTGTATGAACTAAAGCAGACCTTGTCGGTGGTTATGCTCGAAGTTGAGTTCTTCAATCGCTTAGACAAACTCAGATTTCCTAATATATCCACTCTGGCAGAGAATTGTCAGTTGGGCGTCATCAAACAGATCTTTACCGAGACCGACCGACTCCTTGATCGATACGGACTAATAAGAGACAACGCTTCAGCCGAACTAAGCAGGATACGCAAAGAACTCCAAAACTCGCAAGGGACAGTATCTAAGCTCCTTACACAGATACTTAAGAAAGCACAAGCCGAGGGTATGGTTGATAGCGACATCAATCCTACTATGCGAGAAGGACGCTTAGTACTACCCGTACCACCGGCATACAAAAAGAAAATAGGCGGCATAGTGCACGACGAGTCAGCTACCGGCAAGACGGTGTTTATCGAACCCGAACAAGTAGTGGCCGCCAACAACCATATAAGAGAGTTAGAGAACGAAGAGAGACGAGAGAAAATACGAATCCTGCTTGCTTTCACAGCGTTTCTCAGACCTTTTGTACCTGATGTGCTCGATTCACTCGGCTTTATGGCACAAGCCGATTTCATACATGCCAAGGCTCTGTTGGCCATTCAACTCAATGCTATCGCTCCTCTTATCGACAACCATTGCCTCATTGACCTCCGACAAGCTTACCATCCGGTCCTTTATCTCAACTTCAAAGAGCAAGGCAAACAAGTCGTACCACTCAATCTCAGATTAGATGAGAACAACAGAATACTCGTCATCAGCGGACCAAACGCAGGAGGTAAATCGGTGTGCTTAAAAACAGTAGCTCTCTTGCAATATATGCTGCAATGCGGGTTGTTAGTGCCGCTCCAAGAAGACTCACACATGGGAATATTTGAGAACATGATGATTGATATAGGCGATTCGCAATCTCTCAACGACGATCTTTCTACCTATAGCTCGCACCTGAGTAACATGAAGTTTTTCCTCCGTCATGCCGAGCAACATTCGCTCGTTCTCATCGATGAGTTCGGAAGCGGAACAGAACCGCTTATAGGAGGAGCAATAGCAGAGGCAGTGCTCCGACAACTCAACCAAATGCAAGTCTTCGGAGTGATAACAACACACTATACCAACCTCAAACACATGGCTGAAGAGGTGGAGGGAATAATCAACGGAGCAATGTTATACGACAGAGGACAACTCAAACCTCTCTTCCAACTATCTATCGGACAGGCCGGATCGTCCTTCGCTCTGGAGATGGCCAAGCAGATAGGACTCCCACAAGTGATTATCGACCAAGCTACACAACTCGTGGGTGAAGAGAAGATAGATTACGATAAACACCTGCAAGATATAGCCCGAGATAAACGATATTGGGAAAATAAACGCGATAAGATCAGGCAGAAAGAGAAACACTTAGACGAGAAGATAGAGTATTACGAGACTCAGATATCATCCATCAAACAGACAAAAAAACAGATGATTGATGAAGCTCGCGAACAAGCCGAAGAACTCCTGCGTCGGTCAAATGCTACTATAGAAAAAACAATCAAACAAATAACCGAGTCGAAAGCCGATAAGCAAAAAACCAAACAGGCACGCGCAGCTGTCGAAAAACTCAAACAAGAAGTGAGTGCACCCGACGAAGCCAAGCGAAAGAATAAAGGTAAGACCATAAAGGAGGTCAAAGCTCAAACAGACGACACCAAACAGAAGAAAAAACGCGTGCTCCACGATTTCACCGAACTGGGCAAACTTACGCGCACTAATGATAAGGTGCAGATATTCAATAGCGAGACAAAGCAGAAGACCTCAGTTTCGGATGAGCTGAGAAAGAAAAAACTATCCTTCCAACAAGAGCTTGACCTCAGAGGTATGTATGCTGACGAAGCATTGCAAGAGCTGATGAACTATCTTGATGATGCTGTCATGGTCGGAGCAGAGGAAGTAAGGATACTGCATGGTACGGGTACGGGCGCTCTCAAACAGGCTGTCAGAGGCTACCTGAAGAATCAACATAGGGTAGTGGCTTTTCATGACGGCGATCCCGACAAAGGAGGAGCAGGAATAACAATAGTGGAACTGTAATAATTAGAACGAGGAAGATATGAAGCAGATAGCTATCTTAGGTTCAACAGGTAGTATAGGCCGACAAACACTCGATGTTGTCAGAGAACACAACGATATGTTTGAGGTCTATGCGCTCTCGGCGCACCGAAGTATCGATGTGTTGGTTGCTCAGGCGCGCGAGTTCATGCCGGCTATGGTTTGTATTGCCGACGAGACACTCCTTGAGCCTCTCAAACAAGCACTCGAAGACCTGCCCATACAAGTGTATGCCGGTGAGCAAGCTATTGCCGATATGGTAACCATGCCATCGGTAGATGTGGTGGTGGCCGCAATGGTAGGATATGCCGGATTATATCCCACCATCAAAGCAATAGAGAGCGGAAAAACTATTGCGCTGGCTAACAAAGAGACACTTGTCGTGGCAGGCGAACTGATATGCTCCTTGGTCAATAAACACCATGTCAGCCTTCTCCCCGTCGATTCCGAACATTCGGCTATCTTCCAATGCCTGCAGGGGGAAGCCGATAACAACATCGAGAAGATTCTGCTTACTGCCTCAGGAGGACCATTCCGATGCTTCTCGTATGAACAGCTTGAGACCGTGACTGCTGAACATGCACTCAAACATCCTAATTGGAAGATGGGAGCGAAAATAACTATCGACTCGGCTACCATGATGAATAAAGGGTTCGAGGTGATTGAGGCTAAATGGCTCTTCGGTGTTAATACCAACGATATAGAGGTGCTCGTCCATCCGCAAAGCATCGTGCACTCGGCAGTGCAGTTCGCTGATGGCTGTGTCAAAGCACAATTAGGTATGCCCGACATGCGTATGCCTATTCAGTACGCTCTCACTTATCCCAAACGAGTAGAGTCAGACTTCCCTCGTATCAACTTCTTTGACTTGAAGGGTGGGCTCACTTTCGAAAAACCTGACCTCAAGAAGTTCCGAAACCTTGCCTTAGCATACGAGGCAATTGCTATGGGAGGTAACGCACCTTGTATCATAAATGCTGCCAACGAAGTGGTTGTGGCAAAGTTTTTGAAGGGAGAGATTAGTGTCCTCGGTATGTCAGATGTGATAGAGACAGTTCTGCATACGGCACCCTTCATCAAGCAGCCCGACTACAACGACTATGTTCAGACCGATGCTATCACTCGGAGGCTGACAGAGGAAATAGCAAGCAAGACAAAATAAACAACAAGACAAATCAACTTACAAAACAATGAGTACTTTTTGGATAAAAGCCCTTCAGTTGATGCTCTCACTAAGCTTCTTGGTGGTGATTCATGAACTCGGACATTTTACTTTCGCACGTATCTTTAAGGTTCGTGTCGAGAAATTCTATATGTTCTTTAATCCTGTATTTTCTATCTTCCGCGCTAAGAAGGTGGGTGGGAAGTGGCGTTTTCGCTTCTTCGCACGCAATGTCGAGAGCAATATGATAGATATGAAAGATGAGAACGGTAATCCTGTATTAGACCGCAAAGGACGACCTCTACAGCGACCCATGACCGACCAAGAGTTGGCTGAGCTGCCTGCCGACGATTGGCGTCGAGACCCGCAGAACACAGAGTGGGGCATCGGATGGCTCCCCGTAGGAGGCTATTGCGCTATAGCAGGTATGGTGGATGAGACCACTTCTGCCGGAGAGTTGGCTACTGAACCACAACCATGGGAATATCGCTCCAAGCCTACTTATCAACGACTGCCGATTATCATCGGAGGAGTGCTCGTCAACTTCATAGCCGCACTCGTCATCTACTCTTTACTTATGTTCAATTATGGTGAAGAGTATATGTCGTTGAGCAACGCTACCTATGGCATGCAGTTCTCCGAAGTAATGCAGGAAGAAGGCTTTGTTAATGGCGACAAGATATTAACAATCAACGGACAAGTGCCTGAGACTACGAAAGATGTGGTCGAGTGGGCTATCGTTGAAGGAAAACATGAGTTCGTTGTAGCACGACCCAAAGCCGGTTCTGTCAGCACCTATGACACTATCACCATTACTCTCTCTGATGATATCGACCAGAAGATATTGGCAAGCGGCACAGGAATGATGGATTATCGTTATCCCTTCGTCGTTGATCGACTTATGGACGGAGGGGCTGCTGCTCAAGCCTTAATGCAAGCAGGTGATAGTGTCATCGGAGTCAACGATGTACCGACTATGTCGGTGCAAGATGTGCAGGCACAATTGCGGCTACACCCATGCGAAACGGTTGACATACATTTCGTCAGAGCAGGCGAACAGATGACCGCACAACTCTTTCTTAGCGATGAAGGCTTGATGGGGGTATATATGAAATCACCATACGAGTTCCTTGAGACAACCAAAAAAGAATATGGCTTCTGGGAGTCGATACCTGCAGGTATCAAACATGGCTGGGAAGTGCTTGTTAGCTATGTCAAACAATTCAAACTTGTCTTCACTCGAGAAGGGGCTAAGTCGCTCGGCGGCTTTGGCTCAATTGGCAGCTTGTTCCCGTCGGTATGGGATTGGTCGGCATTCTGGAACATGACAGCGTTCCTGAGCATCATCTTAGCGTTTATGAACATCATACCTATCCCCGCACTTGACGGCGGATATGTGTTGATGCTCTTGTGGGAGATGATTACTCGTCGTAAACCTTCTGATCGTTTCTTGGAGATAGCTAATAATATCGGCTTCTGGCTACTGATGGCTCTGGTTATTTATGCCAACTTCAACGATGTCTTCAAGTTCTTTATCAAATAAATGTTTGCAACTCCGCTTTTGCACAACAGAGAATGGCAGATGCATTGTATTTTATTTGGATACAAAAGGTATATGACTGATATACAGATGTGAATGGTTGGCGATAAGCTCTCTTGCATAATAATCATTTTTTGAAGCATATTGCATAAATAAGTAATTTTGCAGCAACTTTAACGAGGGCTCGGTCGGTCTGAAAAGACAGCAAGGCAACTCAAAAAAGCAGTAAAATTATTTATTAACCCTAAAGTTATTTTATCATTATGACGAACCAACAAAGCGTTTGCGATTATTTCGCACATCCTTCTTCATATATCGACGAAGGATGCCAAATAGGCAAGGGAACAAAGATATGGCATTTCTGTCATATCATGTCAGGATGTACTATAGGTGAAGATTGCAATATCGGTCAGAATGTTGTTATATCTCCTTCGGTCGTTCTCGGACGCAATGTGAAGATCCAGAACAATGTGTCGGTTTATACAGGAGTCGTATGTGAGGACGATGTCTTCCTCGGACCCAGCGTTGTCTTTACCAATGTGCTCAATCCGAGAAGTGCCGTCTCACGAAAGTCGGAATATCGACCAACCATCATCAAACGCGGAGCTTCGGTGGGTGCTAACGCAACCATCGTTTGCGGAAATACCTTAGGGCAGTATTGCTTAGTAGGTGCAGGCTCTGTTGTTACCAAAGATGTCAAAGATTTTGCTCTTGTCGTTGGTTGTCCGGCCCGACAAATCGGGTGGGTGAGCCGATATGGAGACCGTCTGCACTTCGATGACAACGGGATAGCTGTTTGTAAGCAGACGGGCGATAGGTATATGCTTGCTAATGATACTGTTAGTCTCCTTTAAAACCATCAACATTATGAATAAATATCAAATATTATATTCGGATGTGTGGCTGCGAAGAGTGTTGCCGTGCGCGCTAATGCTCATGTTCGCGCTCATTGCGCATGCACAAAAACAGCAAAAAGCAGAGCGGTTTACTATCAATGGTTATGTGGCTGATGCCAAGTCCGGAGAGCGACTCATAGGTGCTACATTGATGGACACCATATCGAGAAACGGAACAGTTACTAACAATGGAGGCTTCTATTCGATAACACTTCCTAAAGGTGAAGTGGCACTCTCAGTCAGCTATGTCGGTTATACTCCAGAGAACATCAAGTTTGAACTGACTAAAGATACACTCATCAACTTCCTTATTCACGACAACACTCAGCTATCTGAAGTAACCATCACCGGTCATCAGTCGATAAGCGGACCACAGTCGGTACAGATGTCGGTTATCGAAGTGCCGGTACAACAAATCAAAGGTATCCCGGCCTTGGGTGGAGAGGTTGATGTGCTCAAAGCCATCCAACTCCTACCCGGTGTGCAGTCAGGCTCAGAAGGCTCAGCCGGAGTGTATGTCAGAGGCGGCGGACCCGACGAAAACTTGATAATGCTTGACGGTGTGCCACTGTATAACGTTAATCACATGATGGGCTTCTTCTCGGTCTTCAACGCCGATGCTATAAAGAATGTAACATTATATAAGGGCAATTTCCCGGCACGATTCGGCTCACGACTATCAAGTGTTATCGATGTGCGTCAGAACGATGGCAATGCTCAGTCATACCATGGTAATGTAACCGTTGGACTGATAGCGGCTAAAGTAAATGTTGAAGGACCTATTATCAAAGGTAAAACGACCTTTAATGTGTCGGCACGAAGAACATACTTTGATCTCTTTACCGCTCCTATTATGGCACTCATAACCAGGAACGAGATGGACGGAACAGGGAGTGCAAGTGCCGGATATTTTTTCTATGATGTCAATGCCAAACTGACTCATCGCTTCTCCGACAATGATAAGCTCAGCGCCTCGTTCTACATGGGCGACGATGCCATCTATGTGCATTATAGAGATCGTGAACTGTCATCGTCGAGCAAAGAGAGGATAAACGTCGATTGGAACTGGGGAAACATATTGGCAGCGGCATCATGGGAGCACCGCTTCTCACCTAAGTTGTTCTCTACCACTCAACTTAGTTTTACTCGTTATAGATATGACCTGACGCAGAAACTCGACGCCGAATATAAAGAAGACTCTAATAGTCCGGCTTATACCCTTAAGGAATCGTTGCAGTATAAATCAAAAATAATGGATGTGATGCTGCAATCTAATTTCGACTATTCCTTCTCGCCTCAACACGATATGAAATTCGGCGTTTCTTACACCTACCATAATTTCTCACCACAAGTCACGTCGTTGAACATGTTCGGAAACGACCCGTCAGAAAGTTTGGCTTTAGATACTACCATTTCTGATGGTCGTTTGAATGCACATGAGGCAACTCTTTATTTTGAAGATACTTATCAACCTGTTAGCTGGTTCAAGATGAACTTAGGTCTGCACGGTAGCTTATATGGAGTCAATGGTAAGGTCTATCCTTCCATTGAGCCGCGAATAGGTCTTAGAGCTCTGATAACTAACGATCTGGCTATCAAAGCAAGTTATGCTTATATGTCGCAATATATCCATCTTCTGAGCAACTCAAGCGTGAGTCTGCCCACCGATCTATGGGTTCCTGTTACCAAACAGATAGAGCCTATGCGATCGATGCAAGTGGCAGGAGGGCTCTCATATAATGTGCTCGGACAAGTGGAGCTGTCGGTGGAGGGATATTATAAGAAGATGAAGAACCTGCTCGAATATAAAGAAGGAGCATCTTTCCTCGGTTCTTCCGTCGGATGGGAAGATCAAGTGTGCATGGGTGATGGTTGGAGCTATGGTGTCGAGTTCATGGCACAACGCACGATAGGTAAGTTTACCGGCTGGTTAGCATACACTTGGAGCCGCACGATGCGTTTGTTCAATAGAGAAGGGCAGGAGTTGAATTTTGGCAGACCTTTCCATGCCCGTTACGACAGAGAGCACGATCTGAGCCTTACCCTTCAGTATCAGATAAACAAAAGAATAGACATATCCGGAACGTTTATCTTCAGCACCGGTAACCGCGCAACATTGTCAACACAGTCGTACTATGACGATAAGAAGACGTCGTCAGATGGTGTGATAAACTACTACGAGTCAAGGAACAACTACATCATGCCTAACTACCATCGTTTGGACCTGGGAGCAAACTTCCATATCCCACATCATAAGTGGAGCAATGCTGAACATGTTGTTAATGTGAGCGTATATAATGTATATAACAGCATGAACCCTTTCTTGCTGGCACCTGATACATATTTGGGGAAGCTATATAAGGTTACTCTTTTCCCGATTTTGCCAAGTCTGAGTTATACCTTCAAATTCTAATAATCGACAACTATGAACAAGAACATAATCAACATATTGAAACTGATTGCACTGATCTCTGTCTTTAGTTCGTGTCAAACGGAGGTTAAGTTCAATGGTATAGAGTCTGCACCGCAGATCGTTATCAATGCAACATTTGAGGCAGGCGATACGCTGAGTGCGTACGTAGGTAGGAGCTATTTCTTCTTAGACAAAAACGCAAGGACTAATCTCTATTCGTCGTTTGCAAATGTCGGTGATCGTCAGTATCGCGACACTTCAAACTATGGCGTGCTTGCTGATGCTCTTGTCGAATATAGTGTGAACAACGGAGCATGGAAGACGATGACTATAGAAGAGAAAAAACTTAAAACAGAGAACGATAGAACCGCACAAGTAAGGCATTTCAAAGACGACTATGTCATTCAACCCGGCGACAGGATAACTATCAAAGCTTCACACTCAGGGTTTGAGGAAGCCTCGGCTACGCAGTCGGTTCCGATGCCATGTAATTATGTAGTGCTCAATGGAGAGTCGGAATACGGACAAGGAAGCATAGAGATTTTACTTGAACCATATACTTACAAAACCGACGAAGAACTATATCTGTCGTTTGAATACTATTGCTATTACCGCTATAGTCGCAAGGGTGCTGACAAAAGTATAAATTACACCACCGCCGGTTTTACGAGTCAGAATCCTATCTTTGAACACGCTGCAAACAATACTGATGGATTGCTCAACTATAGCTCTATTGCAAGCAGGTATATGTTCGCACAAGCGAGTGATATAAAAGAGGCTATGTCAATAACCTTTTATAATCAAGTATATAATCCCGAAATCCCCAATCAACTGAATTTCGGCATGGACATGATTTATGAGCAGGGGGGTATCAAACTTGAGCGCTTGATTTGTGATAGTATGGTTATCTCAGTGTCGGTTTGGACTGCTGACGAATATAAGTACTTCTTGACACGAGCAGCAAGGGCAGGTCAATATCCGCAAGAAACAACCAACAGCTCTAATTATAACGAATATACTGCTATAATGCAAGAAGTTCAATCAGTTATTAATGAAGAGTTCGGAAATGAAGCACCTGTACAAATCTACTCAAATGTAGATAACGGTTTCGGTTGCGTAGGTGCAAAAGCAGGAAAAGTATCAACACTCAGATTTTATGAATGAAAAGGCGGTATTCAAGTTAAAAACAAGTGTTTAAAAACATATAAACAACACTGAGTAATCATACAAACGGAACTAAATAATACAAAAATAATACTTAATCAAAAGAAAGTCATGATACAACGAATTCAAACAATCTACCTCTTGCTTGTAGTCATGTTGGGTACGCTCCTGTGCTTTTTCGCACCCATCGACTACATTTATCCCGACCTTACCAAAGCCTCGCTCGCTACATTCGACCACTGGCCCTTGGCTGTCATCACTGTTGCTATTCCTCTCTTAGCATTAGTTGACATCTTCCTCTACAAAAAACGCATCTTGCAAGCACGACTGAACATAATAAATGTAGTGTTGTGCTTAGGATGGTATGCTATTTGTTTCTGCTATGTATGGTTTGATAAACAGAACCTGCAGATAGACTGGTATGTCAATGTGTGGACAGCTATACCTCTCGTTTGCTTAGTATTGACGATGATGGCTATGCGACGCATTCTTCATGATGAAGCCCTCGTCCGCGCTGCCGACAGACTCAGATAAGAGTAATCTGCTGACAGACTCAGATAAGAGTAATCTGCTGACAGACTCCGAGAGTAGTAATCTGTTATAATAACCTATAATAATAACCACTAAATTATTTTTATTATGAAAGACT
>CAMHOK010000032.1 GCA_946186735.1 uncultured Bacteroidales bacterium
TCAACTGAAACTGCGGATTGTGCATCACTTCTTGTGCTCGGACAATAAAAGTCTTGATATTGTCTTTAACAGAAGATGACGGCTCCACAGTGAGCACTGACGGCTCGGTCTGCTCCGGTTTTGGTTTGTTGGTTCGACGAGTTGGCATAATGAGTAGTAGGGTTTAGGATGATAAATATGGTTTAGGCTTTTTAGTATAATTAGCGCGCAAAGGTACCGAAAAAAAATAAATTATGCAAATAACGAGACTTGAGAACGATATTTTTTGCCGAGTTTTCAGAAAAATATTACCTTTGCAAGTTGTTTCTCTAAGGGTGATAAATAGCCATATACCCTACTTGGGAACCAACGAAAACATTTTTTGTCAGATATGAAAGAAGAGATGATAGAACATAGAGGTGTGCTTACTGCCGTTGCTGACGGTAGTGGCAGAGTCCTCATTGAGCAAGCGTCGGCTTGCTCTCAATGTCATGCCAAGAGCATGTGCATGGCTGCCGACAGTAAAGAAAAAGAGGTGGATGTGGTGCTTGCCGAACCCCTTCAAGTGGGTGATAGAGTGGTTGTTTACGGTTCGTCGTCGCTTGGTATGAAGGCGGTGTTGCTGGCTTATGTGCTGCCTTTTGTGCTGTTGGTGGCTATAGTGCTGCTATTAGGGCAGGTGGTAAACAACGAGGCGATAGTAGGTACGGTGGCTCTGCTCTCGCTCGTACCTTATCTTATCTTGCTTAAGATCTTCAGTAAGCGGCTGAACAGAAAATTCGTGTTTTATGCAAAAAAACAATAGCGTTTTGCCGTCTAAGAAAAAATGAGTATCTTTGCGGGCTGAAACAGCCTACGCTTTTTGAAAGAAACAAAATAATATCATTATATGAATCCTATAGTTATTGCTCTTATTGCTTTGGGTGTCACGGGCCTGTTGGCAGCGCTGCTGCTCTATTTCGTGGCTAAGAAATTCAAAGTAGAAGAAGATCCGCGTATTGATCTTGTTCAAGAGGTCCTTCCGGGTGCCAACTGTGGCGGTTGCGGTTTTGCCGGTTGTCGTGCCTTGGCAGAGGCTTGTTGCAAAGCCACTTCGCTTGACGGTCTGCTCTGTCCGGTAGGCGGACAAGAGACGATGAAGAAAGTGGGCGACATCCTCGGAATGGCGCCTGCAGTGTCCGACCCTATGGTGGCCGTTGTTCGTTGTAATGGTACATGTGAGGCTCGTCCGCGCACCTCGCAGTACGATGGTACGCCCTCGTGCCGCATAGTCAACAGTCTGTATGTAGGCGAGACGGCTTGCCCGTTTGGCTGCTTAGGCTGCGGCGACTGTGTGAGTGCTTGTCAGTTTGGTGCTATCAGCCTCAATCCTAAGACCGGTCTGCCTGAGGTGGACGACGACAAATGTACCTCTTGCGGCGCTTGTGTTAAGGCTTGCCCACGACATATCATCGAGCTCAGAAAGAAAGGTCCGAAGAACCGCCGCGTGTGGGTCGATTGCGTCAACAAAGACAAAGGTGCTATCGCTCGCAAGGCGTGCCTCAATGCTTGTATAGGTTGTGGCAAGTGCCAGAAGGAGTGCCAGTTTGAGGCTATCACCGTGGAGAATAATGTGGCTTATATCGACTTTACCAAGTGCCGCTTGTGCCGTAAGTGCGTGAGCGCTTGTCCTACAGGTGCTATCCACGAGATCAATTTCCCGCCCAAGCCGCAACCTAAGCCCGTAGCAGAGACCCCCGCCGCTCCCGCCGCTAAACCCGCGGCTGAGGCTCCCGCCGCTAAACCGGTTACAGAGGTAACCAATGTTGAAACACCAAAAGAGGAGGCGCAAAAATGAAAACATTTCGTATAGGTGGTGTGCATCCTAATGACAACAAGATCTATTCTGCACACAAACAGATAACCGAGGTACCTCTGCCCAAGAAGGCTGTCATACCTCTCGTTCAGCACATAGGCGCTCCTGCTAAAGCCTTGGTGGTGAAAGGTGATAAGGTCAAGGTCGGACAACTCATTGCTGAGGCAGGAGGGTTCGTAAGTGCCAATATCCATTCGCCCGTATCGGGCACGGTTACTAAAGTTGATTCTACCGTCGATGCATGGGGGCTGCGTATGCCGGCTATCTTCATCGATGTAGAAGGCGACGAGTGGTTGCCCGAGATCGACCGTTCCAACGAGTTGAACACCATCTGCAAGTTAGACGCCAAAGAGATAATAGAAAAAATCAAGGCTGCCGGTATAGTAGGCTTGGGTGGCGCTTGTTTCCCGACCCATGTCAAGCTGATGCCGCCTCCGGGCAAGAAAGCAGAGGTGTTGGTAGTCAACGGAGTAGAGTGCGAGCCGTATCTCACCTGCGACCATCAACTCATGCTCGAGAAAGGTGAGGAGATAATGGTGGGCATACAGATACTCATGCGCGCCTTAGACATAAAGAAAGCCGTGATAGGAATAGAGAACAACAAGACCGATGCTATCAAATTGATGCAGAAGTTGTCTTCTCGCTATTTAGGCGTGTCGGTCGAGCCGCTCAAGCTGCGCTATCCGCAAGGTGGTGAGAAACAGCTCATCGATGCTTGTATCTCTCGTCAGGTCCCCTCTGGTACGCTGCCGATAGAAGTGGGAGCGGTGGTTGACAATGTGGCCACTATCTTCGCTGTCTATGAGGCCGTTCAGAAAAACAAACCGCTCATCTCTCGTGTCATGACCGTCACCGGTAAGGATGTGAAGAACCCGGGCAACTACTCCGTTCGTTTTGGTACACCACTAAGCGAGGTGCTCGAGTTCGCCGGAGGCATACCTCAGTCAACAGGAAAGATCATAGGTGGCGGTCCGATGATGGGTCGTGCCATGAACAATGTGGACATGCCTACCAACAAACGCGTCTCGGGTGTGCTGATGCTCACCAAAGAGGAGTCGTGCCGTAAAGAGCCTTCTGCCTGCATACGCTGCGCTAAGTGCGTGAGCGCATGCCCGATGGGATTAGAGCCTTATCTGCTCTCCAAATTAGCCGCATTGTCGCGCTTCGACGAGATGGAGAAACATAATGTGATGGATTGTATCGACTGCGGCTGTTGCCAGTTCACCTGCCCGAGCAACCGACCACTGCTCGACTATATCCGCATGGGTAAAGCCCAAGTGGGAGCAAACATAAGAGCAAGAGCTCAGAAATAAAGAGTATTGGACTATGGCAAAGAAAGTTATGCTTACCGGCGACCGTCCGACAGGTCGCTTACATATAGGACATTATGTGGGCTCGTTGCGCCGTCGCGTTGAACTGCAGTCTGACCCCTCGTACGACCGCATCTTCATCATGATAGCCGACGCACAAGCACTCACCGATAATGCCGACAACCCCGACAAACTGCGAGAGAACGTGTTAGAGGTGACGCTCGACTATCTTGCTGCCGGTATCGACCCCGACAAAGTGAATATCTTCATACAGTCAGCCGTGCCCGAACTGACAGAGTTGGCTTTCTATTTCATGAACCTCACCACCGTCAGTCGTGTGCAACGCAACCCCACAGTGAAGACCGAGATACAGATGCGCAACTTCGAGGCAAACATACCTTTAGGTTTCTTCTGTTACCCCGTCTCGCAGGCAGCCGACATCACCCTGTTCCATGGCACGGTAGTGCCGGTGGGAGAAGACCAGAAACCCATGATCGAGCTGACCAACGAGATAGTGCGCCGCTTCAACGCTACTTATGGTGAGGTGCTCAACGAAGCATCTATTCTCTTGCCCGACAACAAAGCATGTATGCGCCTGCCCGGCACCGACGGCAAAGCTAAGATGTCGAAATCGCTCGGCAACTGCATCTATCTGAGCGACACACAAGAAGAAGTGGAGAAGAAGATCAAGAGTATGTACACCGACCCCACACACCTGCGCGTGTCCGACCCCGGACACCTTGAGGCTAACGCCGTGTTCACCTACCTCGACGCCTTCTGTCAAGACGAACATTTCGCCAAATATTGGCCCGAGTATAAGAACCTTGACGAACTCAAAGAGCACTATACACGTGGAGGCTTGGGAGATATGAAATGTAAGATGTTCCTCAACAAGATAATGCAAGAGATGCTCGAACCTATACGCGAGCGTCGTAAGTATTGGGAACAACATATACCTGAGGTCTATCAGATACTTGAGCGAGGCACCGCCGCTGCCCGTGAGGTGGGACAACAAACCATCCGTGAGGTGCGTGAGGCTATGCGTATAAACTACCTTGAAGACCAACAACTGCAACAATCGCAATCGCAGAAATACTCGCAGACGCTATGATGTTGAAGATGGTAGAGATATTCAACCCTTGGGAGGGAATGGACGGATACAACTGCTTCGGTTGCAGTTCTCAGAACCCCATAGGTGCGCACATGCGCTTCTTCGACACCAACCCGGGCGAGCGGTTAGGTTATATCTTCTCGGCATGGCAACCTACGCAGAACCACCAGTCGTGGATCAATACTCTGCATGGAGGCATGCAGGCAACACTGCTTGATGAGGTATGCGGATGGGTGGTGTTTGCCAAACTGAAGACCAGCGGCGTGACAGCGAAGATGGAGATAAAGTATAAACGACCCGTCTCCACCATCAACGGTCCGCTCCTTCTGAAGGCAGAGCTCATCTCGCTCAAGCATCGTGTGGCTGTAGTGGAAGGGCAGATATGGTGCAAACGCACTGAACCGCGCAAGCCTGAAGTGCTCGACATGCTCGTACCACCATCTGAGTTAGCACTGCCTGAACCTATAGGCGAGGATTATGAGTGTTGTGCAGTATGCGAGTGTACTTACTTCACCTACAACGATGAGAAAGCACAACAGATGGGTTATCGTGAACCCGCATACGGAACAGAAGAGCTCACGCTTGCTGACCTCATCGAAGGAAAGAAATATGTTACATATAGGCAAATATGATAACCATTAATGATAACCATTAAAAACAATTGAGATATGAAAAAAGTTCTGCTGACCAAGATGAATATGCTTATTTCGTCCTTATTAGCAATGTTGGGTTTCCAGAGTTGCGGTTTCGGACACGTTAAGTATGGTGTACCTGACATAGCCGGGAAGTATGGCGGTCCGATGACAGAGTTCGTAGTACACGGCACAGTGAGCAATGCCCAGGAGGGACCGCTCGAGAACATCCGCATCTCCGTCAAGGGGCCCGATACCTCTTTAGGCAAAGACAAGACCGATGCCAACGGCTCTTATCTCGTTGAGGGTTATACCACCGAGCTTTTCGACTCCGTAACGGTGGTGGCAGAGGACTACGAAGAGGTCTATGCTACCGACTCCGTAAAAGTGCCCTTTGAAGAAGTAACAAAGGCAGATATCAATCTCAGGAAGAAATAAATAGTAAATTTTAAAATACATCATAATGGACAAACTTATCGTTTCACCGGCGCCTCATGTCCACTCTTCTGACAGTGTGCGTCGAAATATGCTAAATGTGATAATAGCCTTGATGCCGGCTTATGTAGTGTCAATGATTGCTTTCGGGTGGGGTGTTATCATCACAAGTGCTATCTCCATCGTGGCATGTGTGCTCTTCGAGTATCTCATTGCCCGCTTCATTCTCAAGCAGGACGCTACTATCGGCGACCTCTCGGCAGTGCTGACAGGTTTGCTCTTAGCCTTCAACCTGCCATGTAACCTCCCGTGGTGGATAGTGCTCATAGGTGCCTTCGTGGCAATAGCTATAGGTAAGATGTCGTTTGGCGGGTTAGGACAAAACATCTTCAACCCCGCATTAGTGGGTCGTGTGTTCCTCTTGATTGCCTTCCCTGTGCAGATGACCACTTGGCCCCGACCCTTAGGTTTTGCCTCGTCCTATCTTGATGCTCAGACAGCAGCCACACCTCTTGCTACGATGAAGAACGCCCTTAAGGCAGGCGACGCTTCTTTGCTCAATGAGTTGCCCAAACTGTGGGACATGGCGGCAGGCTTTATCGGAGGCTCTTTTGGTGAGGTGTCGGCTATAGCTCTGCTCGTGGGTGGTATCTACCTGCTTCTGACCCGCACCATCACATGGCATATACCCGTCAGCATACTCGCAACCGTGGCTGTAGTGGCAGGACTGATGTATTGGTGCGGTATGCCGGGAGCCGCATCACCCGAGTATCATCTGCTCGCAGGCGGACTCATGCTCGGAGCTATCTTTATGGCTACCGACTACGTAACATCACCTATGACCGCTTGGGGACAGATAATTTACGGTATAGGCATAGGCTTTATCGTGATGGTTATCCGTACGTGGGGCGCTTATCCCGAAGGTGTCTCATTCGCCATATTGATAATGAACGGCTTCACACCGATCATCAATATATATGTGCGCCCCAAACGCTTCGGCGAGAAAAAGAAATGACATGCAGATGTAACATATTGCTCTTAGGCTGGCTTTGTTTGCAATTGACAAATGGTTCAAGAGTTCTCATAAAGAATAAAAAAAAATTATTATATGGCAAAACTTGAAAGTAATCTTAAGAACATGGTGCTGTCGCTCACGCTCATCACGCTGTTTGCGGCAGCCGCATTAGGCGGGGTGTATGTGCTCACTGAGGAGCCCATTGCTCTTGCCAAACAGCAAAAGCAGACTCAGGCAATAGCCAAAGTGCTGCCCGAGTATGCCACTCTGGAAGATGCAGAGGAGCACGACGGACTCATCTTCCATCGTGCCCTCGACCAAGACGGACAGTTGGCAGGTACTGCCATCGAGACCTCTGAGAACGGTTTCGGAGGCGTGTTCCGACTCATGGTGGGCTTCGACAAAGAGGGTAACATTGTCAACTACGAAGTGCTCGAACAGCAAGAGACACCCGGACTCGGTACACACATGGTCGAGTGGTTCAAGACCGAGAAGAACAATCAATCGATCATCGGCAAGAACCCGGCTGAGATGAAGTTCTATGTGTCGAAAGACGGAGGCGATGTTGATGCTATCACCGCTGCCACTATCTCTTCACGAGCTTTCCTCAAGGCTGTCGAGAAGGCGCACGAAGCTATCACAACAACTCAGGTAGAGGCTCTCAGTGCAATTACACAACTGCAAGACTCTATCCAAACAATAAACAACGAAAACACTAAAGGCAATGAATAAAGGACTAAAGACTCTCACTAATGGTATTCTCCGCGAGAATCCTACTTTCGGACTGGTGCTTGGTATGTGCCCCACGCTTGCTACCACCACCTCCGCCATCAATGGTATGTCGATGGGCTTGGCAACACTCTTTGTGTTGGTGTGCTCTAATGTGGTTATCTCGTTGCTCAAGAACGTGATACCCGACAAGGTGCGCATCCCTTCCTTCATCGTTGTGATTGCCACTTTCGTGACTATGGTACAACTGCTCATGCAAGCATATCTGCCTTCTCTGTATGAGACGCTGGGTCTGTTCATACCGCTTATCGTTGTCAACTGTATCGTTCTTGGTCGCGCCGAGGCTTTTGCCGCTAAGAACACGGTAGGTCTGTCGGCTCTCGACGGATTAGGAATGGGTCTGGGCTTCACCCTCTCGCTCACCGTCCTCGGAGCTATACGCGAACTGCTCGGAGCAGGCTCTGTCTTCGGCTTGCAGGTCTATCCCGACCAATATGCACAACTCATCTTCGTGCTCGCACCCGGAGCATTCATCTGCTTGGCATACTTGATGGCAGGTATGAAGAAATTAGTAAAGTAAATTACATCAACCCCGCAAATACTTATCGTTATGGTATATTTCCTCATCTTCATCTCTGCGATATTCGTTAACAATATCGTTTTCTCGCAGTTCTTGGGTATATGTCCGTTCCTTGGTGTGAGCAAGAAGATCGACACCGCCGCCGGCATGGGTGCCGCCGTCACCTTCGTCCTCACCTTGGCAACCATCGTTACTTATCTGCTGCAAAAATATGTGCTCGTTAAGTTCCACGTAGAGTTCTTGCAGACCATCCTCTTCATCCTCGTCATCGCCGCTTTGGTGCAGATGATCGAGCTGGTGCTGAAGAAGATCTCTCCCGCTCTCTACCAAGCTTTAGGTGTGTTCCTGCCCCTTATCACCACCAACTGCTGTATCCTCGGCGTGGCTATCATGGTAGGCGACGGCACATGGGTGAGCAAGATCCCGGGCGCTGAGTCAGGACTGCTCCAAGGTACCGTCTTCGCTTTCGCTACTGCTCTGGGCTTTGCTCTGGCACTCATCATCTTCGCCGGCATACGCGAACAACTATCGCTCAACAAAGTGCCCAAAGCAATGGAAGGTACACCTATCGCTCTGTTAGTGGCAGGTCTGCTCGCTATGGCTTTCATGGGCTTCTCCGGAGTAGTATAACAACAATCAGCCACATGGAAATATCTCCCATAGCTTTTGCTCGCAACGGCTATTCGTCAAAGTTCGGCATACCCCGACAGTCGGGGCGTGCCGATTCTGTACTCACCCGCATAGTCTTCACCGAGCCTTATCGTCAGGCCGAGGCACTGCGAGGCATCGAACAATGGTCGCACCTGTGGCTCATCTGGGGCTTCTCCGAGAACACCACATGGTCGCCCACCGTCCGACCACCACGCTTAGGAGGCAACAGCCGGGTGGGAGTCTTCGCCACCCGCTCACCCTTCCGACCTAACGCACTCGGCCTATCATCCGTCAAGCTGATAAAAGTAGAGCATACAGCCTCTGAAGGGACAGTGCTCTTAGTGAGCGGTGCTGACCTCATGGACCGCACACCTATCTACGACATCAAGCCCTATCTCCCTTATACCGACGCACATGCCGATGCTACCAACGGCTTTGCCCACAACACCGACTATGGCGTAGAGGTATGCTTCGCACAAGGTACAACCGATGGCATCGACCCCTCGGTGCTCCGGCAACTACATGACATACTCAAAGAAGACCCGCGCCCCGCCTACCACGACGACCCGCAAAGAGACTATCGCTTCGAGTATGGCGGATATCATATAGTCTTCTCTGTCTCGCAGGGCGTGTTGACGGTCAAAAAAATAGAAAAAACAAAATAAGAGAAGCACTATGCTTTGATAATTGACAAAAAAACTTTACCTTTGCGCATGAAAAACTCAACAAACATGAAACGTATTCTTCTTAAACTCAGTGGTGAGTCGCTCATGGGTGAGCAACAGTATGGCATCGACCCGCAGCGTCTCTCCGACTATGCTTCACAGATCAAGTCTGCTGCCGACAAAGGCATAGAGATAGGTATTGTGATAGGCGGTGGCAATATCTTCCGTGGTCTGAGCGGTTCTCAGAAAGGGTTCGACCGCGTCCGCGGTGACCAGATGGGTATGCTCGCCACCGTCATCAACTCTCTTGCACTCTCCTCCGCTCTCGCTGCCATAGGGCAGAAAGCCAGGGTGCTCACCTCTATCCGTATGGAGCCCGTGGGTGAGCTGTTCGAGAAACAAAAAGCTCTCCGACTGCTCAGCGAAGGCTATGTGGTGATTATCGCAGGCGGCACAGGCAACCCCTATTTCACCACCGACACCGCCTCCGTGCTCCGAGCCATTGAGATAGAGGCACAGATGATGCTCAAAGGTACACGGGTGGACGGAGTATATACCGCCGACCCCGAGAAAGACCCGACAGCCACTAAGTTCGAACATATAACTTACGATGAGGTGCTCAGCCGTAACCTCAGAGTGATGGACCTCACCGCCATGGCTCTTGCCAAAGATAACCACATGCCTATCTATGTCTTCGACATGGACACCGTGGGCAACCTTGAGAAAGTGCTCGACGGACAGCAGATAGGAACAAAGGTGGGAGATGACTAAACAAGTTGTACAACAAAATAAAAATCTATCATCATGATTGAACCCAAAGAAATCTTGCAGGATGCAGAAGAGATGATGCAGGCTGCAGTTGAGTATCTTGACGACACTCTTGCTCATATACGTGCCGGCAAAGCCACCCCAAAGATACTCGACCCTATCAAGATCGACTACTATGGCTCGATGACTCCTCTTGCCAATGTGTCAACCATCACCACACCCGATGCACGCACCATCACTATCATGCCTTGGGAGAAGAAACTCCTGCCCGACATTGAGCGTGCTATCATCAACTCGAATATCGGACTCGCACCGAGCAACAACGGCGAGGTTATCCGTCTGAGCATACCTCCTCTCACCGAGGAGCGCCGCCGCGACCTTGCCAAGCAGTGTAAGGCAGAGGCAGAGAATGCCAAGGTGAGCGTGCGCACGCAACGGCGCGACGCTATCGAGACCCTCAAGAAACAAATAAAAGACGGACTCTCGGAAGACAACGAGAAAGATGCGGAGGCAGAGGTACAGAAACTGCACGATAAGTATGTCAAGCTTATCGATGAGGTCTATGCCAAGAAAGAGAAAGAGATAATGACGGTTTGATTGCTCCCCTGTCTCAAACATTACGGACGACGGTGCTCAGACTCATCTTGGTGTGTCTGAGCGTTGTCGTTGTTGGTCCGCTTGCCGGTCAGACACTCTTTGGCGGACTGAGCAACCGACTGAGTAACCTGCGTTTCATGGCATTGCCTTATGCAGCCGTCTCGCCGGAGACAGGCTGGGCTTTTGGTGCGGCAGGCTCTTATTTCTTCAACATAGGTGAGGATAGGCGGCTCAGCTATATCGACTTCAGTGGCAACTACACCCTTGCCCGTCAGTGGCAGGTGGCGGTAAGCTCGGTCCTTTATTTCGGACAAGAGAGTCGTTGGCAAGTGAGATGGCGAACGGGCTATCATAGGTATCCGTATTACTATTATGGTCAGGGCAACCGTCTGTCTGACCTGCGTCAGGACCGCCTCGCTTACTCCTCTGACAACGCTTATCTGTATGTGCAACCGCTCTATCGACTTAACGACGGTTGGTCGGTGGGAGGAAACATAGAAGCCGATTATCGGTTCGCACGCGCACAGACCGATGAGCAGATTGCCGGCATGAACCAACGACTGATGACTATAGGAGTGGGAGCCCTCGCACTCTTCGACTCACGCGACCGACTCTATTATCCCTCTTCAGGACTCTTCTTCAAGACCGAGGTAACGGCCCGCACCACTTTCCTCTCTGCCGTGATGCCGATGTTGAACATCCGTGCCGACTATAGGCAGTATCAGACGCTCTATCAACAACTCATCCTCGCTTGGCAAGTCTGTGCCGAGACGACCATCGGACGGTCGGTCCCGTTCTATATGCTACCCGTGTTGGGCGGACAAGACCTGATAAGAGGACTCCAACGAGCACTCTTCACCGACGACCTGATGGTCGCGGCTCAAGCTGAGCTCAGGTTCCCTATCTACCACGCACTCAGAGCATGCGTGTTCGCAGGGGTAGGCGATGTGTACAACTACAACTACTGGCAATGGACTATGCCTAAGGTGGGGTACGGAGCAGGACTGAGAGTGTGCCTGAACAACGACATGGTCAATATCCGGTTTGACGTGGCTCGCAACAACCTCACCTCCTCATGGGCGTTAGACACATGGAGCTTCTACCTGACACTCAAAGAGGCATTTTAATACAAAGAGGCATTTTAATATCCGTACAAAACAGACAACAGGAACATACGAACAACAGAAACATAACAGCATCGTCTTTTTCCAATGCAAGGCTTAGTAACCAAAATATCAGGCTCATCTTATCAAGTGCTTGCCGACAGCGGTGAGAGTCTTGAGTGTTTTGTCAAAGGCAACTTCCGCATCAAAGGCATACGCTCAACCAACCCTCTTGCCGTAGGCGATAGAGTGGTGATAGAGCAACTCAAGGATGGCACCAACTGGATAACCGACATTTTCGACCGCCGCAACTATATCATACGCCGTTCAACCAACCTCTCCAAACGCTCGCACATACTCGCAGCAAACATCGACCAAGCCCTGCTCTTCGTCACTATCAACCATCCTAAGACCAACATCATCTTCATCGACCGGTTCCTCGCTACCGCTGAGGCTTACCGCATACCCGCATGCCTGCTGTTCAACAAGACCGACCTGCTCAACGACGATGAGAAAGAGTATATGCAAGCTATGCAAGCCCTCTATCAGTCGTTGGGCTATACCACCCTCGCTATCTCCGCGCTCCTGCTCCCTGAGGACAACGATATGCAACAGCAACTCTCCCACCTCCTTCGAGACAAGACAACACTGCTCTCGGGTAACTCCGGCGTGGGTAAGTCCACCTTGCTCAATATGCTCGTGGGCGAAGAGCTCACACGCACCGGTAGCATCTCTCAGGCACACGACAAAGGTATGCATACCACTACTTTCTCTGCTATGTATCGCCTGCCTGAGATATCTGACGACACATGGCTCATCGACACTCCGGGTATCAAAGGGTTCGGCGTGCTCGATATGCAACGCGAAGAGGTGGGACACTATTTCAAAGAGATCTTCCAAGAGTCGGCTCACTGCCGCTTCTCTAACTGCACACACACCAACGAGCCCGGGTGCGCAGTCAAGCAAGCCGTAGATGAACACCGCATAGCCCTCTCAAGGTACGAGAGCTACCTGTCGGTGCTTGATGACGCCGACGAACAGAAGTATAGATAGACCGCGTTGCTGTTAGACCGCTGCGCTGAAAGAGCAAAGACCGCTTTGCTGAAAGAACAAAGACCGCTGCGCTGAAAGAGCAAAGACCCTCAACGCAGACAGATTCAACCATTCAACCATTCAACTATTCAACTCATAAACTCTATGTTCACTCGTCAACTCTCGGTCGGCATCATGTCGGCACCAACCATCTCTTTCGTCTTAGAAGACGACTACACTTTCTCTTCCCGCACTTATCGTGGTGCGTACACCGCCACTCTGAGCGAGGGCAAGGTGCTGTTCGAAGGTCAGCTCTACGATGAGCTCTGTTTCGTCGGAGGACACCGTTTCACCCTCAAGGAGGTCGTCATCGGTGTCAATTTTCATTGGCAGCGCAAAGAAGACCAGACTTTCGTGGGCGACCTGCGTGTTATTGCCGCTTTCGACCATGTGCTTGCCGCTCAAACCGGACTCGTGGCTATCAACTGTTTAGATGTGGAAGATTATCTGCTCAGTGTCATCTCCTCAGAGATGTCAGCGTCATCTTCGCTCGAACTGCTCAAGGCTCACGCTGTCATCTCGCGTAGCTGGTTGCTCCATCCTATACTCAATCCGCATGCGCACGGCAAGACAGAGTATCATACCCTCACTGCTGATGGCACAGAGCGTCTCATCAAATGGTACGAGCGCGATGCTCACACCCTGTTCGATGTGTGTGCCGACGACCACTGTCAGCGCTATCAAGGCATCACGCGTCAGACCTCCGACAATGTGCAGCGAGCCATCGATCTCACACGGGGAGAGGTGCTCGTCGCCGATGATAATGGTGAGGTGTGCGATGCGCGGTTCTATAAGTCGTGCGGAGGCATGACCGAGACTTTCGAGAACTGCTGGGCAGACGAGCATTACCCGTACCTTGAGGCTGTGCGCGACAACGACGAGTGCGAGCCGCTCGACCTCACACAAGAAGCGCAGGCACGACAATGGATAACCACCTCACCTAAGAGCTACTGCAACACTCACGACGCACGCGTCCTCTCACAAGTGCTCAACAACTACGACCAAGAGACACACGACTTCTATCGCTGGCAGGTGAGCTATACACAGCAAGAGCTGTCGGAGCTCGTCCACCAACGCTCAGGTATCGATTTTGGAACTGTCACCGACCTCATACCCGTCCGTCGTGGACCGTCAGCACGACTGTATGAGCTACAGATAGTGGGAGAGAAACGCACGATGATAGTGGGCAAAGAGTTAGAGATACGCAAATGGCTCTCACCCTCACACCTCTACTCATCGGCTTTCGTCGTTGATAAGACTACCGACGAACAAGGCACCATCAGCTTCCATCTGCGAGGGGCAGGGTGGGGACACGGCGTCGGACTGTGTCAGATAGGGGCTGCCGTCATGGCTGACCAAGGGAAGAGTTATGAGCAGATACTCATGCACTATTTCCCTAACACCACCCTGAAAAGACTCTAACAACAGAACCTCAAACAGCAACCGCAATGCTAATGATGATACCACATAGACCCCAACGACTGACACCCGACCTCCTTGTCAGTCTTTTATCGATTCTGCTCATGCTCTTCTTTTTCTCTTGTCAGTCGCCTAACCCTCCTGACGATGAACAAGGAGCCGGCAATAACCATGGCGCAGGAGGCGATGATAAAGAGCAGGTGGAGACAGCCGACCAAAAACGCAATCCCGACTACCTCTACGACCTCAATGCCGTGCCCGAGATAAAGCTCACCGTTACCGAAGCCGACTGGAACACTTTCCTCAGTAACTACGACCGCAACAAGAACACGCGCCTGTATGTGCCGGCGCGGTGGGAGATGCGTAAGGGCAGCGATGTGTGGGTGCGCGACAGCGTAGGTCTGCGTCTGAGAGGTAACACCTCACGACGCCGTGTCGAGGGGCAGCAAGGGCAGAAACATCAGGATGGCAATAGCTTTCGTCGTGTCCATTTCGGAGTGAAGTTCACCGAGTATGAGACGGGTGAGCGCTTCTTTGGTTCCGACCGTATCATCCTCAAGTGCTTCCGCGAGGAGCCTACCTATGTGCGCGAGATCTATTGCTACGACCTCTTCCGCCGCTTTGGTGTGTGGACAGCCCCTCGCGCCTCTTATTGCCGGCTGTCGATCAGTATCGAAGGCGACAAGAAACCTGTGTATATGGGCGTGTATGAGATGATTGAGGGTGTGAGGAAAGGGTGGCTTGCCGACCGACGCAAAGACGGCTTCCTACCCGATGAGGATGGTAACTTATGGAAAGCAGCGTGGGGCGCCAACCTCTCGGATTTCAACACTAACGGTACGCGTCAGATGGGTATAACCACCGAAGAAAAAGAGTTTGTCTATTCGCTCAAGACCAACAAACAGACAGGACTGCCTTCTGCCGGGCAACAACTATATAACTTCATGGAGCAGATGCGCCCGCTCGCAAGCGGTTCTGCGGAGCTCAAGAGCTATATCGAACAGCATATCGACATCGACCTGTTCTTGCGTATGATGGCGGTCAACGTGACGGTTGGCATGTGGGACGACTATTGGATAGGACAGAACAACTATTATTTCTATTTCGACTCTCGTAGCCGCTTCTATTTCATTCCCTTCGACTACGACCATTCGCTCGGCGTCTCACAAGATGGCAAGTTGTCGGACACGGGAAAGCAGAACCCGCTTCGTTGGGGTAGTTTAGGAGGCGACCGCCTGCTGTGCCGCAAAGTGTTCTCTATCGCAGAATATACGGAGCGATATAAGCAATACTTGCTCGAGCTGGTTGACAACGACGATTATTTCACTGCCTCGGGCAGCGCTGAGCGTATCCGCCGATGGCAACAGATGATTGCTCCGTATGTAGAGAACGACACGGGCGAGGACATGACTATTGCCGATGGAAGCATATCGTGGAACTCCACCCCTTATTATCGTATCCTCTCCACCGACGAGACTAACTATTTCAATGTCCGCAAATCCACTATCTATCGCTATTGCAAGTGAGAGAGTTGTCTATCGTTCGTCGAAGCCGCACCGAGAAACACCCGGTGAGTGTTTTTCGGAGTAATTGCGGCGCGGAGAACACCCCACTACGCTTGCTTGTGGGGACCCCGTTGAGTTCAAAAAGTCCCCCACTTTTTGAACATAGAATACTTCATAAAACCTTATTTCTTAAAAATTTTTCAATAAATAATTTGCATATATCAATATTTCCACATAATTTTGCAAAAATATATTATCTCTTCTATATCAAATTAATGTATAATATGAAACGCAAAATCCTTTTATCATCATTGTTATTGATCAACTTTACTAT
>CAMHOK010000033.1 GCA_946186735.1 uncultured Bacteroidales bacterium
TTATTATATCTGTCATCATCTCCAAATAGTAAAGTAATTGCTCAACATACATACTAATCAAACCATAAGGAAGCTCGGATGTAACTCCGAAATTGAGATAATCGTAATTTACCAATTCATATTCATCACCAACATTTATCGCACCATCAAAAAGGTAGCCATAGTAGATGGTTGCGTATATACCCGGATAATCTTGGTTTTTCCTATCTTTTATTTTTGCATAAGTCTGAGCAAAGCCACGACGATCAACAGTAAAGTTAGTTTCTTTTTTCAATTTACGGAAAGCAGATTTGGAATTGACAATCAACGACGCCATCGTCTTCAGTTGTTGCGAATCGAAGAACGTTTGTACCGCTTCCTGCTGCAACGCCTCTTCATATTCATTGATGATGGGACCATCAGCAAAAAGATAATACTTGTTCTCTATCTGTATCTGCCCAACCCACAAATCATACTCTATCTTCTCTTCAGCTACTCCCTCCCAGATCTCGTTCAAGGTGTTTACATCACTTCTCGATGTCAACACTTCCCTTGATTCGACTTGATCAACACGCAAGCGTTCTGAGCCTGTAACAACCATATATTTGTCAAGACTATTAGAATCTTTTTCATTTAAAGGTATAACTGCGCTATACACACCATTAGCAATTTCTTCAATAGTAAACCCATAGGCTTCGAGCATTTTGTTGGCATCTTTAGTCAATTGTCCCTGCAATCGGAATGAGAGTTTGGGAATGAATGTTGCATTTTTTTCTAAATCAGTCTCTACCTCCGATTGCCCGCAAGCTGATAACAGCACGAGCACAACAAGCACAAACATCAGTTTGAAAGCATTAGTCTTCATAACAAATTGATTTTTCTATTAAACGAATTAAAAACAAATGACTACATTAGGGATTAATGCTTGAATACCATGAAAGGGTCTAACAACCTCTCTTCGGATACTTGCGAGTCCATGACGACATCTTCAGTTGCACCACTCCTAACAGTGCTTCTGAGAAGATACCGCCTGACATCTTCGAGGTGCCAAGAACACGATTGATAAAGATGATAGGCACCTCTTTGATCTTGAAGCCGCATTTATATGCGGTGAACTTCATCTCTATCTGGAAGGCATAACCTTTGAAACGAATCTTATCGAGCTCGATAGTCTCAAGCACCTCACGCTTATAGCACATGAAACCTGCGGTAGTGTCGTGAATATCAACTCCAAGCACAAACCTCACATACTTCGAAGCGAAATACGACATGAGCACTCGCCCCATAGGCCAGTTGACCACATTGACGCCCGTCACATACCTCGAACCGATAGCCACATCTGCTCCCTCCTCGGCACATGCTTTGTAGAGCTTCAAGAGGTCTTCGGGGTTATGCGAGAAGTCGGCATCCATCTCGAAGATATAGTCGTACTTATGCTCAATGGCCCACTTGAAGCCGCATATATATGCCGTACCTAAGCCCTGCTTGCCGGTGCGCTCCACTATGAAGAGCTTATCCGTATATTTCTCTTCCATCAAGCGATGAACGATAGAAGCAGTACCGTCGGGCGAGCCATCGTCGATGACGAGCACATGATACTCTAAGGGTAGGTTCATTACTGCGCTGATGATAGCCTCGATATTCTCTTTCTCGTTGTAGGTGGGGATGATGACTAAGCGTGTGTCCATAGTTATATGAGTTGATTGGTGTGAGACTTATTGTTTGCTGAAAGTGAAGATAGGCGAAGGTGTGAGTCGCTCCAAAGGCATGAGCAGCAGGTCGTGCTCAGTATCCACCCCTATCTCCCTCAGACAATCCTTGACCGTCTGAGCAGCCACCTCCGGGTCGTTGTTCTCTTGCGAGAGATGGCAAAGGAAAATATGCTTCATCGACTTGTGATAAGCCTCTTGCAGCAGATGACCACAAGTGATGTTACTCATGTGCCCTTTGTCGGACAAGATACGCTCCTTCAGATAGGTAGGATAAGGACCATTGAGCAACATCTGCTCATCGTGGTTAGCTTCGATAACCAAGTGGTCAGCGGTCTTGAGATAAGCACGCAGGTCGTCGTTCGGACACCCCACATCAGTTGCTATCATGAACCTCTCACCCATATAATCGATGACATAACCAACGCAGTCGGTCGAGTCGTGAGAGATACCGAAAGTGTTGATGGTCATACCAAACAAACTGAAAGGCACACCCTTCTCGAAATAGCGGCGCGAGGTCTTCAGCTTCTCCTGCACGCCATAGTTATGGTCTATACCCTGATGTATCTCTTTGGTAGCATAGATAGGTATATGAAAACGCTCACCCAGAGTACCCACAGCACGGATATGGTCGGCATGGTCGTGAGTAACTAACACTGCCATTATACTCGACATGTCAAGCCCCATCGACCTTAGGTCGCGCTGGATCTGACGAGCAGAGATGCCGGCATCAATCAAGATACCTTGATGATAATTGCCAAGATAATAGCAGTTGCCACTACTACCACTTGCAAAACAACGAAATATGAAGTCTTGTATTTCCACTTTATCAGCCGATAGCGTGCCCACAGCAACATCCACAACGCTCGGCGCACCGCTATTCAACCGACAAAGTTACGAAGAAAATTTATAATATCAAAACAGATATCTGAAATTTTGGCATTTTTGCCGTTTTTCACAACAAATTGGGATAACTCTTCCCTCTCTTTGTCGCTCATCTGTTTACTCATTCTGCTTATAACCTCTTCGCGTCCGACACCATCGCGCACCATAGTACGCTCTATCCGCAGCTCCTCAGGAGCCGACACCGTGATAACACAACGGCATAACGACTGCATGCCCGACTCGAAGAGTATGGCTGACTCGGCAAACAAGAACTCACGGTCCGACATCTGAGCCGCATGCTTGAGGTCCCGGAAGACAGCCGGATGAACGATAGCATTAAGCGCGCTGAGCTTCTTCTCGTCAGCAAAGACCTGCTCTGCCACACGAGCTGCCACCAACTTCCCGTCCTCATACACATCGCCAAGCAGACCGATGATAGCACATCTAAGGTCTGCATCGTCGTTCATCAGACGACGAGCAGCCTTATCTGTGTTATACACCTCATAGCCCATCTGCCTCAAACCGGACGAGATAAGAGACTTACCTGAGCCTATGCCACCTGTTATGCCAATGATGGATGCCATGTTAGAACGCTTCGCTGTTAGACCGTTACACTGTTAGAACGCTTCGCTGTTAGGGGTTAGTTGGCGAGGCTGAACTTGCCGGAGCATATCTTCATGTCGTCTTGGAAGAAGACATAGAAATAAGCGCGGTTCAGCTGCGGTATATCGAAGATTGCCCCTTCAGCACTCGGGTCAACGGTGAGTATGATCTGCTGTCCTTGGTTGTTCTCTCCCACATCCACCTTATTGGGGTTGACCATCGGAACTTCCTGACGCAGGAGCAACTGACCATTGATGTCGTAGATAGCACACTGCACATTCATGCTGATAGTAACAGCCTTATATTGCGTCGTTCCCGGTATATGCATCCAGTAGCACGAACTGCTGTTAGGCGTGTTCTGTCCGTTGATGTCAGAGATAGCGAACAGTATGGTATATGCCGTCTCTGAGCCATCGGCTGCGGTGCAGTAGATATAGGTCTTCTCTCCTACTCCACCCATCGTTATTGCCACCTCGGCAAGTGTGTCTTGTGCTTCAGCCTCTACTTCAGGCGGCAGCTGACCCTCATAGATCTCATAGACATACTCTAAGACTGCGGGGTCGAAACCGTTGATGGTGATACCACCCACTCTGAGGTCGCGGAGCAGTGAGTTGTCTGACAAGAGTATCTTCTGCTCGATGACATACACTCTGATGTCGCCGTTCTGAGCAGTGACGAGCGCCGTCATTGTGAGCGAGTCTTGTTGGATAAGACTAACCACCGACAGCGGATCGACCGGCACATAAGTCAGATGGTCGATAGTGGGCAGTTGGTCGATAGTGGTACCAACGGGGTAGTCGATATGGTAGATGAGCGTGTCGGGGTCCCAACCATCGAGCAGCTGACCGTCGATACTCAGGAGCGACAAGCGGTTCTCACCCGAGAGAGCGATAGTGAAGTTGATGGTGTAAGTGTTGGTCGTCACGCCATCGCCTGCTACCACCTCTATAGTGTAAGAGTCGAAGCCCTCGGAATAGCCCACCGACTGTTGCTCATCGCCTTGCTGATAGCTCAGCGTCGGCAATACCGTTGTGTTGGCAGGAAGCTCAATGTCGTAGTCGAAAGTGAGAGGATCGAAACCGTCGATAAGCACTCCGTCAAGCATGATAGACTTAAGCAGAGCGTTGTCTGACTTGCCTATCTGATAGTTGACGGTGTAGGTTTTCTTTGTCTGTCCGTCTTCAGCCGTCACCTCTATCTGATGTTGCCATGCGAGCGTGGTGGTGTGTACCGTCTGAGCCTCCTCTTTCTTGTCGTAACTGATATGTGGCATAGCGTCTGTTCCGTACGGGAGCTCCACCGTATATTCATACAGCTCTTCATCGAAAGAGGGCACCGGTTGTCCATCCACATAAATCATGCTCAGACCAGCCTCTGTTGACTTAGCCACGACGAAATGGAGGGTATAGGTGCGGGTGTTGCCGGCCTGTGCTGTTACCACGATGTATGTCTCGCCCGGCAGCTGTCCTTGCAGCAGTGTCTGTGTCTGCCATTGGTCGCCGCCATCCCAGGTGATCTGAGGCAGCTCGGTTGAGCCTACCGGCAAGGTGATGGTGTAGTAGTTGGTGGTCGGTTCGAACTCTTGGAGCAGCTGGTCGTTGAGGTAAATCATCTCTAAGCGGTCGTTACCTGAACGAGGTATGCTGAAGCTGACGGTGTAGGTGCGTTGATTGCCCTGTTCTGCCTTAACGGTGAGGATATAAGTGGCGGTGTAAGCGGTCGATGCCACGAGCTTGGGTCCTTCTACCGTCTGCCACGGCTCAGCCGTCTCATAGCCTATCTGAGGATAAGAGGTGGTGCCCAATGGCAGCTCTACCTGATAGCTGTTGGTCTGTCCGCGGAACCCTTCGAGGTCAACACCATCAAGAGTGATCATCGTGAGTGTGTCCACCGACGAATGGCGGAGCACAGAATTGACTATATAACTCTTCATATCGCCGTTCTGGGCTGTCACGTTGAAATGAACCGTTCCGTCAAGCGAGGTGAGAGTTGTGAGCTTCTCTATCGTCTGGTAAGCATCGCCTGCTACCGCTTCTATCTGAGGTAGTGGTGACGAAGGTGTACCCACTGCCCACTCTATAGTATAAGAGGTTATCTCGGGCGAGAAAGCGGCACTACCTGTGTAACCTATACCATTCACCTCGATAGGCACACCATTGACTGTTATTGAGCGGAGGGTGCATACCTCTGACTGAGCTATGCGTATGTCAACGGTATAGACTCTCAGAGTGCTGTCCTCAGCGCAGGCTGTTATCTCGTATGAAGCACTCATCTGGTCGGTATGCAGAGTCTTGACAACAGGCTCTTGCTGATACTCATCGCCCTTATCTACGGTCAGGTGAGGCAGCGTTGCGGTGCCCACCGGAAGGGTCACACTATAGGTGTTCTGCTTGCCTGCAAAACCCTCAAGAGGCACATCGTCAAGATAGATCATCGACAAGGTGTCAACACCCGACTTGAGCACATTATAGATAACGGCATAGGTCCGACGTGTCTTACCATCTTCGGCTGTCACTTGGAAGCGTGTGTCGCGACGATAGACTGTCTTATATACATCTGTCTGCTGCACCTGAGCGTTCACATCGGAGAGGATGTAAGCCAACTCAGGCATCTGACGAGTGCCTACCGGCAGGAAATACTCGTAATAGATAGAGTCGGCACGGAAGCCGTCGATGATCTCGCCATCGGCAGTGATAGCGTCGAGGTCGGTGTTCTTGCTGAGTTGGATGATGAACTGCAACGAGTAAGAGGTGGTGTTCACGTCGTCGGCTGAGGTGACGGTGATGACCGAGGGCTCGCTGATGTCGCGTATGTCGTACTCGATCTTCTGTCCGTCGCAAGCAGCGATAGCGGCTATGTCAGGTATAGTCCTTACGCCCATCGGCAGGACTATCTGATAAGCAGTCTTCTCCGGCTCGAAACCGACGAGACCGACACCATCGAGCAAGATATTACTCAGGGTGGACAGGCTGCAGTGATAGATAGTATAGTCGATCTGATAACGGGTGGTGCACGAGAGGTCTTCAGATGTTACATCGATGAGTATCTTTCCCTCTGTCTGCGTATCAATAACCACCGTCTGGTTCTCATCGCCACGCACATACTGCACCTCGAAGTCAGGCGAGAGCAGCTCAACGGTATAAGTGGTCTGATAAGGCGAGAAGCCCGCCAGAGGCTCATAGTTGAGCGACAGACCTGCCAATCGGCAGTTGTCTGACTTAGCTGTGGTGAAGTGAATGGTGTAGGTCTGCTGGTTCATGTTATCAGACGATGCCACATCCACAGTAAGCACTGCTTCCAACGCCTGAGGATAAGACGAGAGAATCTGCGGATAGGTGCTGACAATCTGCTCGTCGTACTTCTTCACTATATTGACGATAGGCATTGTTGTTGTACCACATGGCATAACCACCTCGTAGTCGTAGATGTCGCTTTGGAAGAGATCACCGTTGATGTCTTTGAGGGTCTTACCATCGATGAGTATGTTCTTGAGAGTAGCATCGGTGAGCGAGGGGTGATAGCTGAAGTTGAGGGTGTAGGTGAGCATGTCGCCGTTCTCTGCCGTCACCTCTATCTGTGCCGAGGTCTGTGAAACCGACTTGAGGATGTTCTTGTTGGCAACGATGTCGGGCGAGGACACCTCTACGGTAGGCACACCGAGTTGTTTGAGTACCACATCATACTCTACCACGCCGTCCACGAGCTCTACCTGACTGCCGTTAACCTCTATCATACCCAGCTTGCAGTACGACGAGGGTTGTGCATTGACCGTCAACTCATACTGTTGCTCAGTACCGTTCTCGGCAGTAACGATGACATAAGAGGTGTTACCCAAACCATTATCTTCGATCACAATATTCTGACCATTAGCACCTGCGATAGCAGTTATGCCCGGCATGGTTGCCTCTTCTGTCTTGGGTTCAGCCACCGGTATGGTAACCTCATATTGGAAGATGTCAGGATTGAAAGAAGGAGTGAGACTCTGTCCGTCTAATCCAAGAGCTGCCAGACGGGCATCCGCGCTCTCTACATACTTAAGGTAGATATAAATCTCGTGAACCTTGCTGAGGTCTGAAGAAGTAGTCTTGATGATGTATGTACCTTTGATACCATTGACAAGCTTAGGCATACGCTTGCGTGCAGGAGCCATCTTTTTCTGTTCACCGTCAATATAAGTGATGCTCACTGTCTGACCATCCTCACGGCGGACAGGTTCGATCTTGGCATTAAGGTCGTTAATGACATACTCCTCTTCTGTCTCATAGAAGTCGGCAAACGACACACCATTGATCTTTATGTCAGCCAAGTAAGGATTGTCGGTGGTAGGTTCGGGGGTGGAGATGAGGTAGGTGAACCGGGCATTATCTTCATCCACAGCTGCTCCGCTACCCTTCAGGCTCAGTTGAGTCTGAGTGTCGGTAATCGTCACAACTACCTTATCGCCGGCATCACGACGAGTGAAAGAGAAGAGTGTTCCATAGTCCTCTGTATAATTCAGAGTAGCTGCATCGAAGCCTTGGAGCATCACACCCTCGCCGTCAGAGAGGCGTTGCAACTGTGCCGAGGTAGGCACGGCAACCACCGTCTCCTTGAAGTCAGCAATAGCCTTAGTCGAAGTGGTTGTGGCGTCTGAAGCGGTGCAGACGATTGTGCCTAAGGTCTCGTCAAACACAATCTCTTGCTCATCGTAGGCCTTCTGCAAGGTAACGAAAGTCTCGATCTGAGAGTTCTTTCCATCAATCTTCGTAGCCACAAAGCTTGCATCAGCCGAAACAGGCTTGGTATTCTTCTGATATGTGAAGGTATAAGTCTTCTCATCACCGTTCTCTGCCTTAACCACTATCGTTGTAACATCAGCGGCACGGCTATAAACAGCAGTAGAGCGGATGGAGCTAAGAAGTACCTGAAGAGAGGGTTGATTATCATCGTATGTAATGGTATATTCGGTCTTGGCGGGGTTGAAAGCAGTCCAATCGCTACCATCAAGAATAACGCTCTTGAGAGTATTGTCGGCAGAGAGCTGACGGTTGATGGTGAGCTTATACTCTGTCTTCGTATCGCAGTCCTCAGCCATATTGACGATAGTAGCCTCCGTGTAGTCGGTGTTCCAAGTGACGGTAGGCATCTGGTCAGGTACTCCTTTCTCGAACTCAAGCACCGGCTTGCCGTAGTAGGTCTCACCATCGAGAGTGATGCTGAACTCATCTCCACTCTTATCAGCCGCCAGACCATTGACCTTAAGTCCGGTGAGCTCAGAGTTATAGTAGAACTGCAGATTATCAACGATAAGGGTCGAACGATATTGGTTCTCCTCTTGCTGACCTTCTTGCTTAACATAAGTGTCGTGAGGTATCTCGGTGTGAGCACTGTTGATGCGTATATCAAGAGTTATAGGATTGTCGTTGTAGGCTATGTCCTCATCTATCTCTATCCATTGCGAAGATGCATAACTACCTTCGTAATTAACAGCTGCTTTACCATTGACCACATAACTCATACTCCATGACTCTATCTTCTGGTGCGACTTTGGCATAGCCATCATCGTCAGACGGTCGGGCGAGTTACGGAAAGTGATAGGCTCACCAAAAGTAAGGGTCGTCGGAGCAGAAGCGGCTGCAAGCATGCTTGAAACACTATCACCAAGAGCATCAAGTGCACCATCAAGCATCCACATACCTATACTAACCGACTGTTTTGAGAGAGAGAGTACTGCAGGAAGCGACTCTGCCGAAGTGGTTACATATTTTGTTGACAACTGAGCTGATGATGCTCCTTGCAACTTGACAGACGAGTTCTGAGTAACATAGTTCTCAGGGTCATAGTCATTGATTTGATTACCAATAAAGGTCTCTATATTAATATTGGCGGCATCCCACACCCAGCAATTGCCCGTAAAAATTTCTTTCCAACCCATATTAATATACCCCATATCTTTCTTATTTTTCAGACCTGTGGTGTTGGCGGTCATTGGTGAGTTCCATCCATGAGGTACTTTTCCTGAATGAGTATCATCTTTAAAATCACCTATCTTAACAACTGCACAAGGCAATATACCCGCCATTTTATGTACTTCGTCCGACATATCCATCAATCCTGCACCCTTCAGTGTGTTGCTTACTTTATCGAACTGGTCGAAGCTAAGATCGAATGTAAGGTCGTTCGGATAATAGAAATATATATCGTAGTAAGAAGTATTCCATTCGCCATTCGGATCTTCAACGGCTATACGACGCATCTTGGTGGACACAAGGTTCTCGGCATCTACCTGCATATTGCTGTTATATGCCACCGCAGTTACCGTCGTAGGCTCATCGGCTACGCTGAGCACATACGAGTGCTTGTCTTTCTCAAAACCACTAAGCTCAACGCCGTCGATAGTTATCGAGGTCAGAGCTGTGGGATAGGTAGTCTCCAACTTCGGATTGAGGGTATAGACCTTGGCCGGCTCATCATCGCGGTGGGCATAGACGGTGATAGTGGTAGGCTGATAGAGTCCGCCATTGACTATCTCATAGGTCTGCTCTTCGAAGTTGGTTGTCGGAACCGACACCTCCATCTTCTTTGTGCCATAAGGCAGGGGTATGTCAACGCCGGCGTTATCGCCGAGGGCATATCCTATACCATTGACCATTACGGTCGGCAGAGTGTTGGGCTTGTCGGAATAAGGAACGGTGAAGCGGAAAGAGTAAGTGTTCTCTGTACCGTCCTCAGCCACCACCTTAATAGTAGAGGTCTTATCAATCGATGCATAAGTATAGATCACTTTCTGCTCCTCTTCTTGCTTTGTATAACTGAGCATTGGAGCCACAGTAGTACCGTAAGGCAACTCAATGAGGTAGTCGTTGGTCTGAGGTGCAAAATTGACATCACCCAACTCACATACCACATCTTCTAACTGTGCGTTCTTAGACTTCTCTACCTCAAAGAAGACAGTATAAGTCTTCGTCGTACCATCCTGAGCCTTAACAGTGATAGTAGTGGTCTGGTTCACTGCCCCATAATCGACCTCAATAGTCTGTCCTTTGGCATGAGCCACAGGCCACAAAGAAGGTACTTGTCGTGTACGCCAAGCGAGTTGGTAGTTGTAGTCGGTGGTCTGAGCCGAGAAGATCGACTCATACTCCACCCCATTGAACACCAGCAGGTCGGCAAGAGTGGCATCCGACGAGGGTATCTGAGTATAGTTGATGGTATAGACATTAGTCTTCTGTCCGTCTTCTGCTGTGACGATGATAGTAGCTCCCTTGTCTCCGTTGTCCACCACACCTATGGTCTGCATAGCATCACCTGCTTGATAATGAAGTTCAGGTACAGAGAAAGCGGGTATGCTGACGGTGTAGTCATAAACGCCTGCGAGACGGATATCAGTGCCGTTAACACTCAGAGAGCTCAATTCAGCATTAGACGACATCTCCACACTCACATCAAAAGTATAGACTGTTGTCGTCTGACCATCTTCTGCCACCACCTTCACTGTTCCTTGTCCCTCTCTCTGAGGCATAGTGATGCTCACCGTCTGTGCCGGATGACCCTTCACTGCACTCACCTCACCTAAAGCTGCAGAACCGCGAGGTAACTGATAGTTGTAAGTAAGGGTGTTTGGATCAAAACCGACTATCGACTGACCATCTATCCTCAGATCTGCAAGGGTAGAGAGAGCCGATGGGTTAAGTTGATAATTGATAGTATATAAGGTGGACGAGCCGTCTTGTGCCGTTACCTTGACGAAAGCCGGCGAGTAGAGCGAGTTGTTGATGACTTTTATCTGCTGATATTGATCGCCTGCAGTAGCGTTGATAGTAGGAAGAGAGGTCGTACCATCGGGCAGGTCAACACTATAGCTGTGAACAGAGGGTTGCAGAGCTATGTCCTCACCATTGATGCTCAAGCCTGCCAGCTCACTGTTGGAAGAGAGGGTGCTCTCAATGTTCACCGTATAGGTCTTCGACGACTCGTTGCCTGCCATCACCTCAATAGTTGCTTCACCTACGGAAGAGGGCTGAACGATGATGATCGTCTCCGACGGGTCTGCCTTGCGAGCACTGATAGTAGGAGCAGCTGTCTCACCTGCTGACAACTGATAACTGTAGTCCGACTGCTCTGCATCGAAACCAATGATTGAGCGACCGTTGAGAGTGATATCCGTCAGACTATTGACATCCGAGGTAGAGGTCTGAAGAGTATAAGCTATCGAATAGACGGTGTAGGTATCGTCGGCTGCCACCACTTTCAGATAAGTTTTCTCCGTGAGCGTTCCCTCTGTTAGATAAACTCTTTGGTACTCATCACCTAACTCATAGCTCACCTTAGGCAAGACAGTAGAGTTAAGGATAATATTATATTCAGTTATTTCGGGATTCCAGTCAGGGATCTGCTGACCGTCTAAACTGATAGAGCGAAGCTGACTGTTGGTGGAAGCGGCTTGGGTGAAGCGTATGGTGTAGGTGTTCTTCTCGCCCGTCTCAGGCTCCACAACGATAGATGCCGTACCGGTCAGTGCAGGAGTGGTGATAGACACGCGCTGACCATCGTTCTTATCAACAGTGATGACCGGACAGCGCGTTGCCTCCAACTCAAGGTTGTACGAGTATTCTAAGCGCGACGACTGGAAGCCCGGCAGAGCCACACTGTCTAAATATATCATATTAAGGTATGCATTCTCCGAATGTTCTTGCGAGAAGCTGATGGTGTAGGTCTTGGTCGTTCCATCCTCAGCTGTTACACGGATGACGGTAGGCGTAGAGAACGAACCGTTCTGTATGCTGATGGTCTGCGACGACTCACCCTTAGTGCACGTCACGTTAGGCACACGACTAACCGACGATGGCAACACGGTGTCGTAATCGAACACCTCAGGTGCGAAGCCGCTCAGGCTCTTGCCTCCAACAAGGATATTGGCAAGCAGTGCGTTGCTCGACTTGTTGACTGAGAAATGCAGCACATAAGTAGTGGTCGAACCGTTCTGTGCGCGAACAACGATACGCGTATCGCCGTTGACCCCACCCTCGGTCTTCCTTATCGTCTGGAACTCATCGTTAGGAGTATAAGTGATCAGCGGTAAGGTAGTGGTGCCCTGCGGGAGAGAAATAGTATATTCGGTCTTGTCAGGAGCAAAGCCCTCAACCGTCTGACCTCCCACTTTCAGGTCCAGCAGTGTGCTCACACCGGCTATCGGCACCACAAAACTAAGGCTATAAGTGCTGCTTGAGCCGTCGCCTGCTATCACTCTCAGCTGCGAGGCAGTGCCGTTGAGCACACCGTCGGTGAGTATGACACGCTGCGAGGCGTCTGCCACATCCCATGTGATGGTCGGGAGAGTGGTCGTGCCCATCGGCAAGGTCAGAGAGTAAGACAACTGCGACGAAGAGAAGCCATCAAGCTTACTGCCGTCAAGATAGATCATCTTGAGCGTGGTGTTCGACGAGGTGAGCACCGAGAAATGGATGATATAAGTCTGAGTGGCACCCGACTGCGGCTTAACCGCTAACTTATAGTCGCCTGTCAGTCCGCTGAATGTACGAGTGGTGACGGTCTGAGCCTCATCACCCTTATCGAAAGTGACGGCAGGCAACGAGGTGGTGCCTTGGGGCAACTGATAGTCGTACTCTAACTTATCGGCAGCGAACCCGTCAAGAGCCTTACCTCCCACATAGATCATCTTCAAGGTGTTGACAGTGGACGAGGTGACAGAATAGCGGATGGTGTAGGTCTGGGTAGAGCCATCACCTGCCGTTACTATCACACGCGTCGTTCCTGTCAGTCCGCCATCGCGCACCGTTACGGTCTGGTAGTCATCACCCTGAGTATAAGTAATCTTTGGTGCAGCAGTTGCACCTGTGCCAAGAGCTATAGTATATTCATACACGTCCGGATCGAACCCGTCCATCATCTTGCCATCGAGCATGATAGCTTTCAGTTGACTGTTCGACGACTTGAGCACCGAGAAGTTCAGACGATAGATAGTCTGCGCACCCGAGGCAGCCGTTACGGTGATACGAGTGGTCTCGTCCACACCTTTCTTATCAACACTGACGGTCTGATACTGGTCGCCTTTAGTATAGTCGATAGCCGGCAGCGTGGTCGTTCCCATCGGAAGAGAGATATAATAGTCGGTCTTTTCTGCCATGAAATCGTCCACCGTCTTACCACCCACACGCAGGTCTTTGAGGTAAGAATAAGTGGATGCCGTTATCTTATATGTGAGTTTATAGATGTTCTCCTTGGTGTTGCCCGGCACCTTAACCGATATCTGTGCACCGCCATCCAATGTGTTCGACACCAACGTGATGGTCTGCTCACCGGTCTTATATGCCGATTTCCATGTTATCTTAGGAGCGGCTGTTGTGCCGAGAGGCAACTCTACGGTGTAGTTACGCTTGGTGGAGACGAACCCGTTGAGCGACTCACCATCAACCAAGATGTCGGCAAGGGTGTTGTCGGAGAGTTGTGCTACCGAGAACTTAAGAGTATAGGTGCTCTGCGTCTTGCCATCCTGAGCCGTCACAACGATAGTGGCAGTACCGGTGGTAGAGGTGGGCTGAGTGATCTTCACATCCTGAGCGTCCTCTGCCTTCTCATAACTAACCTTCGGAGTGGCTGTCGTTCCGTATGGCAACTCCACATTATATTGCTGCAGATAACCGTTGAAACCGGCAAGCGGCTCATCGTTGATGAGTATGCTTGCCAAGCGTGAGTTGTTCGACTGCTTAGAGACGAACTGAATAAGATAAGTGGTGGTGGACGATCCGTCTTCGGCTTTCACCTGTATCTCCATCGGGTCGCCGTCCACCTGACCTTGCTTGACGATAGTCATCTCCTTACTCGTCAGCTTGCGACCGGCAAAATTAGCAGTCGTTCCTCTGAGGTTGGTCAGTTTGCCCACACCACGACGACCCTCAACCTGAGGTATAGAACTGACATTGCCTACCGAGTAGGTCTGGATATTAGGCGACACCACATCTTTATTGAAGCCCTTCCACTCCTTGCCTCCGATATAGAGGTGTTCTATCTTCGACGAGTAGATGAGGCGTACATCGTCCACCAGCAACCCGTTGCCTTCGTAGATACCGGAAGCTACACGGAAATTAGGATAGCCCGAAGAAGCAAACACCATATTACATTTCTCCGGCACATCGTCGGTCATATAATAGATAGGGATAACCAGCTTGGTCCAATCTTCGTAAAGATCGTTACCCTTTACCCATGCCTCGGCTATCTGAGTAGCTTTCTCGTCAGTACCGCACTTGTTAGCATCCAATGCCTGACGGATATCCGACTCCTCATTGGTGTTATAACGCGAATCATCAACCGGGGCGCACGCGCCACTCTTTCCTTGATACTGACTACCCTTAGATGTTCCTTTCCACGAATAGAAAAGGATATTGAAGTTCTCGTCCTTGATATGGTCGCCTTGACGACGGATCCATACCTCAATAGAGTCAGGACGATAAGTGAAGTTCAGACCGCCCGATGTACCACCGGTAGCATTATTCACATCCAGTCCCTTGAGGTATTGCCAAGGAGTACCGAGTGCGAAATAACCGGGAGTGTTCTCATATATACCGGCTGCACCTACTCTTATGTTCTGTACTAACACACTACTACCGCCTGAGCGACCGGCTGCCTTCGATGTAACTGCTTCTTTTACAACCACACCGGCTGCCTCTTTCGACACATGAGAGCCGTGCCAACCCTTAGGTTCTTGTCCGCTACTAAACTTATCGCCCCAATAATTGATGGCATCCCATTGCTCAAAGTCAGAATTAGGAAACTGCTGAGCTTGAAGATAAAAACAACTTGCAATCACTGCAAGAAAAAGAAAGTAAAATCTCTTCATAATATAGGTTTATACGATTTTCATTTACCATCGGCTCACATAGGTCTGACGCTTTCTGCTGCCTCCTTGCCGCATTTAATGCTCTTTTCAGAGCTTGCTAAACGGCTTAAAAACAAGGCTAAAAAACCGACTTAGGAATGAGCCATTCTTTATCGGTCGCAAAATTAGAGGTTTTTTTTGATACGGGAAAGGCACAATCTTACTAAAACACATACATTTTTTAAGAACAACATAAAAAACTAACCTAAATCAGAGTCAAAAGACTATCATTTTTTTAAGACCACAACCCAAAAGTACAGAAAAAAGATGAAGAATTGATAACTTATCCCGTAGGGATTTTCGTTTAATAGTATAGTCGAACAAAGCGCAGGCATATCCCGTAGGGATTTTCGTTTAATAGCAGATGTCATAATGAAATATCCCGCAGATTTAGCAGATTTCTCAGATTTAACAGATGTTCATTTGTTCAAGATTAATCAGCTGGTCT